>JBGSLM010000222.1:0-5931 GCA_041740755.1 Parvularculaceae bacterium | reverse complement strand
CCGCGAGGGCGAGCGCGATCAATCCGGCGCGCTGGAATGCGTTCATATGCTGTGCGGCTTTCCCGGTCATTCCCGTCAAATCTTTTGATTATACGCGCCGACTTCCTTGTGCTCGGCAAGGACGGCGTCGAGTTCCTTGAACATCGCGCGCATGTTCGCTTCTGACGTGGGGCTTTCGACGACGACGAGTTCGGGCTTGTTGGAAGAGGCGCGAATGAGGCCCCACGTGCCGTCTTCAGCGGTGATGCGAACGCCGTTCACGGTGACGACGTCGCGGATGTTCTGACCGATGATCTTGCCGCCGGACTTCGCCAGAGCTTCAATCTGCTTCACCACCTTGTCGACGACGCCGTATTTCGCCTCGTCAGCGCAATGCGGCGACATGGTCGGAGACTGCCAGGTTTTCGGCAGCGATTTTCGCATGTCGGAGAGTTTCATGCCCGGCGCGCGGTCGAGCATCTGCAAAAGCGCCGTTGCGGCGACAAGCCCATCGTCATAGCCGCGGCCGATCGGCTTATTGAAGAAGAAGTGGCCCGATTTCTCGAACCCCGCGAGCGCGCCAAGCTCATGGCTCTTGCGCTTGATATAGGAATGGCCCGTCTTCCAATAGATCGTCTTCGCGCCGTTCCTGATCAGCACCGGGTCGGTCACGAATAGTCCCGTCGATTTCACGTCGACGACGAACTGCGCATTTTTGTGAAGAGCGGACAGGTCGCGTGCAATCAGGACGCCGATCTTGTCCGCGAAAATCTCCTCGCCCTCATCATCGACGACGCCGCAGCGGTCGCCGTCGCCGTCGAAACCGAGCGCTAGATCCGCGCCGTGTTTGCGGACCGCATGCTGCATCGCGTGCAGCATCTCCATGTCTTCCGGGTTCGGATTGTATTTCGGGAAGGTGTAATCGAGCTCCGCATCCATCGGAATGACCTCAACGCCGAGCCGCGCAAGCGCTTCAGGGGCGTAGGCGCCGGCGGTGCCGTTGCCGCAGGCCGCGACGACTCTAAGCTTACGTTTAATTGTTCCCGCCTTTGCGATGTCGTCGATGTAAAGCTCGCGAAGGCCCGCAACCCATTTATAGGCGCCGCCGGCGTGCGCCCTGCCTTCGCCGTTCAGCACGATTTCTTTTAGCCGCCCCATTTCCTCCGGCCCGAAGGTCAGCGGACGGTCGTAACCCATCTTGACGCCGGTCCAGCCGTTTTCATTGTGGCTCGCCGTCACCATCGCGACGGCGGGAACGCCGAGCGCAAACTGCGCGAAATAGGCGACGGGTGAGAGCGCAAGGCCGATATCATTGACCTCGATCCCCGCCGACATCAGGCCGACGGTCAGCGCCTGTTTGATCGACGTCGAATAGGAACGGTAATCATGACCGACGACGATGCGCGGCTCCTTGCCCGCTTCGCGGATGAGCGTGCCAAGGCCAAGTCCCAGCGCCTGAATGCCGAGAAGGTTGATTTCCGGCCCGAAAAGCCAGCGCGCGTCATATTCGCGAAAACCCGTCGGCTTGACGAGCGGCGTCACCTCATAGGCGAGCGTGTTGGGTTTTAGGTCGGCGCGCGGGGCGGAAAGGGCGTCAGACATCTACTCACTCTTTGGTCGCGGTTGCATGTTGCGGCGCAGAATAGGGATGTTCCATGCCTTAGCAACCGGCGCTGCGTGAAAAATCGGGCGGCCGTCCGGCATGGCCCAGTTTTCATCCCGCGCGCAAAGCGGCGCAGAGCGCTGCTTTGCAGGGCCCTGGCTCCGGCGCCCTGATGCGGCGGTCGACGGTGAGGTCGTCAATTCAGTCGAACTTTCGCGGCGCCGGCGGCGCGGGGTTCATCGAACAGACTGTTAGGCGCCCAAGGGGGAGGGGATAACTTTTTCTCATCCGCTTACGGATCAATGTCTTATATAGTTAATGCGTCCCAATAACGGGAAAAAGGCGCGCGAGTGTTGGCGCGCCTTGATCTCGCTTTAATGGAGGCGAGGGATCGCAACGACTTGCTGGTCGTCGCGCCAGACGATTTCGCCCGGCGCTTCGGAGACGATGCGAGCCAGCGGAACGCCGCATTCATTGAGGAGTGCGGCGATCGCGTCAGCATGGCGGATCGCCTCGCGCGCGTCGCTGCGGAACCAGCAAATGCCCGCATAGGGGCGAGGCGAACGCCGCGTGACGACGCCGAACCGGCCGGGAACATCGAGGTTTCGTTCAAACCAGTCGATTTCTTCGGCAAGCCCTGCGCGCAGCCATTCCGGCGTTTGCTCCCGGTTACGGAATCCGTAAGCGGGCGCAAATATGCCGAGCGTCGCGCCGCGCGCCAAATGCGCCGGCCTCGACGTTGCAAACCTCAAATAGTATAACGCGCACATGGCGAGCGCCGTCCTCCCGCGCCCGGAGCGCAGGTTCATCTCGGCAAGGCTGCGCCGCCATGCGGACGCAAACGCGTCGCATGCGTCGGCGATCAGCCTGCGCCGTTCAACACCAATGATCTTTACGGAAACGCCGCCGCGTCAGCGCGAGCGGAAACCTCCGGATAGAGCCGCCCTACCGGGGCTGCTCGCTCCGGTTTGGCGGCGCTGCGAAAAGACAAAAGTCTTTCATGACGTCCTCCAAAAATAATGGAGCGCGCGAATAGTTGATGAACGGACGATTGTCAAGCGGCGCCGTTGAAGCGGGAGAATACGAAATCCCTACACGCCATCCCGTTCGCGCTGAGGCGTGAAACGCTGCTGCGCAGACACTGGATCGGTCGCGACGTGGATTCCGGGTTTCGCCTGCGCCGGCCCCGGAAGGACGGCTTTCGAAAGCGGCGCTATTTTATATTCTGCGTAATCGTATTTTGAGTGTCGGACATTTTCTTCATTACGTTCGACAGCGTCGACATCATTTTCGACATGCGGTCCATCGCCATTTGAAGACGAAGCGATTCCATCTCTCCCATTTCAGACATCGAATCGAGATCGTTTTTGATCGCATCCATCTGCGCTTCGACCGACGCGATGTCGCTTTCTAGCCGCGAAAGCCTGGCGTCAAACGCGATCATCCGCGGCTCCATGTCGATCGTCGCGGGCGCAGGGGTCAGAACGGCCCGGTCCTTCAGGATAACCGCTTTTCTTTCGGATATGGTTTCAGCGCCCGCCGGCGCGGCGACGAGAATGGCGATGGCGGCGAGCAATGTTGTGCGGCGCATGTGCGGCTCCCTCAATTGGCGGCGCTGACGATACGCTTAAGAAGTCGGCGCGACAATTGCGGGCGGGAATGAGGTGATGATCGGACTGATGCGGATTCCGGGTTTCGCCTGCGGCTGCGCTGGAATGACAGGCTATGGCGATGTCCGCCTCGCCGTCACGCCGGGGCTTCGCGCAGCGGAGAACCCGCAGTCCACGTGTCAACGAGCGACATGCGGCCAAGCAGATCCCGGGGCCGCCTGCGGCGGCCCGGGGATGACGGCCGTTGTAATTTCCTTTACGTCGCCGCTCGCGGCGCCGGTCCAGTCGCCCTCACTGACAAGCCAGACACTCGTCGTAATCCGTCTTCGCCGCCGCAGCCATCAGTATGCCGACATTTTCCATGCCGGGTTCCGACGCCATTTCGCGGTTTGCGGCGGCGTCGTCGAGGGCTTTCTTGCCCTTGCCGTTTGCAAAGCCCGCGCGCTGCACGGACTTCGAGCGGCAATAATAGAGCGATTTGACGCCCTTCTCCCACGCCGTCCAGTGCAGCATGTGAAGGTCCCATTTGTCGATGTCGCCGGGAAGGAAGACGTTGACCGACTGGCCCTGGCAGATGAAGGGCGAGCGGTCGGCGGCGAGTTCGACGACCCAGCGCTGGTCGATCTCGAACGCCGTTTTGAAAATGTCTTTCTCCATGTCGGAGAGGAAATCGAGATGCTGGACCGAGCCTTCATGCTCGATGATCGACGCCCAGGTGTCGTCCGTGTCTAGACCTTTTTCATCGAGGATTTTCTGAAGCGAGACGTTTTTCACAGTGAAGGAGCCAGACAGCGTCTTGTGGACGAAGACGTTGGCCGGGATCGGCTCGATGCAAGGCGAGCAGCCGCCGCAGATGATCGAGATCGACGCCGTCGGCGCAATTGCGAGCTTGTGGGAGAAGCGCTGCTTGACGCCGCGCTCTTCCGCGTCGGGGCATGCGCCGCGCTCGTCCGCAAGCGCGACCGAGGCCGCGTCCGCGCCCATGCGGATGTGCTTGAAGAGACGGATGTTCCACGACTTCGCCATCGCGGATTCGAACGGAATGCCGAGTTCTTGCAGGAAGGAGTGAAAGCCCATGAGGCCGAGGCCGACGCTGCGCTCGCGTTTGGCCGAATAGACGGCTTTGGCCATCGACGCCGGCGCGCGCTGAATGAAATCTTCAAGCACGTTGTCGAGGAAGCGCATCACGTCTTCAATGAAGCGCTCGTCGTCTTTCCATTCGAAATATTTCTCGGCGTTGATCGACGAGAGGCAGCAGACCGCGGTGCGATCGAAGCCCAGGTGATCCTTGCCGGTGTGCAGCATGATCTCCGAGCAAAGATTCGACGTCGAGACCTTAAGCCCGAGCTCGCGCTGGTGCTTTGGCATCGCCTTGTTCACGGTGTCGGAGAAGACGAGATAGGGCTCGCCCGTCTGCAGCCGGATTTCGAGAATCTTCTGCCACAATTTCCGCGCGCTGACGGTTTTCAGAACCTGACCGTTCTTCGGCGACTTCAGGCCGAATTCAGCGTCGGCGGCGACCGCCTCCATGAATTCGTCGGTGATGTTGATGCCGTGATGGAGGTTCAGCGATTTGCGGTTGAAATCGCCGGACGGTTTCCTGATTTCGAGGAACTCTTCGATCTCGGGGTGATGAACGTCGAGATAGCAGGCGGCCGATCCGCGGCGGAGCGAGCCCTGGCTGATCGCGAGGGTCAGCGAATCCATCACGCGGATGAAAGGAATGATGCCGGACGTCGCGCCGGCGCCTTTGACCTTTTCGCCGATCGAGCGCACGCCGCCCCAATAGGTGCCGATGCCGCCGCCGTTAGAGGCAAGCGCGACGTTCTCGTTCCAGGTGCCGACGATGTCGTCGAGCGAATCGCCGACGCCGTTCAAAAAGCAGGAGATCGGAAGACCGCGCGCTGCGCCGCCGTTCGACAGAACGGGGGTCGCGGGCATGAACCACAGCCGCGAAATATAGTCATAGATCCGCTGCGCGTGTTCGGCGTTGTCGCCATAGGTTCTGGCGACGCGGGCGAACATGTCCTGATAGGTCTCGCCATCGAGGAGATAACGGTCGTCGAGCGTCTTCTTGCCGAAATCGGTAAGGAGCGCGTCGCGCGAATGGTCGAGGACGATGTCCCTGACGACGCGCAGGTCCGGCCGGCGCGGTTCCGTCGCAGCAGACGTCGCATTTTCGAGAATTTTCGCCGTTTCAGCAGCAGCCGACATCACCCCGTTCCCTCTCCGCAATGCCCCTCTTCGAGGGGCGCGCGCATCCTCTGCCGGGTTGCCCCAAAGGGGCGCGCCGGTAGGGGCGTCGCGCTGGTTTTTCGGTAGTTTGCCGTCCCTTTTCAGGGTATCGGCGGCGTCTTTGGAGGCCTTTCCGCCCGCCCGAAACCGGGGAAGGGCCGTTGCCGCCATCGACACAAGATATAGTGATCGACCCCCAAGGCGTCGTCAATATGAAGTTACCAACAGGTCAGAAAATTTTGGTTAAGGGAGTCTTAATCTAGCGCAAAAAATGCGCTTCAATCCTTAAGTCTTGGCGGCGCATCTGGCGCGCCGGGCGATTGTTTCGGCGCCGCATTTCTGATCTGCCGGCCGAAAAAATTTTTCCTCAAACCCTCTTGCCTGTCAGGGCGAAACACGGGGGGCGCCGCTTCGAAGGTCTGGGCGACGAATCGTGGCGCCTCTGGCGGCGTTCTCCAGGCGAATTCGGCGGGCGCGCGGCTGGCGGCGTTGCTGGTCCCGGGC
>JBGSLM010000221.1:0-7176 GCA_041740755.1 Parvularculaceae bacterium | reverse complement strand
GCTGGTGACGCGCCTTGAAAGAGAACGCCCAGCGCTCGCGACCATCAAAGCGATGCGCGCCGGCGCCGTTGATCTGGATGACACCTACGACAATCTGATGAAGATTGAAGGAAATTACGCCGCGACGGGCGCCGCAGCGATGCTTGTTGGCGCAGGCGCATCGTTCCGGGGCTTCGAGGACGCGAGTCCGGACGAGCTTGCTGTCGTCGAACTCGCCGCCGCTATGAAGGGCGGCGATCTGCGCCGCATACGCGCACGCGCGATTTCGACCGCTAAAAATGGAGGTTCGCCGCTCGGCCTTGCGCTTGCCGGCGCGGCATTTATCAGGCTTGACGACCGTGAAAGCGCCGCGCGCCCGCTCATTCGTTCGAGCGCCGCCGCGCCTGATTTTCTGGCGCCGGCGCTGCTTCACGCTGAGCTTCTTTCGAGTGAAGGCGCGCATGAAAAGGCGGCCAATCTGCTTGCGGCTTATCTCTCGCGTCATGAATCGGCAGATCGCGCGCGGCTTGCGCTTGCAAGGATTGAAGCAAAAGGCGGCGATGCGTTCGCTGCGGCGAAATCATTCAGCCTCATTGCGCCGGATGTAGTTTTTTCTTCGGAGATTGATGCTGAACGTTTTGGATCTGCGGCGCAGGCGGCGGGCGGCGAAATGCTGGCCGCGATGTTGAAATCGGCGCGCGCCCATGCCCCATCGGCGAGGGTTCTGGGCGCCGCACTCGCGGCCGCTGGTGACGATGCCGGCGCCGCGGCGGCTTACCGAAAATCGGTTATAGCTGATCCTGGAGACGGCGATCTTCGGCGACGCTACCTCATAGTGATGACGAGAATTGGCCGCGAGCGAGAGGCGGCGTCGCTGCTTGGCGAAATCGACCTTAGACGGAAGGATGGGCCTGGGGGTCCCGGATATCCCGAAGCGGACCCCGATTTCCAGAAAATCGCCGATCTGTGGGTTAATATTCGGCAATAGGCAGGGTTCAGACAGGGGCGGCGGCATGGCAAAGAAATTGCTGTGCGTCTAGTGTGCTGGCGATTCGCGGCCCGTTCGCCGCGAGCGGGACCCGATTGAGAAGAAACGAGGTTAATTCCGATGCTATTCCGCAAACTCGCCGCCGCGTTCGCCGCGGTATTTCTCGCCAGCTGTGCGTCATCTGGCGATGTCATGAGCTCCGAAACGCTCCGCTCAAGCGCCACGACTGTCGCCGGTTCGCCGGGCGCAGTATCGCCTGATTATCTGATCGGGCCGCTAGACCAGCTCGATGTTTTCGTCTGGCGCGCGCCCGAATTGTCGACGAAGGTGACGGTGCGCCCTGACGGCCGCATTTCAACGCCGCTCGTCGAAGACATGGTCGCTGCAGGCAAAACTCCGACGCAACTGGCCACCGACCTCGAAGGCCAACTCGAAGAATATGTGAAGTCGCCGGAAGTCTCGATCATCGTTTCGAGCTTCCAGTCGACCTTCGACCAGCAGGTTCGCGTCATCGGCGAAGCGCAAAAGCCGATCGCGCTGCCCTATCAGGCGGGCATGACCGTGCTTGACGTCATGGTCGCTGTCGGCGGTCTCACTCAATATGCAGCGGGGAACAAATCCGTGCTCATCCGCGGCTCCGGCGAAGATCGTCAGTCGTATCGTCTGCGTCTCGACGACCTCCTTCGTAAAGGAAAGATTACGGCAAACGTTCCGGTTCTTCCGGGCGACGTCATCCTGATCCCGGAAAGCATTTTCTAGGGATTGCTCGCGGGCGCGCCGGCCCTCCCGGCGCGCTCGCTGATTTGTAGGTGTACTGGGGGTATGGGCCTTGGGTTCGACATCGCCGATCTGCCGCGTCCGATCATACGATACGGCGTAGGCTTATGGCGGCGCCGCTGGACGGTCGCTGCAACGATCTGGGCCGCAGCTTTGCTCGGCTGGTTCGCCCTCTGGCTCGTTCCTGATCAATACGCGTCGAGCGCCGTCGTCTATGTGCAGACGGAATCTGTGCTCGATCCCGTGATGAACGGCGTCACCGCTCGTCCCAATTACGAAAAGCGCGTTGAGGTCATGAAGCTTCAGCTGCTGACGCGTCCGAATGTCGAAGAAATCATCTACCGCTCCGGCCTCGACAAGGAACTGACCGCGAAAAATCCTCGCCAGCGCCAGGCCCAGAAAGAGCAGCTCATAGATTGGGTCGCCAGCGAGATCACGATCACGAGCCCGCAGGAGATGTATTTCGACATCGACTACAAAAACTCCGATCCGGAGATTGCGCGTAACGTCGTCGACGCCGCGCTCAATTTGCTCATTGAACAAGATCTCGGCGCGTCGATCAGTGAAAACGAAGATGCGCGCAAACGGCTCGATGCGGAAATCGCAACCTTTGACGGAAGGCTGACCGCGAAAGAGCAGGAAGTCGCCGCGTTTCGCCGGATGCATGGCGAAGAGCTTGCGGGCGCCGAAGGCAACGACCGGCGCCGCGACCTGATGGAAGCGGATCTTTCCCGCGTGACCGACGAGCTTGCGCTCGCCGAACGGCGCGTCGCGACAGCGCGCAGCTTACTTGGTTCGTCGCAATCGACGTCCTCCAATGTCGAGCTTGAAAAGCTGATGGTCGAGCTTGCGGCGCTGCGCAGCCAGTATCAGGAAAATTATCCCGACATTCAGGCGGTGAAAGCGCGGATTGCGCAGATCGAATCTGAAGGCTCAAACGCCCGTCCGTCCGATCCCGAGTATAAACGCCTCGCAGCGGAACTTCGCGCCGCACAGGATATCGCCGCCGGCCTTGCCGACCGCCAGAAACGGCTGCGTTCAGATCTCGACAGCCTTGCAGTGACGCTCGGCCAGGCGCCGCGCGTCGTCGCCGATCTTCAGCGCATCGAACGCGACTATGAGCAAACGCGCAAGAATTACGAAGAGCTGATCGAGCGCCGCGACCGCCTTTCAATCACCGCCAATCTCGGCGCGGGAAGCCAGGGCGTCGAATACAAAGTGTTCGAACGCCCGCAGGCGTCGCTCATTCCAGCCTCGCAGCAGTTTCGCGTCATGCTGATAGCGGGCGTGTCGCTGATGGCGATCGGCGCCGGGATCGCATCCGCGTTCCTTCTCACCTGGATGCAGAAATCCTTTACCCAATCGTCGGAGCTGCAGACCGCTTTCGGTCTGCCGGTTCTGGGCGCCTTGAGCGAAATCCGCTCCGAGGCCGTGATTAACGAACGCAAACGCGACATCAAGAGGCTCGCCCTTGCAGGCGCGGCGCTCGTGTTCGTGGCGGCGCTATATATTTACTGGGAGGTTGTTCGCCTTCCGGCGGTCGCGCTCGACGGCGCCGCAACTGCAAGCATCAGTGAAGACCTCGCCGCGAAGGCGGGGAAGACGCGTTAGGAGCGCCCCAAAATGGGAATGATCGAACGGGCCATCGGCAGCATCAAGAGCGCGGACAAGTCTGCGGCTGAGAAGGTTGTTTCCCTCGACGGGCTGCGATCGTTCCACATTGATCTGGCGGCGCTGCGCTCCAAAGGGATTTTCACGCCCGCCGCACGAGAAGAAGCGCAGGCTTTCGAACTGCGCGCCATCAAGCGACGCCTTTTGCGCCGGATCGGTTTTCTGCAGCGCGCCGGACGCGACAAGCGCCAGCTTTCCGCCGCCGGGCGCAACCGCAATATCATCCTTTTGACGTCGACCCGGCCGGGTGAGGGCAAGTCATTCGTGGCGGTCAACCTCGCCATGAGCCTTGCTCAGGAGGAGAGGATTCCCGTCTTTCTGATCGACGGCGACCCCGCCCGCCCGAGGCTTCGCTCTTATTTCGGCCTTGGGGCCGATAGGGGCCTTACCGATCTCATCAAGGAACCAGGGCTCTCGCTCGGCGCCGTCGCATTGCAGGCGACCGGCCTGCCGCTGACTTTCATTGGCGAGGGGGCAAAGGTTTCAAACGCCACCGATCTCTTTGGTTCGCTGGAGGCGAAGCGATTTTTTGCAAGCCTTTCAGCGCTTTGCCCGGACGGGCTTATCATCGTAGACGCCCCGCCAATGCTCGCGACGACCGAGACGATCGCATTGGCGCGCCATGCCGACGAGGTCATTTTCGTGATCGAAGCTGATTCGACGCCCCAGCCTGCGGTTGCAACGGCGCTCGATGAATTGTTGGAACTCAATCCGAATGTGAGCCTTTTGCTGAATCGGTGTCTAGTCCCGGCGGGAGGCTCGCATTATGCGGCCTATGAGTACTATGAAAAGCGCTCCGGGGATGACGGCGACGACGCCGCCCGAGACAGGGGATAGTTGAATGAAAATCAATCGTGAAAGACTGATGCAGCCGCTGTCGCGCGCCGCGAAAAGAGCGCTGCTGGCGACAGCCAGTCTCGTCGTCGTTGGCCAGGCCGCCGCGTTGGCCCAGGGCCAGTCGGCCGGGCCCATCGCTCCGCTCCAATTCCGCAATGATTATTTCGGATACGGCCTCGCGGTTGGTCCGCGTGTTGCCTATACCGACAACATCACGCTTGCGCCGAGCGGATTTCGCGACGACGAACTTTCCGTCGGGATACAGTCGAACGGAAGCGCGATTTTCTCGAATAACCGCCTCACCGCGATCCTCGATGGCAGTCTTGATGTCTCCTATCTGACCGATCAGGCAAAAGTCGTCGCAAGTCAGGATGTCGCCGGCGTTGCGACCGCAACCGTCGCGGAAAATCTTTTCTATGTCGATTTCGGCGCGTCTAGTTCGCGCCAACTCGCGGGCGAGGATGCGCGTTTCTCGCAGAACCTCAACGCCGGCCGCACACAGCGCGCCAACGTTCACAACTTCGCCGTCAGCCCCTACTTCAATCGACGCTTTGCAGACGGCTCAGCGGCGGAATTGCGGTATCGGTTCGGACAGGTATTCATCGACCCGAATCAATCCAGCCTGACCAATCCGAATTTCTCGCGCCAATCGCGCACGCAAGAAGCTGTCGCGACCTTTGACAGCGGGAACAAGTTCGACCGTTTCGGCGCGGTGCTTACAGCGTACGGCAACAAGACGCGCGATTATGGCGCGACGACGGTCAACGATTACGAGTTTCAACAAGGCACGGTGCAGGGCGACTTCGAAGTCGAGTTGACAGATCGCTTCGCGCTCGCAGGAACCGTCGGCTATGATGATGTCGATACCACTGCGCCTGCGACGTTTATACCGGAAGACCAGTTGACAGGCATGTTCTGGAATGCCGGCTTCCACGCGAAGCCTGGCCGCAAGACCGACATTCTCCTGAAATACGGCAGCCGGTACGACAGCGAATTTTTCACTGGTTCGCTGCGCTATGATGTTTCGCCGCGTGTTCAGTTCAACGCGAGCGCAGGGCAATCGTTCCAGACGCGCGCAAATGCGGTCGCGGGCCAATATCAGGCGCTGCAACGGCAGACGCTCGACTTCGTCGAAAGTCTGCGCGCCGGCGGCACTCTGGATGTGACGGGCGTCGTTGACGCTTTGACCCGCGTTTCGCGCCAGCGTTTGGGCGCACAGCAGATCGGCCTTGGCGTCTCGAAGGATACGCAGGCGAGCCTTTCTGGGGCTTTCCGCCGGACGACGCTTGGCGCTCACGTTATCTATCACGATACGGATTATGGTTACCGCCGCATTGAGACTATCGGAGGCACTCTTAGCGCGCAGCGTACGCTGTCGCGCCGCGTCTCAGCCTATACGAACATTTTTTACCGGCGCGTCGATTCAACCGGTGATGTCGCGCCGTGCCTTCTTGACCCGGCGAGCTTTGGACTGATCGTTACGGCGCCCGGGTTTGACCCCGTAACAGCCTGCAACGGGCTCGTCGGTTTCCAGGGCGTCCATGACACGGTCGGCGGGCGGATCGGCCTCAGCTACCGGCTATTCAAGAATGTCAGCGCCTATGGTGAGTACGGCCATACGGAACGATTCTCGCAAGACCCGCTCCAGGAGTACGGAGAAAATACAGTCAACGCCGGACTCCAGATGGAATTTTAGGTAAATGTACGAAGAGTTCTTCGGTCTGTCTGGCTCCCCGTTCCGGCTCGCGCCGGACCCGAAGTTCTTTTTTGGGTCAAAGAGCCACAACAAGGCGATGGCCTATCTCCATTACGGACTGCGCCAGGCTGAAGGGTTCATCGCGATCACCGGTGAGATCGGGGCGGGAAAATCCGTCCTGATCGGGCATTTGCTCGACCAGCTCGACCGCTCGAACGTTCTTGCCGCAAATCTCGTCACGCCGAATCTCGCGCCGGAAGATCTGCTGTCGCATATTCTCTCCGCGTTCCGCATCGAGCCGTCAGGCTCTGGCAAGACGGCCGAGATTGAAGCGTTTGAAGACTTTCTTTTCGACCAGATGAATCATGGGCGGCGGGTGCTGCTCATTGTCGATGAAGCGCAAAATCTTCCGATCAAGACGCTTGAGGAGCTGCGCGTTCTTTCCAATCTCGAATATGACGGCACGCCGCTGTTCCAGGTGTTTCTGGTTGGCCAGCCTGATTTTCGCGACACGATGGCGCGCGGCGACATGGAACAGCTGCGCCAGCGCGTGATCGCAACCTACCATCTTGAGCCGATGTCGCGCGCCGAGACGGAGAAATATATCGAACACCGGCTGACGCATGTCGGCTGGAACGGCGATCCGAAAATCTCAAACGACGCTTATGATACGATCTTTGCGGCGACCGGCGGCGTTCCGCGCAAGATCCACAAGCTGTGCAACCGTATTTTGCTCTATTGCTCAGTTGAGAAAATGCATCAGGTCGATGGCGCGACTGTGGCGCTTGTTCTCGCCGACATGAGCGTCGAACAGACGGCCGCAACGCCAGCAGAACGAGAAGTCCACGGCGTTGATCTTGATGCGCCGGCCGCAATAGCAGGCGCAAAGCACATTGCCGCTCCGCCCGTCGAGACGAAAGAAGCGCCTGCCCCAGCAATATCAACAGCTGAGGAATCGGTCACGGTTGAACCGGCGATTGCGCCAGCAATCGCAGCCGTCAAACAAGACAAAGAAGCGTTGGAGCCTTCACCGGCGCTCAGCGTTTTTGACCGCCTGCGCGCCCGAAAGGGCGCGCCGAAATTCGCACAGACGGCGGATGAAGACGCTGACGTCACGCGTCCGCCGAGAACGGCGACGCTCGACGATGTAGCCAACGCGATCGCAGCGGCGAGCAGCGCCGCGCGCGCCGGGCATGAGGGAGAGGCGCACGCCGCCCATGAGAGCGAA
>JBGSLM010000220.1:0-9779 GCA_041740755.1 Parvularculaceae bacterium | reverse complement strand
GAGCAGGGCTATGTCGGCATGATGAAGCATGGCCGGCGCCCGCACCCGCTCTCTATTCTCAAATTCATTCCGAACGCGCCGTCGAGCTGGATGTCGATCCGGTATGGTCTGAACGGCCCGGCGTTCGCGATTTCATCCGCGTGCGCGTCAGGCGCCCATTCGATCGGCGTCGCCGCCGACCTCATCCGCCATGGCGGCGCTGACGCAGCGCTCGCCGGGGCGTCCGAAGCGATCATGACCTATGGCGCGATGGAGACGTGGAAGGCGATGCACATCATGTCCGATGAGCTTTGCCGGCCGTTTTCCAAAAATCGCAAGGGCCTCATCATCGGCGAGGGCGCCGGCGTTCTTGTGCTTGAGGAGTTCGGGGCCGCAAAGAAGCGCGGCGCGAAGATCTACGCGGAAATCGCGGGATTCGGCATGAACGCCGACGGCAAGGACATGATCAATCCGGCGGTCGAAGGCGCAACAGGCGCGATGAAGATCGCGCTTCAGACAGCAGGCGATGCCGATCCGTCGGCCGTCTATATCAACGCGCATGGGACGGGGACGCTCCTCAACGATCCGACCGAGACCAAAGCGATCCGCGAAGTGTTCGGTTCGTATGCGGATAAATTGATCGTCTCCTCGACGAAGTCGATGCACGGGCATCTTCTCGGCGCCGCAGGCGGCATTGAGGCGATTGCGGCGCTCAAAGCGCTCGAAGAAGGCGTCATTCCGCCGACCATCAATTATGATGCGCCGGACCCGGCTTGCGATCTCGATTACTGCCCGAATGAAGCGCAGGAACGCCGCATCGATCTTGCGCTGTCAAACTCTTTCGCCTTCGGCGGTCTGAACGCGGTCATTGCATTCAGACGCGTCTGACATGTCTGACCAGTCGGTCGGTGATTTAAGCGGCGATTCCCTCTTCAGGAGAATCGCCGATGAAGAATACATTTTTTCAGATGCTTGAAACGGCGCCGGATATTCCAATTTCAGCATTATTCCGGCGCATGGAATTTTTGTGCGTCTGAAGCTCTTTGACAAGTGAATCAAATTGCGCGCGCCGCGACACAAGTCAGCGGCGATTGCGCTCACGCCGCAGCGGGTTTTGCTTTCGGCGGCGCGAGCTTGGCGTTGAGATTGGCGCGCAGCGCGAGGAATGCGGCGATCATCACGACCAGCCCGAGATATCGCACGACATAAAGGCCAAGATCATCGATCAAGGTTCTGCCGAGCGCCCCGATCGAGGCGTAAATCGAGTGGATGTCGGCGCCCGCGAGCGACATGCCGGTGATCGGCCAGATCAGCCGGTCGATAACGAGCGCGATCGCGCCAAGGAACCAGGAGGACCGCTTTTTCCGGGGCAAGATTGCGATGGTGAAGGCGATGATGAGCGCCCGCGTCACGTCCGCGCCGGAAAAGCCGAGGCTGATGATGTTCTTGAGGTCTTCCATTTTGGCCTCCTTTTGGGAAGGAATAACGCGCTTTCATGGTTAACGTCTGGTAAAACGCCCCGCAAAAAGGCCGCAAGAAACGGGTCGGCTCCGGTCTTAAAACCGGCGAAAGTCGTCCCATGAGCAATGTAATGACCTTCTCCCGCCCCCCGATCCGCCCCACGGTTCTGCCGACATCAAGGCTTGACGGCTATGCGCCGATCGCGCGCGCGATCGACTATCTGGTCGCCAACGCCGAGGCGGCCCCGAGCCTTGAAGAAGCCGCCGGCGTCGTCGGGCTGAGCCCTGCGCATTTCCAGCGCGTGTTCAAGGAAGGGGCGGGCGTCTCGCCAAAGCGCTTCCTGCAATTTCTTGCAGCGGGCGAGGCGCGGCGTGCGATGGATCAGGGCGGCAGCGTCATGGATGCGGCGTTCGCGGCAGGCCTTTCAGGCCCCTCGCGCCTGCACGATCTGTTTCTTGTCGCCGAAGCGATGACGCCCGGCGCCTATCGCAAGAAAGGCGAGGGCGAGACCATTCGCTACGCTGAGGTCGACGGCCCGTTTGGGCGAATGCTTCTCGGCGCGACCGAAAAGGGAATTTGCTGGCTGTCCTTCACCGAACCGGACGGCCCTGCGCGCTCGCTTACCGAAATGAAAACCGACTGGCCGGCGGCGGCCTATCTCAAAGATCTATCGTTCATTGCGCCGATCGCGGCCAGAGCTTTCGCCTTCGCCAATGGCAAGACCCTCGACAAGCCGCTCGGCCTTTATGTTCAGGGCACGAATTTCCAGTTGAAGATCTGGGAAGCGCTGCTGCGCATTCCGCCCGGCCATTGCGTCACCTATGGCGATCTCGCGAAGGCAGTCGGGGCGCCGAAAGCGTCGCGGGCGGTCGGGGCCGCTGTCGGGGCGAACATGATTTCGCTCCTGATCCCCTGTCACCGCGTGATCTTGTCGTCGGGCGTCGTCCACAATTATCGCTGGGGCCCGGCGCGCAAAAAGGCGCTCCTTGCGATGGAAGAAGCGCGGGTCGACGCGGCCTGATCAGGCCCGTTTCTGACGGTGAACTGGCCGCTTGCGGGGCCGCCTCCTGCCGACGGCGCAAGAATGCCGGCCGGGCTGCGTTGCGCACCGGGCGTGGATCGCTATATATCCGCCAACCCACGCGCCGGCCCGCATCGCCGAGGTCGGCGTTCAGTTTTTGTTCCCGGCAAATCCGCCAAGGAGATCCGCCAGATGTTTATCTCGCCCGCTTATGCGCAGGCCGCCGGCGCTGCAGCCGCCAATCCGCTGCTCCAGCTTGCGCCGTTCATCCTCGTCTTCGTCTTTTTCTATTTCCTGATCATCCGTCCGCAAAACCAGGCGCGCAAAAAGCACATGGAGATGATTTCGAATGTCCGCAAAGGCGATGTCGTCGTCACATCCGGAGGCATGATCGGCAAGGTGGTGAAAGTGCTCGAAGGCGATGAAATAAAAGTCGAGCTCGCCGACAATGTTGTCGTCACCATCATCAAGTCGACGCTGACAGACGTCCGCACCAAGCCCGCGCCCGCCGCCAACGATCAATAAAAGAAAGGGCGGGGCGTCAATCGCCGTCCCGCGGCCTCGCCGATGCTTCAATTCAAAACATGGCAGCAGGCCCTGATCATCGGGTCGGTCGTGCTCGCCGCGATCCTCGCAACGCCGAATTTCTTCCCGAAGGAAACGGTCGCCGCATGGCCTGGCTATCTGCCGAAAAGCCGGATCAGTCTCGGGCTCGATTTGCAGGGCGGCTCGTACCTCCTTCTCGGCGTCGACACCGAGAAAGTCATCGACGACCGCCTGACGAGCCTCAGGCAGGAAATCCAGCGGTCCATGCGCCCCTCCGGCGACAAGGAGCGAATTGCGCTTCAATCGCTGCCGACGCTCGATCTTGGCAGAGACGGGATCACGCTAAGGCTGCGCGATGAAGCCCAGATTGAAGACGCGTCAAAGCGCATCCGCGATTTGACGCGCGCAGGCTCGCTCGTCGGATCGGGCGTTCGCCCGTATGAAGTGACGGTCACCGGCCCGCGCATCGATGTCGTGATGGCGCCGGAGGCCAAGCGCGCCTACGCGCAAGAAGCGCTCGCCGATTCGATCGAAGTCGTCCGCAGAAGGATCGATCCCGCCGGCAACAAGGAAGTCCTGATCCAGCCGCAGGGCGTAGACCGGATCGTCGTGCAGGCGCCCGGCGACAATGATCCTGAAGCGCTGAAGCAGATCATCAATCGCACCGGACAGCTTTCGTTTCACCGCGTCGACGTATCGGTATCGCCTGAAGACGTCGCGGCGGGGCTTTTGCCGCCTGGCCGCATCGTCGTGCCGATTGCTGAAGTCGAAGGCGGCGGTCAGCTCATTTTGCACGAGGAAGCGGAAGTCACCGGCGACATGGTTGAAAGCGCCGCCGCCGGCATCGACAGCCAGGGCGGCGGATTTGAAATCAATTTCTCTTTCGACAGCCGCGGCGCGCGCCGCTTCGCCGATTATACGCGCGAACATGTCGGCGAACTCTTCGCCATCGTCCTCGACAATGAAGTGATTTCCTATCCGCGCATCCAGACGCCGATCACCGGCGGACAAGGAAGGATCACCGGAAATTTCTCGCCCGACGAAGCGCAGCGCATCGCAACGCTGATCCGCTCCGGCGCGCTCCCGGCGCCGCTGACGACGCTCGATCAGCGAACCGTCGGACCCGATCTCGGCGCCGATTCGATCAAGGCCGGCTCGACCGCCTCGGTCATCGCCTTTGCGCTCGTCGTCCTCTTCATGCTCGTGACTTACGGGCGGTTTGGCGTTTACGCCAATCTCGCGCTCGTCGCGAACATCGTGCTTATCTTCGGCATTTTGTCGCTGCTTGGCTCGACGCTGACCTTGCCGGGCATCGCAGGCATCGTTTTGACGATCGGCATGGCGGTCGATGCGAACGTCCTTATCTTTGAACGCATACGCGAAGAAATTGCTGGCGGGAAATCGCCGATCAACGCGACACAGATCGGCTTCGACAAGGCGTTCAGCGCCATCGCCGACTCGAACATTACGACGCTTCTCGCCGCCTGGATCATGCTGGCGCTTGGTGCCGGGCCGGTAAGAGGATTCGCCGTCACCTTGTCGGTCGGCGTCATCACGTCGGTTTTCTCCGCCATTGTCATCACGCGCCTTCTCGCAGGCGGCTATCTGCTGTCGAAGCGGCCGAAATCGATTACGCTTTAGGACCATCCCATGAAGCTTTTGAAGCTCATCCCAGACGAAACGAAGATCCCGTTCACCAAATGGCGCTGGCATGCGCTCGTGTTGACGCTCGCGGCGTTCATCGCTTCGGTGTTTGCGATCTTCGTCGCGCCGGGCCTCAATTTCGGCGTCGACTTTCGCGGCGGCATCACGATCGAGGCGGAAGATACGACGCCGATCGACCTCTCCGAAGTGCGGCAGGCGGTCGCCTCGCTCAATCTCGGCGGCGCAAAGGTGCAGGAATTCGGATCGCCGACGCAAATCGTCGTCGCCCTCGAAGCAACCTCGCTTGAGGGCGAGGCCAATGTCGATGTGAGCCAGCAAAAGGTCGCAGCGCTCGTACAGGACGCAATCCGCAAGTCGCTTGGCGACGATGTAAGCTTCAAGCGCGTCGAAGTCGTCGGCCCGACGGTCTCGGGCGAATTGACCCAGCGCGGAATTCTGGCGGTCGTCGCGGCGACCGCGATGATGCTCGGCTATATCTGGTTTCGCTATCAGCTCCAGTGGGGCGCAGGGGCCGTGCTCGGCGTCATCCACGATACGGTGATTACGGTCGGGCTCGTTGCGCTCTTCCAGTTCAGCTTTGACCTCAATGTCATCGCCGCCATTTTGACCGTCATCGGTTATTCGGTGAACGACACAGTCGTCGTCTACGACCGCATCCGCGAGAATTTGCGCAAGTACAAGAAAATGCCGCTCGCCGAGCTGATCGACCTTTCGCTCAACGAGACGCTGACGCGCACGGTCGTGACCGGCGGCACGTCGATCCTGGCGCTCGCGGCGCTCGTCACCTTCGGCGGGGAAGTTCTGCGCGGTTTTTGCTTCGCCATCATGTTCGGCATTATTATCGGCACCTATTCGTCGCTCTTCGTCGCAGCGCCGTTCCTCCTGCTGACCGGCGTCAAGCGCGACTGGTCCAAAGTGAAAGATACGGCCCCGGCGCAGGCCTGACGCGGGCGGCGCCGAATTGCCACAGCCGCCGTCGGATAGCGCGGCCGGCGCGTCGGGCGGTTGACTTTGGACATGCGTCCCATAGAGTCGCCCAATAACCGGGCGAAAAGCCCGGAATAATACGCCTTTTGGGGGCTATCCGAACGGACCGCCTGCGATTGTCACTCGGCAACGAGAAAGACAGCAGGGGTTTCTAGATGAAAAAATCAAATTTTGCGCCGCACAATTTTGCGGCGATCAAGGCGGCGCTCGCCGTTAGTGCGTCGATCGCAACCTTGGCTGCGGCATGGACCGCTACGGCCCAAGATGACGCAGTCGATCAGATTCCGACCGCGCGAGCGTCCGAGGAGGAACAAACGACCGATACGATTGTTGTTACCGGATCGCGCATCGCGCGCAAGGAATTTTCCAGCGCGGCTCCAGTCCAAGTCATTCAAGGCGACGTCGCGCGCGAAGCGGGGCTCCTCGATATCGACGAAATTCTACAGACGTCGCCGCAGGCGACGGGTTTCCAGATCGACCAGTCTTTCGCACCGTTCGTTCTCGACAATGGACCTGGTGCGACGCAGGTCTCCTTCCGCGGGCTCGATCCTGAACGCACGCTCGTTCTCATCAACGGCCGCAGGATGGCGCCGGCCGGCGTTGGCGGCGCGCCGACGACGCCGGATCTTACGCTGATCCCGACGATCTTGATCGACCGTGTTGAGAACCTCTTCGACGGAGCATCGTCGGTTTATGGTTCGGACGCAATCGCCGGCGTTTCGAACGTCATCCTTCGCCGCGATTTCGACGGCTTTCAGATTGACGCAGACGCAGCGCTTCCTTTGCAGGGCGGAGGCGAACAATACACTGTCGCGGCCTCATGGGGCATGACAGGCGATAACGGCTTCATCGGGATCGGCGTCGAATACCAAACGGCCAACCGAGTCGCCCGCAATCAGCGAAACTATCTTGGACGTTGCGAACAAGAGCTGTATGTCGATGAAAACGGCAATATCCTCAATCAGGATATCGATCACAATCCCGGCGTTACGATCAACGAGTGCGTCCAGTTTCCGCTGACAAACCGGATCTTCATTCCGCTCGGCTTCGGATCGGTCTACTACACGCCCGGAACGTCGAATATTTTCATTCCTAACTTCTCGGAAACGCAGCTCGGCGGGACTTTCGACTTTGACGGCGATGGTCTTCAGGACGTCGATTTTAAGGATCCGTTCTACGCGTATGACGCGAGCGAGACCGCTCAGAACGGCGATTTCCTGCCGTCGAACCAATCGTTCTCAATCTACACGTACGGGGAATACAATACGGGCAAAGGCGGAAACATCACCCCATTCTTTGAAGTGATGTATTCAAACCGTCAAACCCAACAATACACGCCAGGCGCTCAGTTCTTTAACAACGTCCCTGCGACAAACCCGTTCAACCCTTGCAACACCGACCTTGCCGACAATGGGACGCCGGGCGATCCGTCCGACGATTATGCGATTAATCCCGCCGGCGTGAACTGCCTTGCCCTGTTCGGCGTCGACTTCGGTTCGATCGGCGACATTCAGCCGATCCTCAATATCAATGGCGATCGCGATGCGCGCGATGTTGAAGTCTCTCAATTCCGCTTTGTCGGCGGTCTCAAAGGCGAGCTTTCGTGGCTCGACAATGTGTTGAGCTTAAACGGCTTTACCTGGGAAGCCTCAGGCAGCTATTCGCGATCAACCGGCACGGACAGGTATCAGGGCATCGACCAAGACCGCCTCGAACTCTCCTTGAACACGTCGGTTCGCAATCCCGACGGCACAGTGACTTGCGGCGGAACCGTACCGCAGACGACGCCCTGTGTTCCGGTCAATCTGTTTGGATCGAATTTGTATCAGGAAGGCGGCGGCTTCTTCACGCCTGAAGAAGCGGCGTATTTGTTTGTTCCGGCGGATTTTGCGACTACGGTTGAGCAAACGCTCGCGCAGGTCTTCGTCACCGGGCAATTGGCGACGCTGCCATGGAACAATAACCCGTTGTCGATCGTGCTCGGCGGCGAATGGCGAGAAGACCTCATCGACTCGCGTCCCTCCGCAATCGTTCGCGATGGACGCCTCCACAATCGCGCGTCCGATCGCGGTGCGACCGGCAAGCGCGATCTTTATGAATTTTTCTCGGAGATCGACGCCGACTTGCTCTCTGATATGCCCGGCGTCGAATTGCTCAATATCAACGCGGCTGCGCGATGGACTGAAGAAAGCAATTACGGTTCCGCCTGGACCTACAGCCTGAAGGGAATTTACAAGCCGATCGACTGGCTGACATTCCGCGGCACTTACGGCACTTCGTTTAGGGCGCCAAACGCTCGCGAACAGTTCCTGCTTGGCGGAACAGGGTTCAACAATGTCACCGACCCCTGCATCGTTCCGCTCGCCGCGCGCGTCCCAAGCGGAAATCCATCGATTCCGCCCGCCTACAACGCGGCGCTGGATAATCGCGCCGCATTCACAATCGCGCAGTGTCAGGCGCAAGGCGTCGATCCGTTCAGCCTCGGCATCACGACTGCGCCGGAGGTGAATCCGATTCAGAATATCGAAGTCCTGACCGGCGGGTCGGACATGCTCGAAGACGAAGAATCGCGCGCTTACACGGCAGGCGTTGTTATAGAACAGCCATGGACTGACGCCTTCGGCCTGACGCTGTCGGCGACCTATTACAACGTTCTCGTCAAAGATTCTGTCGAAGAGCCGGGCCTCAATGACGTGCTCGACAATTGCTACGAAATCCAATCGGGCGCCTCGAGCGGGTTTTGCTCACGCGTCACGCGAGACGCCAACGGATTTATCGAACTGCTCGACACAAGCTTCATTAACATCGGGCGGCTTACCTCGAAGGGCATCGACTACAACATGCTCTTCACCAAGGAATTCCAGGCCTTCGAACAGCCGATCGACATGTCGATCGATGTGCGCCTTTCGCAGCTTTTCGAACAGGAGTTCGAAGTTCTCGGATCCGTCGACGACAACAGGGGGGAGACCGAGGCTCCGAAATGGCGCGGCAACGCCAATCTGCTGCTCAGCACCGGCGACTACCGGTTCAATTGGTTCACGCGCTGGATCGGGAAAGGGGCCGAGGATGAGCCGGGCCTTGGCAACGACGTTGCATGTCCGGCGGTCGGGCCCAACCGGCCATTGGCGACAGGCGTTCTTTGTGAGCCCGTCTACTTCACCGGCAATTACTTCGTGCACAACCTGTCGCTGACATGGGCGCCGGGCGACTGGGTCGTTACAGCCGGCTTGCGCAACGTGTTCGACAGGGGCCCTGAACTGGTCGATGCAGACGGCGTTTTGACCTCGGTCTACAACGTGCCGGTCGGCGTTGGGTACGATTTGCAGGGCCGTACAGCTTTCATGTCGGTCCGCAAGTCCTTCTAGCGTCAATTCAAATCAAGGATGAAGAGCCGGAGCCTCGAAAACGGGGTTCCGGCTTTTTCTTTGCAATTGCGCGCGCATCTCGCCGCCGGTAGAGCAAGCTTTGCATGAATTCAAAGACAAACGCAGGCGAAACGCCAGACGACGCCGTCGCTCACTGCCGCCGAATGATCGAGCTTGGCGACGAGGATCTGTTCCTTTCGTTACGCTACGCGCTCGACGCAGATCGATCGCGCCTGGCGGCGATCTTCGCCTTTCAGATCGAGGTAAGGCGCATTCCGGGCCTCGTCAGCGAAGCGCCGCTTGGCGAAATCCGGCTTCAATGGTGGCGCGAAGCGCTCGATGAAATCGCCGCCGGGATGAATTCGCGCGCGCATCCAGTTGTCGAGGCGTTGAGTGCGACGGGCGCCGTTGATCGCAACTCGCATGAGATGCTGGAACGCTTGATCGATGCGCGCGCGCGGCTTTTCTATGAGCCGGGGTTTGCTGCGTGCGGGGATATTGAATCGTTCCTGCGAAACGCCGAGGCGCCGTTGGTGACCCTTGCCTTGGGCGGGGAGGCGGACATGCCGGCAACGACCGCTGAGGCGCTTGGCGCCGCTTACGCGCTTGCGCGATTTGCACCGGCATTTGCGCCGCCGCTTGCGGCGGATGCAAGGATGCGGGCGCGTCAACTGTTTAATGAAGTCCTAATGTCGCTTAACGCGCTCACGCCCGCTGCTGCCGGGCGCGTCGCGTTTCTCGCCTTGACGCGCGGC
>JBGSLM010000219.1:0-3166 GCA_041740755.1 Parvularculaceae bacterium | reverse complement strand
CGGAGGCGATCGAGCCCGAGCGTTCAACGCCGCGTGCGCCGAAGAGGAGCGCCGCCGCCCAGATCAGCGACGCGGCAAGGCAGATGAGCAAAGCTTCGGCCTGATAATGCGTAAAGTCGACGAGACCGCTCATTTGCGATTCTCCGCTTTGAGGATTTTCTCAAGCTCCTTGATTTCGTCTTCGGTGAGGAGCTTGGAATCGGCGAACATCACGGCGGAAGGGGCGGCGTCGAGTTCAAGCACACGATCGGAAAAATCGAGGATCATTCTCGATAGCAGCGCGACCTTGCCGACCGCGGCGGTATAGACGTTGATGCCGTCCGCGCTTTTCTTTTTGAGAAGGCCCTTGTCGCACATCCGCTCGATGACGGTCCGCATGGTCGAATAGGTCCAGTTGAACTCCGGCGCCACCTCATCGGTGATCTCGCGCGCCGAAAGAGCCTTCGCCCTCCAGAGGAGTTTTAGAACGGCGAGTTCGGGCTTCGTCGGATGGAAGGACGGGTCGGCGGCCATGGCGGTTCCCCTGGTTCCTGAATGGTTTGGCGACATCTGTAGCATGATGTTACATCTGTCACAAGGCGGCGGCCGGATTTTCGGGATTTTTGGGACAGGAAAGGGCTGATCGCCAGTCTGATGCGCCGAAATGACGGGCGGCAGCGGCGAAATCAGGCGGTTTGGCCGGTTAATACGATTTTCAGCTCCCGGGCGCAGCCTCGGCAGGGAGACGGCGCCAAGCGAGGAACGCCATGAGCAGCCAGAACAAGCCGGTCGCCGGAAAAAAGCAGGGTCGCGGCAAATCCGACCCGATCGACCTTGTAAATCTTGAAGAACGCCGCAGCGCGGTGCGCCGTCCGACATTCAAGGCCGGCGAAATCATCCTCGAAGACGGAAGCGCGTTCGAATGCATCGTCCGCAATGTCAGCGAGAGCGGATGTCTCATTAAGCTCGAAAATGCGAATGCGTTGCCGGAAGATGTTCTGATCCGCATCGATCTCGACAAACCGGCGCGGCGCGCAGAAATCGTCTGGCGCTCGACGACGCTCGCGGGTGCGATGTTCGTCCGGGAATTTAGCTGAGCGCTCTTATTTCGTCCCTGGAAATGTCGGCGCTCCCGGCTCATTTGCGATTGAAAGTCCATTCGCGATATAGGCGACTGTCCGGTAAAAACCCGCAAGCATCATCACCTCCAGGATCTGCTCCTGCGAAAAATGCGCAGATAATGCCGCAAATTCCTGATCGGAAAGCGTCGCACGGTCGTTCAGCGCATCAACCGTCGCAATCAGAATCTTTTCCTCTTTGCTCCAACACGAAGCGTCGGCTGCGCCGCTGACCGTTGCGAGCATTTGCTCGGCAGTAAGATCGGCGGCTTTGGCGAATGCGGCGATGTGAACGCCCCATTCATATTCGCATCCGGTGCGCGCTGTTACCCGGTCGATGACGATTTCGCGTTGACGAAGCGGCAAAGGCCCTCGGTCGAGCAATGATCCGTCCCGAAATTTCCGCCATGCCCTGCTCGACACGGCGATCGCGCGAAACAGGACAAGCGGCGATGCGCCGGGCGGCATGATGCGATTGAAATCCGCCTGAATTTCTTCGGGATAAGGCGGGGAAAGCGGTTCGAGGCGCGACATGGAATGTCCTTTCTGCTACTGAAAGTGTAGTGGATGATTGCTACCGAAAAAGTAGCAGAATGGCAAGCGGCGCATACGGAACTTACGGAAGAAGGGATATTTTATGACGTTTGCGACAAAGACCGGCCGCCCGATCATGCTATTGCTCGACCTCCTCGGGCGGCGCTGGGCGCTTCGAATTCTATGGGAGCTTCGCGGCGGCGCGTTGCGATCGCGGCCGCTGAGGACTGCCTGCGGCGAAATCTCGCCGACGGTTTTGCAGCGCAGGCTCGATGAATTGCGTGAGGCGGGGCTCGCCGAGCTGGACGATGAAGAGGGCTATGCGCTGACGGCTCTTGGCCGCGAGCTTCTTGCCGCCTTCGATCCGCTCTACAAATTTGCCGAGCGCTGGGCGAAATCCCGCTAATGGGCGATGCGAATCGCTTCGACGGCTTCGATTATTTTTGCAATCTCATGCGGCTTCGACAGCCGGTGATCGCCAGATTTCAG
Organism: Parvularculaceae bacterium; assembly: GCA_041740755.1. GTDB lineage: Bacteria > Pseudomonadota > Alphaproteobacteria > Caulobacterales > Parvularculaceae > Amphiplicatus. The sequence goes on along the minus strand of JBGSLM010000219.1, from coordinate 1,046 downwards.
CAGCGTCAATTCGAGGTCATCCGACGTCAGACGTTCGGCGAATTGAACAGCGTGGCGCCAGGGGACATCGGGGTCCGCCATTCCCTGAATGATCCGAACAGGGCAATCAATTTCAATTGCGCCGCCGAGAATGAGGTGTTTGCGGCCATCTTCAATAAGGGCGCGCGTGATGATCGTCGGCTCAGCTGAATACGGGGAGTGCTCGACCAATTTTCCCTTCCGCATGACTTCGTCGCGCTCTGGACCGGTCATCTGATCCCATAACAACGCCTCTGTGAAATCGGGCGCAGGCGCAATAAAGACAACGCCGGCGAGGCGCTCTTTGCGGCGCAGCGCGGCGAGCGCGGCGATCCATCCGCCCATTGACGATCCGACCAGGACCAAGGGGCCTTTCGTCAGGCTGTCGATCGCAGCGAGGGCGTCGCCGAGCCATGCGGAGATTGTGCCGTCTTCGAAGCGACCGTCAGACGCGCCGTGCCCTGAATAATCGAATCTCAGATAGGCGCGTCCGGAATATCCGGCCCACGCGGCGAACGCCGCCGCTTTCGTTCCAGTCATGTCGGATTTGAAGCCGCCAAGCCAGACGACTGCCGGACCTTCGCCCTCAATGCGGCGAAAGGCGATACGCCCGTTCGGTCCGCCGATCGATCCGCTTTCTTCGTTCATCGTTCTTGATCTTCGATTGCGCGTCAGGGCTTATGATGGCGTGCGTGTCCCATGAAAGCGACCCCGGCGTCGATGCGTTTTGAGAAAACCGTTCTTCAAGTCATCCCGTCGCTCGAATCGGGCGGGGCGGAGCGCACGACAGTCGAGATGGCGCGGGCGATTGGCGCAGCGGGAGGACAGGCGCTCGTTGCGACCTCGGGCGGCAGACTGGTAAGCGACGTTGAAAAGGGCGGGGGACGCGTCTTCATCCTGCCCGTCGCTTCGAAAAGCCCACTGACGATCTTTGCCAATCGCGGACGCATCGCGCGTATCATTCGCGAGGAAAAAGTCGATATAGTTCATGCGCGCAGCCGCGCGCCCGCGTGGAGCGCGCTCATGGC
>JBGSLM010000218.1:0-8106 GCA_041740755.1 Parvularculaceae bacterium | reverse complement strand
CGCCGCCGACGCGCTCGCGGCCGCGATCTGTCACGCGCATATGAGGGGAGCGCAGCAGCTTATGAAGGCGATTGCATGATCGGGCGCCTTAAAGGAACCGTCGCGGCGGTCGACGTCGACACCGTCCTTATCGACGTTGCGGGCGTCGGCTATGAAGTCCACGCGCATGCGCGGCTCCTCTCGCATCTCGCCGTCGGCGAAGCGGCGACGCTCAGCATAGAGACGATCGTGCGGGAAGATCTGATCCGCCTTTACGGTTTCGAGAATGAGGCCGAGCGCCGCGCTTTCCGCCTTTTGACCAGCGTTCAGGGCGTCGGCGCCAAACACGCGCTCGCCGTGCTTCAGGTCCTGCCGCCCGACGATCTTTATGACGCGATCGCGGCGGAAGATGTGACCTCGCTCGCAAGGGCGCACGGCGTCGGCAATAAGCTTGCGCAGCGGATAGCGACGGAACTGCAATCGAAACTCGGCAGCCTCGTCGGCGCGTCTGGAACCGCGTTCAAAGTCGTCGCGCGCAAGATGGCGGCGGGATCGTCGGCGCCAGCGAACAATCCGCGCGCGGACGCGGTATCCGCGCTCTCCCATCTTGGCTATGACGGCGTCGAAGCGCGCCGCGCGGTGACGATTGCGGCGGAAGCGGCGGGCGAAAATGCGGGCGTTGAGGATTTGATCAAGCGCGCGCTGAAGGAATTGGCGGCATGATAAGCGGGCAAAATGGATTGCAGCCTGCCTTACCCTCTCCCGCTTGCGGGAGAGGGGAGAAGGGCGTGTCATGACTGACCCGCTCCGCAACGATGACCGCCTGATCGACGGCGCGCCAAAGCGCGAAGACGCCGATGCGGCGCTGCGCCCGAAGCGCCTCGACGATTTCGTCGGTCAGCGTCAGGCGAAGGACAATCTGCGCGTATTCGTCGGCGCCGCGCGCGCGCGCGAAGAAGCGCTCGATCACGTGCTGTTTCACGGGCCGCCGGGCCTCGGCAAGACGACGCTGGCGCAGATCGTCGCCAACGAACTCGGCGTCAATTTCCGTTCGACGTCAGGGCCGGTCATCACCAAACCCGGCGATCTGGCAGCGCTCCTCACCAATCTTGAAAAGGGCGACGTTCTTTTCATCGATGAGATTCACCGCCTGTCGCCGGCGGTCGAGGAAGTGCTCTATCCGGCGATGGAGGATTATTGCCTCGATCTGATGATTGGCGAGGGGCCGTCGGCGCGTTCGGTGAAAATCGATTTGCCGCGCTTCACGCTGATCGGCGCGACGACGCGTTCGGGCCTCCTTGCAAAACCCCTGCTCGACAGGTTCGGCATTCCGGTGCGCCTCGATTTTTACGAACATGCGGACCTTCAGAAAATCGTCCTGCGCGGCGCCGGAAAGCTTGGCGCGGCGATGGCGGAAGACGGCGCCATGGAAATCGCCCGCCGTTCGCGCGGCACGCCGCGTGTCGCAGGAAGATTGCTCCGCCGCGTGCGCGATGTCGCAACCATCGAAGGCTCCGGCGTAATTGACCGCGTCGTCGCTGACCGCGCGCTCAAACGGCTTGAAATCGACGTTATCGGCCTAGATCAGCTCGACCGCCGGTATCTTCGCCTCATCGCCGACCATTTCGGCGGCGGCCCGGTCGGCGTTGAGACAATCGCCGCATCGCTCGCCGAAGCGCGCGACGCCGTCGAAGATGTTGTCGAACCGTTCCTGCTCCAATGCGGCCTGATACAGCGAACGCCGCGCGGCCGCGTCCTGTCGCAAAGCGCGTGGAAACATCTGGGGCTTACGGCGCCCAAAGGCTCCGGCGCGGATTTGTTCGGGAAATAGCGTTCGCCGCCGCAAGGAGCGATCGTCATCCCGTGAGCTGCAGACACGGGATCTCGTGCGATCATCGGCTAGAGCCGCACCATTTCCCGGATCAGCAAAGCGGCATTGCATGCCGCATCGCCTCCGGGATGACGGCTGGCGGAAGAAACCCTCTCCCATTTACGGGAGTGAGGAGTTTTTCCCCCTGCGGTTGATTGTCCGCCTACGGAATACCTGCCTGCACGTGTAAAAATTGGAATCTTCTGCTAGTTAATTTCGTGCGAATTCATTTCGGGTGCGGAATTCTAATCCGTTGTTTTGTCCGTATAAAGATGGTTAATTCGCCGATAGGTTGCTGAGTTATGCCTCATTTTATCCCCCTACTTATCCCCCTCCCTTTCGGCGCCCCTATCATTCTTGATGTCAGGGCTGCGCTGAAACGCGGGTCCAGGCTTTGATGAAGAGGATTTTTCTCCTCGCTCCGTCCATCCCCGCGAAAGCAGGAATGAACGGGAGTGAGGGCGACATGAGAAAGGAGGATTGCGTGGTTCAAGATTGCGACAGGCGGATTCAAGTCGCGACGCTCGCCTGCGCGCCGCAAACGGTTTCCTCCACAAACGAAAATGAGCGCCATTTTGGGATCGACGCCGTGCAAATCGTCGGAAAAACACGCGGCGCAAGCCGCTGCGGGAAGGGTTCCGCAGGAGAAGCTGTGCTGGGAAATGGGGAATGGAGCAGCCGACAACCCATTTCAAATCCCGCCTTTACCCTTCGCGCATTCCATCGCATCTTGCACGCGCATCAGCGTCGAGGCGAGCGGCTCATGAAATTCCCGGTCATCAAGGCATTCAGCGCGACTTTCGCTTATCTTGCGCGGCACGGCGTCGATCTTGCGAAAGCGCTGTGGCTGCCGGCGGCGCTTGCGATCGCGATTCAGCTTTATGCGATGCCGCCTTTGTTCTCGTCGCTCGCCTCAATGGTTGCGCTTGGCGACAATCCAGCTCCAGAGCAGGCGGCGCCGATTCTCGGCGCGTTTGGCAAATGGATATTCATTCTGCTCGTCGGATCGGCGATCGCCTATCCGATGATGGCCGTCGCCAGTTTGCGCCATATCGTTCGCGGCGATCGGCTGACAATGCCGTTCTACCTTCGCTTCGGCGGCCATGAACTGCGCATTCTTGCGGCCTATGTGCTTCTTTCGCTGATGATCATCGTTATCTCGATCGTCGGCGGTCTTGCCGCCTCGGCGATCGCCCTCGTGCTGGCGCTCGTTCTTCCAAAGTCGCGCGAGCTTGCAAATTCGCTCGGCGAGATGGCGCTCAATATTGCGATCACCTGGTTCCGCCTACGCCTTTGCGTCCTGTATCCGGCGTCGCTCGCTACGGGAACGACCGGTTTTGGCGTAGCGTGGTCGGCAACCAAAGGCCAGGCGTGGCCGCTGTTTTTCTTTTGGGTGCTGATCTGCCTTGCATTGGCGCCGGTCGCGATTGCGACAATGGCGCCGTTCGCCGGGGATATGTTGCCGCTGTTCGGCGCAATCTACGAGGCAGGCGAAGATCCGGCTGCGGCGCGAGCGGCGGTCATCCCGATTCTCGAAGCGGTCTCGCGTCTCTACAGCCCTCAAAATCCAGCCTATGCGCTTTTTGTCTTTCTCCTCTTTGCGGCAACCGTGGTGATGACGGCTGTCATCAATGTCGCGGCCGGAATTGCGTGGCGGTATTTGACCGAGGACGATGCGCCCGCGCAGAGCTCCTCGCAGGCGATGGCGGCGTGATCATGTCAGACAAGGTGACGGCATCGGGCGTTCGCGCCGCAGCGAAGCGAATAGCGGGGTCTGTGATCAAGACGCCGCTCCTTGAAAATGAGTGGCTGAACGAACGCGCCGGCGGGCGCGTCCTGCTAAAGGCGGAAACGCTCCAGCATTGCGGCTCGTTCAAATTTCGCGGCGCGATGAACCGCCTTTCCATGCTGACGCCCGAAGAACGAAAGCGCGGCGTTCTTGCTTGGTCGTCGGGCAATCACGCGCAGGGAATTGCGCGCGCCGCGCGCCTTTTCGCGTCGCCCGCAACAATCGTCATGCCGAAGGACGCGCCGGCGCTGAAAGTTGCGCAAGTCAAAGCCTATGGCGGCGAGATCGTTTTCTTTGATCGATACACGCAAGACCGCGAAGCGATCGGACGGAAAATCGCCGCCGAACGCGGGCTCGCGCTTGCGCCGTCCTACGATCATGTCGATGTCATCGAAGGGCAGGGGACGCTTGCAATCGAAGCAGTCGAGCAGGCTCAAGCGGTTGGCGCGGCATTCGATGTCTTCATCATCTGCTGCGGCGGCGGCGGCATGACGTCGGGCTGTGCGACGATCCTTGAAGAAATATCGCCCGCAACCGAGGTCTTCATCGCTGAGCCCGAAGGTTTCGACGAGACCTGGGCCTCAATCACGGCGGGACGAAAGCTCAAGGCGGATATTTCCCGCAAAACGCTCTGCGACGCGCTGGCGACGCCTTCGCCCGGCGATATCACCTTTCCAATCATGCAGCGCCTCGTTCGCGGAGGATTTTCGATCAGCGATGATGAAGTCTCAGAGACGATCGCGTGGGCGTTCAAATACCTCAAACTCGTGCTGGAGCCGGGCGGCGCGGCGGCGCTCGCGGCGGTTTTTCATCGAAAGATCCGGGCGGAGGGCCGCACGATCGGCCTCACCCTGTCCGGCGGGAATATCGATCCGTCTCTTTTCGCGACGATTTTGGGGCGGTTCGACTGACAATTGTCCGAAAGCGCCCCGTTTTGATCATTGAAATGTTATAAAGTAGCCCTACGTCCTATTTTGGGCTAGAAGCTTTCTGGCGGGGTTTTCACCGTTTGATAGCCAATCTGTGGCCTGATCAGGGAGAGCGGGAGTTCTCCCAAGGGTGAACGGAGGAATTGGCCGATGGCCAATTGGAAAGAGACGAACCGGACAGGCGCAAAAGGCGGCGACAAGCCGCTGTCGGCCCGGGAACTCGCCGAACTTGGCGGCAAGAAGCTCGTCTATGTCAGGACAGTGCTCGCCTGCGAAGTCCTTGACGATCTCGTCGACGACGACACGGGCGCCATGATCGATATTCCTGGCGATACGACGCTCTATTCCGTGCATTCGGGCGACGGCCAGCGCATCGCGCTCGTCGGCGACCGGGCGCTCGCATTTGCGGCCGCGCGCCAGCACGAGATGAACCCCGTCAGCGTTCACTGACCGGCTTATAAACCGCTATTTCTTGAGCTTCAGGCTGCGGCGTTCGACTGCGCCGTGTCGGCCGCAATAGCGAACAGCGCTTCAGGTGTTCCCGCGCCCCGCAGCGCCTCACGCACCCGTTCATCGCGCAGCAGGCGCGAGACTTTTGCAAGCGCCTTAAGGTGAGCGGCGGTCGCGTCGGTCGGCGCCAGCAGGACAAAAACGAGATCGACCGGCTGGTCGTCGACCGCTTCGAAATCGACCGGTTGATCGAGTTTAGCCAGAACCCCGACAATCTCGCCAAGACCGCCGATTTTGCCGTGCGGAATGGCGACGCCCCGTCCAACGCCGGTTGACCCGAGCTGTTCGCGGTCCATAAGCGCCTGGCGGATCATCCCCGCTGGAACGCCGGTGAGCGCCGCCGCCTTTTCCGCGAGCAACGCCAGCGCCTCACGCTTGCAGCTGGCGTGAAGGTTAAAGATGACGGCGTCTGGAGAGAGAAATTCGGAAAGGCCCATAAATCTCATTACTGCGCGAAATGTCGTTTGAGGCGGAGCCTTATGCAAGAACAGGGGCCAATCGGGCGCCCCAGCCTGGTCCGACCTCAAATAACGCCTCCGCCCGTCTGGTCCTCAAGGGGCCGGATCGATCCAGCCGATATGCCCGTCCCGGCGGCGATAGACGACGTTAAGCCGCCCGTGGGCGGCGTTCTTGAACACGATCGCCGGGCTCTCCGCAAGGTCTAACTGCATGACGGCCGCGCCGACCGTCATTTCCCGCAGGGCGGTCAGCTTTTCGGCGACCACAACCGGGGCTGGGTCTCCTGATTCCGCTTCTGAATCCTCCTCGGATTCCTCGGGCAAAGGGGCAAGCGTGTAATAGGACGCCTGTTCAACCGGAAAAGGATCCTTGCCGTTGGCGTGATGGTTCTTGAGGCGGCGCTTGTATCGGCGGACCCGTTTTTCAAGCTTCTCGAGCGCAGTTTCGAACGCCGCGTAGGCGTCGCCCCCGTCGCCATGCGCAGCCAGGAAAACGCCGGAGTAGAGGTGGGCCGTCATTTCACATTCGACGAGGTGTCGTTCCTTGGTGAATGTGACGATCGCTTCGGCGCCGTTGCCGAAATACTTCTGGACGCCCTCGGAAAGCCGATCCGTCACATGCGTCTGGAGCGCATCGCCGAGATCGATGTTCTTGCCGCTGACTTGAATTTCCATGAAGGCCTCCGTGATGGTCCAGCGGCGATACGCTGGACGGTGAACCTTATATCGGGTCTCAGCGTCCGAAATCAAAGCCCCGGCGCCCAAGGAATATTCGGCGCGAGGGCGTCAGATCGCCTGCCGCAACGCGGCGCGACGGCGCTGCACCGAAGAAGCGATACTCATGGTCTCACGATATTTGGCGACGGTGCGACGTGCGATGTCTATACCGTCGCCTTTTAGAATTTCCACAATCCGATCGTCCGAAAGGACGCTCTCCGGCGTCTCGTTCTCGATCAGCTCCTTGATCCGGAAACGCACAGCCTCGGCCGAATGCGCTTCGCCGCCTTCACTTGATGCGATCGAGGCGGTGAAGAAATATTTGAGTTCGAAGATGCCGCGCGGCGTCGCAACATATTTGTTCGCCGTCACGCGCGAGACCGTCGACTCATGCATCGAAATCGCATCGGCCACAGCGCGCAAATTGAGCGGGCGCAAATGCTTGACGCCGTAAACCAGGAATGAGTCCTGCTGGCGGACGATCTCGCTTGCGACTTTAAGGATTGTGCGCGCGCGCTGATCCAGGCTCTTGACGAGCCAGTTTGCGTTGGCGAATTGCTCGCTCACGAACAGAACATCCTCGTCGCGGCATTTCGCTTTCGATATCTCGGAATGATAAACGCGATTTACGAGCACCTTCGGCAAGGTCTCGGAATTCAGCTCCACCTTCCAGCCGCCGTCCTGCGACTTCCTGACAATGACGTCGGGCGTTACGACCTGCACCGGGTCGCCGCCATAGGCGTAACCGGGCTTTGGCGTAAGCGATCTGACTTCCGCAATCATGTCGCGGATATCCTCTTCATCCGCGCCGGTCGCTTTTATCAGGCCCTTAAGGTCGCTCTTGGCGAGCAGCTCGATATTGTCGATGAACGCCTTCATCGCCGGGTCGAGGCGGTTGCGGTCGGCGAGCTGGATCGAAAGACACTCTTTAAGGTCGCGCGCGCCGACGCCGGAAGGTTCAAAAGTCTGAATAAGTTTCAGCGTCTTCTCGACGTCGCGCTCGTCCGCGCCAAGGCGATCGGCGATCGCCTCAGCGCTTTCGCGCAAATAACCTGCCTCATCGATCAGATCGATCAGATAGGCGCCGATGAATAACGTCATCGCATCGCGGGTGGCGACGTGAAGCTGCTCGGTCAGGTGCTCCCAAAGCGAAATATCGCGCGTTAGCGTTTCGCCGAAAGCCCGCTCGTCCTCGAACGATGATCCGCCGCCCGAGCCGACATTCGCCCATTCGTTTGATTTGTATTCCGTGTCGCCGCCGGAATTGGCGCTGTCTCCGTCGTCATGCGGCGTATCGAGAGCTTCTGCAGCGTGCGTCGCGGCGTTATCGCTTTCAAGATCCAGCGCGGCGCTTGACTGATCGCCGCTTGCGTTTTCGGCGTCCTGGCCGGCGCGTTCAGGACTCTCAGCGGCTTCCTGCTCTGCTGCGCGCTCAAGAAACGGATTCTCTTCGAGCTGCTGCTCGACAAATTCCGAGAGCTCAAGATTCGAGAGCTGCAACAGCTTGATCGCCTGCTGCAGCTGCGGCGTCATAACAAGCTGCTGGGATTGCCGGAATTCCAGTCTCGGAGCTAACGCCACAATGCCCCCGTCTCCCGTTTACATCTGGAAGCGATCGCCGAGATAGACGCGTCTTACGTCCTTATCTCCGACGATGTCGCTCGGCGCGCCCTCGATGAGGACTTCGCCTTCGTGAATGATATAGGCTCGATCGATGATATCGAGCGTCTCCCGAACATTGTGATCGGTGATGAGAACGCCGAGGCCGCGATCTTTCAGGTGCAACACAAGCTCGCGAATGTCCGCAATCGCCAACGGATCGATGCCGGCGAACGGCTCGTCGAGCAGCATGAA
>JBGSLM010000217.1:0-13782 GCA_041740755.1 Parvularculaceae bacterium | reverse complement strand
AGGGGGATAAAAGGGGGATAAGTAGGGGGATAACTTAGATACTTATTGGGGAATTAACCATCTTTATGCAGATGATTCAAAGGTCTAGGATTCCGCGTCCGAAATGAATTCGCGCGAAATTAACTATCAGAAGATTCCAATATTTTCCCCTGTCAGCAGGCATTCCGTATACGGATACTCAACCTGCAGGAGAAAGCCCCTCGCTCGTAGACAAACACCGCCGTCATCCCGGATGCGATGCGGCATGGAATGCCGCTTCGCTGGTCCGGGATCTTGTGCGGCTCTTGCGTATTACGGCGGGAGATCCCGTGTCTGCAGCGCACCGCTACGCGCTGCGCCGCGCACGCGTTGGGGGGGGGCGCCCTCTCCCGCTTGCGGGAGAGGGGTTGGGGGTGAGGCGCTCTTACTTCCTGAAAGCGTCCGCATATTCGTCGCGCAGCGCCTGCTTTTGCACTTTGCCCATGGCGTTGCGGGGCAGCCCATCCCGCCAGATGAATTTCCGCGGCTGCTTGAAGCGCGCGAGCGCCGAGACCGCTTTATTCAGTTCAGTCTCTGAGAGCGGCGGTACTAAAGGCGAGCCATGCGCCGGGACAAGGACTGCGACAACGCCTTCACCCATGTCGGAGTGGGGAAAGCCGATGACCGCGCTCTCCGCAATCTCGGGAAGCGCGTCGAGAATTTCCTCAATCTCTTTTGGGTAAACGTTGAAGCCGCCGACGATAATGAGATCTTTCGCGCGCCCGGAAAGAGTGAGCCGTCCGTCTCTGGACAAAAACCCGATATCGCCCGTTGAGAACCATCCGCCTTCGCGAAATTCCTCCGCTGATTTCTCCGGCATTCGCCAATAGCCCCTGAAGACGTTTGGACCTTTGACTTCGATGACGCCGGGCTCGTCCGGCGGCTGGACCGCGCCGTCATTGGTCACGCGAATTTCAACGCCCGGCAGCGCGTAACCGACCGTGCCGGCGATGCGCTCGCCCTCAAGCGGGTTCGACGCGATCATGCCGGCCTCTGACATGCCGTAGCGTTCGAGGATTTTATGGCCGGTGCGCTCTTCAAACGCCTTGAAGGTCTCGCTCGTCAGCGGCGCGGACCCGGAAATGAACAAGCGCATATGGGCGCAATCAGCAGCAGTGAAACGCTGATCGGCAATCAATCGAGCGTAGAAGGTCGGAACGCCCATCATGATCGTCGCGCGGCGAAGCTTGCGGCGAATTTCGGCGACGTCGAATTTCTCAAGGAAAATGACCTCTAAAGACCTCAAAAGCGCGGTGTTGAGCGCGACGAACAGTCCATGAATGTGAAAGACAGGAAGCGCATGAACAAGAACGTCGCTTGCGCCGATGCCCCATAAGTCGCAAAGCGTCAGCGCGTTGGACGCAAGATTGCGATGCGTCAGCATGGCGCCCTTCGACCGCCCGGTTGTGCCGGACGTATAAAGAATCGCGGCGAGTTCATCCTCAACACGCGGTTCGATTGCGCTGTACGGCGCGCCGGATGCGGCCGCGTCAATCAAAGAGCCCGTACCGTCAGCCGAAAGCGTCAGGATTGCCGGTCCATCCGGCGCGTCGCTTCGGCGCGCGGGGTCGCAGACAAAGATTGCGGGTTCGGCGTCGTTCAGAAAGTAAGCGATTTCGCTCGGCGTGTAAGCGGTGTTGAGCGGAACATAAACGAACCCGCCTCTAAGGCTCGCGAGATAGAGCGCGACATTTTCAGCGCTTTTGTCGACCTGAACCGCGATGGGGTCGCCGGGGCATGCGCCGCTGCGTTTTAGCGCGCCTGCAAATTTTGCGCTCAAGGCGTCGATGTCGCCGAAAGTCCAGCGTCGTCCGTCTGTAATCGTCAGAAACGGCGCATCGGGAGACTTGCCGATTCGGTCATGGATCAGCGAATAGAAATTGTCATTTCGCATCAGCGGTCGCGGATTGAAACGTCGCCGGATCGAGCGCGCGCATCGCTTCAAACTCGCTCAAGAATATCTTGCCGGAAAGCTCATCAAGAAAGTGCGAGCGTTTGAGGGCGTCCATCACCGGACCTTTGACCTCCGACAAATGGAGCGCTGCGCCCGCATCCCTTAATCGGCGGTTGGCGGCGGCAAGCGCTTCGAGCGCGCTCATGTCGATCGAGTTGATTGCGGAACACATCAAGACGACATTTTCGACGCCTTTTCCTTCCGGCGCCATCGAGACGAGCTTGTCTTCGAGAAAGCGGGCATTGGCGAAGAAGAGGTCGCCGTCGATCCGGACCGATGCGACGGTCGGGCTGGTCAGCACCTTGTGCCGCAAAACATTGCGGAAATGCTCCGTGCCCGGCACCTGTCCGACGATCGCCGAATGCGGGCGGCTCGCGCGGTGGAGGAGGAGAAGGATGGACAAGATCACGCCGGCCATCACGCCAGCTTCAACACCGAAAGCGAACACGCCGAAGACGGTCGTCATCATCGCCGCGAAATCCGCTTTCGAATAGGCCCACGCGCGCCGCATTGTTTTTATGTCGATAAGGCTCAAGACGGCGACAATGATAGTCGCCGCAAGCGTCGCTTTGGGGAGATTGAAAAGGAGCGGCGTCAGGAACATCGCGGCGAAAGCGATGCCGATTGCGGTGAATGCGCCGGCTGCGGGGGTTCTCGCCCCGGCGTCGAAATTGACGACGGAGCGCGCAAAACCGCCCGTCACCGGAAAGCCGCCTGCGACGCCTGCGGCGACATTCGACGCGCCGAGCGCAATCAGTTCCTGATCGAGATCGATGCGCTCGCGCCGTTTGGCGGCGAGCGTTTGCGCGACGGAAACAGATTCGACATAGCCGATGACGGCGATGAGAAGCGCAGGACCCACGAGCGCCCGCCATAGCGGCCAATCGAATTCCGGAACCGCGAGCGAAGGAAGCCCCTGGGGCGTCGCGCCGACGATGGCGACGCCTGCGTCGGCAAGACCGAGCGCGGCCACAAGCGAAATCGTGACAATGATCGCGAGCAGCGGCGCCGCTCGCGTGATGAGCGCTGCTGATCTCTCCGCGACGCCGGAGCGCACCAGCAACGGTTTCAACCCGGACCGCGTCCAGAACAGAAAAGCGATGACGCCGCCGCCGATGGCGAGCGTTGGAAGGTGCGCGGCGCCGGCGTGTTCTGCGAGCGAAAAAGCGATCTCGAACAGCGTGTCGCCTTCAGCATCGACGCCGAGCACGTATTTGAGCTGTCCGGCGGCGATCAGGACGCCGGTCGCCGTGATGAATCCCGATATGATCGGATGGCTGAGGAAATTGGCGAGAAAGCCGAGCTTCATCGCGCCAAGTCCGATCAGAATAATTCCGACAAGAAACGCAAGCGCGAGCGCGATCGCCGAATAATCGCCCATGCCGCGCGCTGCGAAATCGCCGACCGTCGCCGCCGTCATCAGCGAGATGACCGCGACGGGTCCGACCGCGAGGGCGGTCGACGTGCCGAAGATCGCATAAGCGACGAGCGGCGCAATCGACGCGTAAAGGCCGGTTTCCGGCGGCATGCCCGCAATCAGCGCATAGGCGAGCGATTGCGGGATCAGCATGATCGTCACAATGACGGCGGCGAGCGCATCATCGGCGAAAGCCGCGCGCGAATAGCGCGGCCCCCATTTCAGGATTGGCGCATATTTGCCGATGATGCGCGCCGTTTCCGACATTTATTGCGCTTTCGCCTCGCGGCGCTTCGGGCTCGCGAGCCATTCATGACCGGAGAGCATCAATTCCCAATAAACCCACGGAAGAATCTCCGCCTTCAGCAGCCAGCCGAACCAGCTGGGCTTTGTTCCTTCATTGAGCCATTTTGGAAATGTCGGCAGAAGTTTTCCGCCATATCCGAATTCCGCGAGAACGATCTTGCCGCGCTCAACGGTGAGCGGACACGAGCCGTAGCCGTCATAGATGAATTCAGGCGCGCCGCCGTCCATCACAGCGATGAGATTTTCAGCGACCGTCGGCGCCTGTTTGCGTACGGCGGCGGCGGTCTTGGCGTTCGGCGCGTTGCAGGCGTCGCCAAGACCGAAGACATTGCCGTATTTCTTGTGGCGCAGCGTTTCCTGGTCGACATCGACCCAGCCGGCGGCGTCCGCAAGCGGCGAGCCGCGAACCACATCCGGCGCAACCTGCGGCGGGCAGACATGCAGCATGTCGAAGTCGCGCACGACCTCGCGGTCGGCGCCGTCTGCGCCTTTTTCCTTAAAGGTCGCTTTCTTCGCGGCGCCGTCGACTGCAATCAGCACCGAGCCGAGGTTGAGTTCGATATTATACTTCTTCACATACTCCATCAGCGCGGGCACATAGTCCGCAACGCCGAAAAGAGCAGGGGCCGCAGTGCAGAAGCTGACCTTGAATTGATCCAGACGTTTCTCGCGCATCCAGAAGTCGCTCGCGAGATACATGATTTTTTGCGGCGCGCCGGCGCATTTGAACGGCGGGGGCGGCTGCGTGAAGATCGCCTTGCCGCCTTTCAGCTCCTGCAGAAGCTTCCACGTATAGGCCGCCATGCCTGGCTGATAGTTCGATGTGACCCCGTTCTGGCCTAGCGTCGCCTCCAAGCCCGGTATCGCGGCGAAGTTCAATTTGATGCCGGGCGCTGCAATCAGATAGTCATAGTCGATACGCTCTCCGCCTTCGATGACGACAGCGTTGTTATCAGGATCGAAGGCCGTCGCGGCCTTGTTGATCCACTTCGCCTTTTTTGGAATGCACGAGGCTTCGGATCTGACGGTGAAATCGAAATCGAATATTCCGCCGCCGACCATCGTCCAGCCGGGCTGGTAATAATGTTTGTCCCTGGGTTCGATGATCGCGATGTCGAGATCGCGCCGTCGCTTCAACAGACTTGACGCAACAGCTACCCCGGCGGCTCCGCCGCCGACGATCACGATCTGATGCTTCATGCAGATCCTCCCTGTTTACGCATCTCTAGAGCATGTTGAGCGGCAGTTTCAAATAGCGAACTCCGTTCGAATCGGGCGGCGGCAACTCCCCGGCGCGCATATTGATCTGGACAGACGGCAAAATAAGGCGCGGCATCGACAGCGTCTTGTCGCGCGCCGTCCGCATCTTGACGAAATCGGCCTCTAAAACGCCGCGGCCGACATGAACGTTCCAGTCGCGTTCGTCCTTGACCGTCGTTTCCCATTCGTATTCTTCGCGGCCCGGCGCCTTGTAGTCGTGGCACATGAAGAGACGCGTATCTTGAGGGAGCGCAAATATCTTCTGGATCGAACGATAAAGCGTCGCCGCGTCGCCGCCCGGAAAATCACAGCGCGCCGTGCCATAGTCAGGCATGAACATCGTGTCGCCGACAAAGGCCGCATCGCCGATGACAAAGGTGATGCAGGCGGGCGTGTGGCCCGGCGTGTGCATGACCCGGGCGTCGATCGATCCGATCTTGAATCGCGCGCCGTCGTCGAACAGCGCGTCGAACTGGCTGCCATCGCGTCTGAATTCCGCTTCGGCGTTGAAAATCTCTCCGAAGGTATTCTGCACGACCGTGATGTTCGAACCGATTGCGATCTTTCCGCCCAGCTGTTTTTTCAGGTATGGCGCGCCGGATAGATGATCGGCGTGGACATGCGTCTCCAAAATCCATTCGACTTTGAGACCGTTCGCCTTGACGTAAGCGATGATCTCGTCTGCAGCCTTTGTCGATGTGCGGCCGGACGCCGGGTCGAAGTCGAGCACAGAATCGATAATCGCCGCCGCCTTCGTCGCAGGATCGCTGACGACGTGGCTCGCCGTGAAAGTCGGCTCGTCAAAGAAGGTCTTTACGGTCGGTTCGGCTGTCATTTTCGGTTCCTCTTTCTGGATTGAGTCGCTCCCGGACCGAACGCCGCGCACAATGCGTCAACGACGCGCGCAAGTCGATCATCGGCGAGGCGGTAAAAGACGGATTTTGATTGGCGGCGCGAGCGAACAAGTCCTTCCGCGCGCATCCGCGCCAGATCGCGGGAGAGATTGGGCTGGGCCGCCCCGATCGCTTCTTCAAGCGCGCTGACCGAGGCTTCTCCGTCCCGAAGTTTGCACGCGATCATGAGCCTCGTCGGGTGCGACAGGAGCTTTAAAAGCCCTGACACTTCGTCCGCCCGCGCCGAAAGGTCCTGCATTTCCATTCGAGCCGTCATACTCGCTTAATTCCATCTCACACTTGTCAATATCGATATATGATATATATAAAGCGGCGACGGTTTCAACCGGGAAAGGCGCATTCCATGGAAATTTCTGGTTTCACGCCGATTTCCGCCGCTATCGGCGGCGCGCTGATCGGACTTTCCGCCGTGCTGTTGATGGCGCTCAACGGACGCATCGCGGGCATTTCCGGCATCGTCGCCGGCATCATGGCGCCGATCAGGGGAGAGGGGCGCGCGGAACTTTCCTGGCGTCTCGCCTTTGTCGCCGGCCTTGTTATTGCGCCGCTGATTGCAAGCGCATTCAACGGCAGCCTCATTTCTGTTTCGACGCCGCATCCTATGTGGATGATGGCGCTTGGCGGGTTGCTGGTCGGCTATGGAACACGGCTTGGCTCTGGATGCACGAGCGGTCACGGCGTGTGCGGAATTGCGCGGCTGTCAAAACGGTCCTTTGCGGCGACAGCGACGTTCATGGCGTCGGCGATCGTCACCGTATTCGCCGTTCATCAGATCCTGGGGCTTTGATATGCGCGTTGTCTCGGCATTGATCGTCGGAATTCTCTTCGGCCTTGGACTTACGATCTCGCAGATGATCGATCCGGCGAAGATCATTGCGTTTCTCGATATTGCGGGCGCTTGGGACCCGAGCCTCATCGTCGTCATGGCGTCGGCGCTCGCCGTCTCGTTTGTCGGTTATCGCATCGTGCTCGCGCGCGAAAAGCCGGTATTCGAGCCTGGCTTTCAATTGCCGACAAAGACAATCATCGACCGGCCGCTAATCGTCGGTTCGGCGATGTTCGGCGTCGGCTGGGGCCTTGCGGGACTTTGTCCTGGCCCGGCGATTTCCGCGGCAGCGCTCGGAAATGCGGAAATATACGTTTTCCTGATCGCGCTTCTTGCGGGAATGCTGCTGAAGGACGGACTAAAGCGCGCCTGAACGCTGCGTCGCCAATCGCTTTCCACGGCAGTTCGCGCTTGAGATTACAGACGCTTTTGACGATAAAACGCCCGCAAGCGGGAATGCAGGAACATGGACGCGGCGGAACAAACGACAGCCAATCGGCCGGGCGGCAATTTTGAGGCGCAACTTGATCAATCGATCAAGGCGGCCGCTGATTGGCTAAAGCGCAATCAAAAGCCTGAAGGCTATTGGGTCGGGCGGCTCGAATCGAACGCCTGTATGGAGGCGCAATGGATTCTCTGCCTCTGGTTTATGGGGCTTGAAAACCATCACCTTCGCCCGCGTCTTGCCGCATCGCTGAGAAAGACTCAGCGAACAGACGGTTCATGGGAAATTTATCACGACGCGCCTGCGGGCGACATCAACACGACGGTTGAAGCCTATGCCGCGCTGCGCTCTTGCGGCGTTCCGGCGAACGATCCGCAACTCGTCAAGGCGCGCGACTGGATTTTGTCAAAAGGCGGTCTCAGGAATATCCGCGTGTTCACCCGCTACTGGCTCGCCCTGATCGGGGAATGGCCGTGGGAGAAGACGCCGAACATTCCGCCAGAAGTCATTCACTTCCCAAAATGGTTCATCTTCTCGATCTATAACTTCGCGCAGTGGGCGCGCGCGACATTGATGCCGATCGCGGTGCTGTCGGCGCGCCGCCCGTCGCGTCCGCTGCCGCCGGAAAATCGTCTCGAAGATCTTTTTCCCGGCGGACGATTGAATTTCGATTACGAACTGCCCGGAAAGCCTGGCGCAGATTTCTGGGACGGGTTTTTCCGCACTGTCGATAACGCGTTGCACGCGCTGCAAACCTTTGGCGTGAAAACGGGCCTCTCCGTCGGGCGAAACGGCTCGGTCAAACGCGTGCTCGAATGGATCATCCAGCATCAAGACGCCGACGGCGTTTGGGGCGGCATCCAGCCGCCATGGATTTATTCGACAATGGCGCTCTTCAATGAAGGCTATGCCCATGATCATCCGGTCGTCGCAAAAGCGCTCGCCGCGCTCGACGATCCGCGCTGGCGCGTCGATGTGGCTGATGCGACGTGGATTCAGGCGTCGACCTCGGCGGTGTGGGATACGATTCTGACGCTGCTCGCCTTCGATGATTGTCATCTGAACGGCGACTATCCGGCGGAGATCGAAAAGGCGCTTGAATGGGTTCTGGGCCAACAAGTGCTGCGCAAAGGCGACTGGAGCGTAAAGCTCCCCGATCTTGCGCCCGGCGGATGGGCGTTCGAGTACAAGAATTACTTCTATCCCGATACGGACGATACGGCGGTCGCGCTGATTGCGCTCAGTCAGTTTCGCGGCAAGAGTGGGGAGAAAATCGATCGCGCAATTTCGCTCGGCGTCGACTGGCTGATCGGCATGCAATCAAAAGGCGGCGGCTGGGGCGCATTCGACAAGGACAATGATAAAAAGTTTCTGACCAAAATCCCGTTCTGCGATTTCGGCGAGGCGCTTGATCCGCCATCGGTCGACGTCACCGCGCATGTCGTCGAAGCTTTCGGCAAGCTTGGCCTCGGCAAAAAACATCCGGCGATGATCCGCGCGCTCGATTATCTAAAGCGCGAACAGGAACAGGACGGCTCGTGGTTCGGACGCTGGGGCGTCAATTACATTTACGGCACGGGGGCCGTGTTGCCGGCGCTTGCGGCGATCGGCGAGGATATGTCAGCGCCCTATGTCGCGCGCGCCGCCGACTGGCTTTTGACGCGTCAACAAGCGAGCGGCGGCTGGGGCGAGTCATGCGCGTCCTATATGGACGTGTCGATGAGCGGGCGCGGCAAGGCGACCGCCTCGCAAACCGCCTGGGCGTTGCTGGGGCTGATCGCCGTCAATCGCGCGAGCGACCGCGACGCCATCGAACGCGGGATCGCGTTTTTGATCGAGCGGCAAAAGGGCGGAACCTGGGAAGAGCCGGAATACACCGGCACGGGATTTCCCGGCTACGGCGTCGGGGCGACGATCAAACTCGGCGATCCTCTGCTTGCGGAGCGTTTGAAACAGGGGCCGGAACTCTCGCGCGCCTTCATGATCAACTACAATCTCTATCGCCACTATTTCCCGCTGATGGCGATGGGACGGTGGCGGGCGGCAGGATTCTCCTGATACTCGGCGCACCGCAAGCACGCTTTGCCGATTGCAGATTTTAACCCTATGCGCGGTTCGTTATAGTGACAGCGAAACCGAGTGACATAGCTCATGTTGATGCTTTTCAGGTCGATTGCAGTCGCTTTGGCGATGAACGGTTGCGCCCATAATGGAATTACGGAACCGAAACGCGCGGAAAGGCTGGAAAGCCTCGCTGCCCGCGCCGTCGAGAACGGATTTCCCGGAATCGCCATTGCATATTCGCCAGATCGCGATGTTTTGGAAACGGCGGCCGGCGGCTTCGCGGACAAGGCGAACGCGATTCCAATGAATGCTAAAACACAATTTCACGCCGCCAGTACGACCAAAGTCGTAACCGCCGCAGCCGTTCTTCTCCTTGTTGACCGCAAGGTGTTGGCGCTGGATGCGAAACTCCCGGATTTATTGCCGGCCCGCATTGTTGGTCTTGTGCCTCATGGACGGGACATCAGCCTGCGTCAGCTGTTGACGCATCGAAGCGGCATTTATTCTCCGAACAACAATCTTGAATATCTTTCGCGATACATCGGTCCGGACCGGCTGACGAAACCTTTCTGGACGACGGAGGAAATCGTCGCTTTCGCATCAAAATCCGGCAATTCCCCGCAGTTTGCACCGGGCGAAGGCCAGGCCTATGGCGACATCAATTACGCTTTGTTGAGCTTGGTTGTCGCGGAAGCGGCGAAGGGGCCATTCAAAAGCTTCGTTCAAACGGAAATTTTCGCTCCAGCCGGAATGACCGAAAGCTATTATCTATCCGATGGGGAACGGACCGGCCGCGCACGCGGATATATTGTCGACTCCCAAATCCTGCGCGAAATTGGTCTGGATCCCGCGCTCAAGGCGGATACGGATGGACTTATTGACGCGTCAGGGTGTGACGAGAAGAGCGACGGCGCTGCGGGATTGATCACAACTGCCGGCGATTTGGTGCGATTTGCCGATGCGGCCCTGCGCGGAAATCTCCTTTCGCCATCCGCGCGAGCGCTCTTGTTGAGCGTCGCTGACGAGGCTGCCGGCGGAGGAGAGGCGCTTGGCGTTTTACGCGGATATCGTCTGCCGTTTGGCGTCATCGTCGCAGCGGAAGGCGATGGACCGGGAACGAATGTGATCTGGGCAATGAAGACCGATACGGGCGAGATCGCGGTCATTGCGACGAATCTTTTTGGCAGATGGGATGAGAACGACTACTTCAAAAGCGTCCTACTCCCCGAGATTTTTCATTGAGTGCGCCGATCGCCGAAGGCGGCGACGCGCTAATCGCATCCCCCGTCCATCGCCGCAATCCACTCCGCGATCAGTGCGACGCCTTCTTCGTGGCTGGTTGAGCGGCCGAGTTCAGGCATCATGTCGCCCGGTCTCGTCGTTTGCATCCGATAGACGAAGATCGATTGGTCAGGCGCCCCCGGAACAATGTCGAACGGGCGCCCGCCGGAGCCGCCGCCCGCCGCGACGGGGGTTTTGCAGGCGCCGAATTTCGGACCGAACTCCACATGCGGACGAAGGTCGAGCCCCGATGTGTCCGCCGGCCCGACATCCGAATGACAATGCGAGCAGTTTGCGTCGAGATAGGCCCGCGCCCGCGCGTCGAGGCTTTCGGTTTCATCCGTCCACAAAGCATTGCGGGGAA
Organism: Parvularculaceae bacterium; assembly: GCA_041740755.1. Classification (GTDB taxonomy): domain Bacteria; phylum Pseudomonadota; class Alphaproteobacteria; order Caulobacterales; family Parvularculaceae; genus Amphiplicatus. The sequence continues at coordinate 2,933 of JBGSLM010000217.1, read as the reverse complement.
TTGCGCTCTCGGAATCCGCATCAGCGGATTCCGGGTGAGGGGAGAGATTAGAGACAGAGCCCTCACCCCCGCCCCCTCTCCCGCTCGCGGGTGATGGGAGAGATGGGGCGCCCGTCAGCATCCCCGATAAAATCCAATGGTCGAGCTGATTGACGCCTTCGGCAAATGTCGATGGCTTGTTCAGGTGCCGCGCTTTCAACCCGATCGGCGCCAGTTTGCGCGTCGTGTTGTTTGTCGCGTGACAGCCTGCGCATTGATTCTGGTTCGGCACGACATAGGCGAAAGCCTCTTCGCGTCCGTCGGCGCGATGCAGCGTCATCGGTTTTGCTGCGCCGGTGCGATGGAGGAGGGCGTCGCTCTGTTCTTCGTTCCAGACATAAGGAATGGCGACCCAGCCTTCGGCCCGGTGAACGAGAAGGCGCGTTTCGACAAGGCGAACGCCGTTGAGCGGCATTGCGCCGCCTGCGACCGTAGGCTCAGGGCCGACTGAAACGTCGCCAGCCCATTCGTCGCTGGATTGCGGATAGTAAAACGTCTTTGAAATAATTGCGCCGACGGGAAAATCGAAGGCGTCGTATTCGCGATAACTCGCCGCCGCGCCTTTCGGCAGCGTCACGGTGCGCAGCTTCAACGCATAATCGGTGAACAGCGGCGTTGCGAGATCATAGGGAACAACGCCCGGCGACAATGTCAGAACGCCGTTCGCCGCCGACATCAAATTCCAGTCGCTGAGCTTTGCCGGATAGCCTTCCTCATGGAAGGTGGGCGTCTGCGGCGCGCTCTCTCGCGCGCAGGCGACGATGAAGACGGCGCCGGTGAAAAATGCTATTCGAAGCGTCTGCTTAAAAATTTCCGTCATTCCGGGGCGGCGCGAAACGCGTCGAACCCGGAATCCATCCTGGCGCCCGGTCGATTCCGGGTTCCGCCTATCGGCTGCCCCGGAGTGACCGGGTTTCCTTTGGTCAGTGTTCACCCGCCCAATCCGTTCGCGAGTGCGATCGCCGGCAATTTATCGAGCGCGCAGCGCACCGCATCCGTGACGAGAGACGGCGACTTGAAGCCGTTCGGCGCGTCGGCGTTGATCACTTCGGCGCTGTCATTGTCGACGCAGATGCGCAGCGGCGCTGGCGTCTCTCCATTGACCTGTTTTGCCGGGTCGGAAAATCCGTCCCAGAGCACATCGGGCAAGGCGCCCATCGGACCGAATTTCGCGATTTTCAGCGCCTGCAATTCGAGCCCGTCCGGATTCTTGCCGCCGCCGCCCATGCGGTTGCCGTAAATATAAATACCTTCCGGAAAACCGTCGAAATCGGCGCTCATGCCGTCTTTCGAAAGCCCGGATGAAAAGACTGAGGCGATGATGATGTTGGTCGTTTTATTGTCGCGGATGTCGTTGTCGAAAATCTCGACCTGATCGTTCGAATTGATGACGACGCCTGAGCCCGCGGGGATCGTTGCGACCGGGGTTCCCGGATGGCCGAAATTGCCGCGATTATTGGCGATCGCCTGATTTTTGAAGACGCGCGTTCTGGCGCCCGGCTGCGAAAGGTTCGGCATGTTGAAGACGAGAATCCCGCCCGTATTGTCGGTCGCGACGTTCTCGTAAACATCGGCGTCAAAGGTGTTTTCGATTTCGATGCCGGCGACGTTCTTTTCCGCGCGATTGTAACGGACGATGACGTTTTGCGATTGGCCGACATAGATGCCAGCGTCGGATGCGCCGATCGCGACGTTGCTTTCAAGGAGCACGTTCTTTGTCTGGACCGGATAGATGCCATAGGCGCCGTTTTCCGTCTTCGGGCCGCCGGTCCATTCCGTCCGCACACGGCGAATGACGATGTTCTCGCCCTCGTTCACTTTCAGCGCATCGCCCTTTGTGTCCTCGATGGCGAGGTCCTCAATTGTGAAGTCGCTCGCGGTGACGAGGAGGCCTTCGGCGCCGGCGATCTGGCCCTTGAACGAGAGGACCGTCTTGTCCATGCCCCTGCCGCGGATGGTGACGCCGTCGACGGTGAGCGAGAGCGAGCGGTCGAACGAGAATTTGCCTTCGGGAATCTCGATGATGTCGCCGGGCTTGGCGTCGAGAAGCTCAGTCATCAGCGTGTCCTGATAGGACGCGTCCGCAGGCGCTGCCGGTTGCGCGCCTTGCTTCTTTTCCCCCGAACAGGCGGCAGCCGCCACTATCAGCGCCACAGCGCCCGCGCTCGTCATTAACCGCATCTGATCTCACTCCCTGCCCGATGTGCGCGCCGTCATTGCGTTGGCGGCGCGGCGCCCGCAACACTGTGCAGGAACGGTAAAGCGGGCGAAAGGGCGGGTTGCATGTCGATGTCGCGAAGAAACTTTCTCGAATCAGGCGGCGCCGCTTCGGCGCTTTTGACGCTCGCCGCCGCCTGCGCCCGCGAAGACCAAAAGGCGACAAACGACCTTGCGGCGCTTGACGCCGTTGAGACCGCCGCCCGCATCAAATCGCGGGAGTTGTCCGCCGCAGAAGCGGTTGAAGCGGCGATCGAGCGTGCGGAGCGATTAGACAAGAAAATCAATGCGATCGCGTTCAAAACTTTCGACCGCGCCCGAGACGCGGCCGGGAAGGCGTCCGGACCGTGGGCGGGGGTTCCGACCTTCGTCAAGGATCTCGACGACGTCACCGGCGTTCCGAGCGGCTTCGGCAGCCGGGCGTTCCCCGGATATAAAGGCTCGGAACAAACGCCCCTCATCAATGCGTTTTTGGGACTTGGCGTCGTCAGCCTCGGCAAATCAACGACGCCCGAATTCGGCCTGACCGCGACGACCGAACCTTTGAGCACGGGCGTCACGCGCAATCCGTGGAACCTTGATCATTCGACCGGCGGCTCATCTGGCGGCGCTGCAGCGCTCGTCGCGTCTGGCGTCGTGCCGGTCGCTCATGCGAGCGACGGCGGCGGCTCGATCCG
>JBGSLM010000216.1:0-8021 GCA_041740755.1 Parvularculaceae bacterium | reverse complement strand
AAGGCGAGCGTACGCCCGACCTCGCGCAGCGCCTCGGCATTCGTCCGCTCGGCGCCGCCGAGGGTGACGCCCATTGCGACGCGTTTGACCGTTCCGAACAGATTGACCAGCACCGGAATGGTCGAGACCGAGCCGTCCGCCATCACCGGTTTTTCAAACAGGACGGCCGGTCCCTTTTCGGCCAGAAGGCGCGTCTGGATTTCCGTCATCTCGAGAACAGTCGAAACCGGATGGGCGACGCGGACAAGCTCGCCTTCCGCTTCGAGGCGAACGAGGAAGTCCCGGAGTGATCTGTAGCTCATGGACGAGGTTTAGCTGGGCGCGCGGCCGTGTGAAAGGCGGCTGGTTGAAGCGCTTCACGCTGCGGGGTAAGAGCGCTTCCTATGCGCATAGCGATTATCGAGACCGGCGCGCCGCCGGAGCCCTTAAGCGGCAAACACCCGACCTATCCGAAAATGATGGAGCGGATGCTGGCGCCGCTTGCGCCGCATCTGTCGTTTACGACCTTTCCGACCTTTCGCGACGGCGCCTTGCCGAAAGCGTCGGATTTCGACGGGCTCCTTATCACGGGCTCGCCCGCCGGAGTTTATGAGGATCATGACTGGATCCGTCCCCTTGAAGGGCTCATTCGCGACGCTGCGGCGGCCGGCAAACCGCAGGTCGGCATCTGCTTTGGCCATCAGCTGATGGCGCAGGCTTTCGGCGGCGAGGTCAAAAAATCGGAGAAAGGCTGGGGCGTCGGCGTTCACCAATATGACGTCACCGGCGAAGCGGCGTGGATGACGCCCGGACGGGGCAAAATTTCCTGCGCCGTATCGCATCAAGATCAGGTGACGGCGCCGCCGCCGGGGGCTAAAACGCTCGCAAGTTCAGGATTTTGCGAACATGGCGCGCTCGCCTATGCGCAAGGTCCGGCGATTTCGTTCCAGATGCATCCGGAGTTCGAGCACGATTACGCGTCGGATTTGATTGGTATCCGGAGAAATCGTTTCGGAGAGGCGCTGTCCGAAGAAGGGCTCGCCTCGCTCAAAAAGCGTTCAGACCGCGGCGTCATCGCGCAGTGGATCGTCAACTTCTTCAATGGGAGACGGTGAATGAGCGGCCTCATCCTCTATATCGGCGACAAGAATCTCTCTTCATGGTCGCTCCGGCCCTGGCTGTTGATGAAACAGGCGGGCGTTTCATTCACTGAGCGAGTGATCCGCCTCGACCGGCCTCAAACGAGAGCTGAACTTGCCGATGTTTCGCCCTCCCTTCGCGTTCCGTGCCTTCTCGACAACGAGCTGACGGTCTGGGACTCGCTCGGCATCTGCGAATATCTCGCGGAGAAATTCCCCGAAAAGAATCTGTGGCCCGCCGACCGCGCCGCGCGCGCGACCGCACGGTCCGTTGCGGCGGAGATGCATTCGGGATTTTCAGCGTTGCGCACGCTCTGGCCGATGCATTTCGTGCGCGAAGGCATGCGCCACACGACGCATGGCATTCAGGACGACATCGCCCGCATCGCCGAAATCTGGGAAAGCTGCCGCCGCGACCATGGGAATGGCGGCGCGTTTTTGTTCGGCGGCTTTTCGATCGCCGACGCCATGTTCGCGCCGGTCGTCTCGCGATTCGTCACCTATGGGCCGGTCGACCTGCCGCCCCGCGCCGCCGCCTGGCGCGACATGATGTGGGCGCTTCCGGCCTTGAGGGAATGGGGCGCGGGCGCAAGGGCGGAAACCGCCTGATCCGCAGTTGCGGCGAAGGAGCGGAGCCTCTATCTCCCGGCCATGAATCAAAATGAAGCGCAAAAGATCCTTGGGGCCGTCCTCGACGGCGCAAGACGCGCCGGGGCGGACGCCGCGGACGCTGTCATTTATCACGCGGTTTCAAGCGGCGTGTCCGTCCGGCTCGGCAATCTTGAAGATGTCGAACGCTCCGAAGGGCTCGATCTTGGCCTGCGCCTCATGTTCGGCCAGCGCCAGGCGAGCGTTTCGACGACAGACATAACAAAGGATTCGCTCGCCGGCCTCGTCGAGCGTTGCGCCGCTATGGCGAAGGCGGCGCCCGAAGACCCCTATATCGGTCTTGCGCCAAAAGAGCGCCTCGCAAAGCCGCCCTTCCCCGATCTTGACCAGGGCGACTATGCCGAACCTTCGACAGAAATTCTGAAAGCGCGCGCCATGGCCTGCGAGGACGCAGCGCTCAGCGTCAAGGGCGTCGTCAATTCTTCGGGCGGCGGCGCCTCCTATGGCGAGGGAAAAAAGTGGTTCGCGACGAGCCACGGGTTTTTCGGAGAATCCGGCGGCTCCAACCATTCGGTGTCGGTCAGCGTCATCGCTGAAGACGCATCCGGCATGGAGACCGATTACGATTACGATTCGAAAACGCACATCGCCGACTGCCGCACGCCTGAAGCGATTGGCCTGAGCGCCGGCGAACGCACGGTCTCGCGCCTTTCGCCGAGGCGCGTGAAGAGCCAGACAGCGCCGGTCATCTTCGACAACCGGCTATCGAATTCTCTGCTTGGCCATTTGTCCGGCGCCTGCAACGGCGCCGCGATTGCGCGGAGCGTCAGCTTCCTGAAGAACAAGAGAGGCGAGCGTATCTTCCCTGCCGGCGCCTATGTCGTCGACGATCCCTTCATCAAGCGCGGACACGGATCGCGTCCCTTCGACGGCGAAGGGGTCGCCGCCAAGGCCTTCAATCTCATCGAAGACGGCGTGCTGACCGAATGGTTCCTAAATTCCGCGCAGGCGCGTCAGTTGAAGCTTGAAACGAACGGCCGCGCGACACGGGGCTCATCCGGCGGCCCCGGCTCAGGCCCTACCAATCTATATCTAAAGCCCGGATCCAAGACGCCCGCCGCGCTTTTGAAAGACGCAGGAACCGGCCTTCTCGTGACCGACATGTTCGGCGCGCAGGTCAATTCCAACACTGGCGATTATTCGGTCGGCTGTTCCGGTTTCTGGTTCGAAGGCGGGGAGAAGCTCTATCCGGTCAGCGAAATCACCATCGCCGGCAATCTTCTCGACATGTACAAAAACCTTGTCGCCGCCGACGATCTTGAATTTCGCGGATCGACCAACGCGCCGTCGCTTTTTGTCGGCGCAATGACGATCGCGGGCGATTAAGCCAAAACCTGGAGACAATTTGTGCCTGACAGACAATTGCTGCACCTTGTGTTTGGCGGCGAACTTGAAAATCTCGACAGCGTGACGTTCCGCGACCTTTCCGCCGTCGATTTCGTCGGGGTGTTTCCAAATTACGCCGAGGCTGAAAAAGCATGGCGCGCAAAAGCGCAGGCGACGGTCGACAATGCCCGCATGCGCTATTTCATTGTGCATCTCCATCGCCTGCTCGATCCTGACGGCGACGGGAAGTTTTGATTGGCGCCGCCCCTCACCCGTGAAGAATTCGCAACGCCAGAAGGCGTCAAACGCGCCATGCGCGAATTCCTGTTCGGCGATCACGCAATCATCCGCATGGCGTTCGACAACAGCCATGAGATTGCGCCTGGCGTATGGCGCACCTATCAGCCCTCGCCCGCAAGGCTTGAAAAATGGGCGAAGCGCGGCGTCAGGACAGTCGTCAATCTTCGGGGGCCAAAGCCGAGCGCTGCGCTCTTCCTTGAAGAGGAGACTTGCGTGCGTCTCGGCCTCCGGCTTGAAAATTTCCGCGTCTACTCGCGCGAGGCGCCTTCGATTGACGTCCTGCGCGGCGCACGAGACCTTTTCTCGCGCATCGAATATCCGGCGCTCTTTCATTGCAAATCCGGCGCAGACCGCGTCGGCGTCTTCGCCGCGCTGTATCTTTTTTTTACGGGACGAGCGCCGCTCGACGAGGCGCTAGGACATCTCTCGCTTCGTTACGGTCATGTGAAGCACGGCAAGACCGGCGTCATCGACGCGGCGTTCGACCTCTATCTGGCCCACGCGCGCGCGAACAGGATTTCATTATCCGACGTCGACGCATTCATGCGTTGGGCGGAATCGGATGCGTATGATCCAGCCGCGATCAAGCGCGACTTCATGGGATCATGGTGGGGGAATTTCCTGACCGAGCGCGTGCTGCGGCGAGAGTGACGATTGCGTCTCAAGCCCCCGCCGCCTGCATGGTCGTTACTTTTGCATAATAGCCGCCTTTGGCCAGCAATTCCTCATGCGCGCCGGCTTCAACCGCGCGCCCGCCAGCCATGGCGACAATGAGGTCTGCGCGTTTGATCGTTGACAGGCGGTGCGCGATGACGATCGTCGTGCGCCCCTTCGTCAACCGCGAAAGCGCTTCCTGAATGAGGCTTTCAGATTCCGCGTCGAGAGCGGAAGTCGCTTCGTCAAGCAGCAAAATCGGCGCGTCTTTCAGGAAGGCGCGCGCAATAGCTATGCGCTGACGCTGGCCGCCGGAGAGATTGCCGCCCGCCTCGCCGACCATCGTTTCATATCCGTTCGGCAGAGCGCGGATGAAATCGTCCGCCGCTGCTGCTTGCGCGGCCGTGACAATGTCTGCGAGTGCGGCGCCCGGTTTTCCAAACGCGATATTGTCGGCGACCGTCGCGTTGAAGAGCGCCCCTTCCTGGCTGACAAGAGCGATATTCGCGCGAAGCGACTTTAACGTGACCGACGCGATGTCCTGACCGTCGATCGCGATTACTCCCGACTGCGGCGCATAGAGGCGCGTTAGAAGATTAAAGACAGTTGATTTTCCAGCGCCAGATTCGCCGACCAATGCGACGGTCTTTCCGGCGGGAATATTCAGGGAAAACCCGTCGAGGGCCGCACTTCCCCCATCATAGGAAAACGAAACGTCGCGAAATGAAACAGCGCCGGATGTGACGGCGAGCGGCTTTGCGTCCGTCGCATCGACAATCTTCGGCTCGGTGTCGATCAGCGCCAGCATGCGCTCAAATGCGCCGAAGCCTTCCTGCGCCACCGCGTTCAGCGTCGAAAGCCCGCGCGCCGGCTGCGACAGCATCAAGAGCGCGATGATGAAGGAAATGAATTGCGGGACATTGAGCGCGCCGGCGCCGATTCTGATCGCGACCGCCGCGATAACAATCGCCATCGCAATCGAGCCGACAAAGAAAATGAACGGCTCGTTAAGGGCGCGAAGGCGCGCCATGCGCTGAAGGGTCGAAAGGCGCGCGTCGAACGCTGATTTCCCGCGCGCTGATTCCTGCGTTTCGAGATTATAGACGCGGATCATCCGCGCGCCCGCGACCGCTTCGCCTGCAAGCGAGGCTATATCGCCGGTTTGCGCCTGCGCCTCTCGCGAGCTTTTGCGCAAATGGGCGCCAATCCGCGCGACCGGCCACCCGATGATCGCGTAAATCGCAATGACGACAGCAAAGAGCACCCAGTCATACCAGACCATGACAGCGCAGAGCGCGATCAAGGTCAGCAAATCGCGCACCGCCGTCAGAGCGCGCGTCAACGTCTCGCGCAGGACAGTCGCATCATTGGTCAGCCGGCCGATCGACTGGCCAGCGCCGAAGCCGCGAAGCTGCGCATCATCGATCGTCAGCAGTTTGTCGAACATCTCGGCCTGCATGTCCCGTAGCGCTGAAAGAGCCGCTGACGCCGACAGCCGCGCCTGAACATATTGCGCCAGCGCATTGGCCGCCCCAAGCGCGATGATGAGCGCAGGGCCCCAAAGTCCAACCTCGCGCGGCAGGCCTTTAACGCTCGCAGCCTCGCCGGAGAGGCCCGCGTTGATCCACTCGACGCCGGCCGGAATGGCGGCTGCCGACGCCGCATAGAGACCCATCGCAATCAGCGCGAGCGCAAGCTTTCCGGCATACCGGCCAAGATAATCGCCCCAAAGGCGCAGGGCGAGCGCACCGGTCGAGGTAGGGATTGCTTCGGAAGAAGGGGTGCGGCGGGCCACCGGTCTCGGCTTTCTGGAAATTCCCGCTATTCTCGGGGCATGCGTTCGGCTAAGCAAGCCCCCGACTTCGCAACCCATTGACAGGGAACGGATTTCAACGCCGACATGGCCGGTCCTTCGTCAACAAGCGTTTCGCTCTCAAAGCGCATTCTCCACTCCGCCGCCGCAGGCAGGATCGCGAGCGGCGCCATTTCAGCCTATATCAGGCTCGTCGAGGCGACATCGCGTTCGGAATATATCGGGCGCGAACATCCAGACGCGCTGGTCGCCTCGGGCAAGGGCTTCATCCTCGCTTTCTGGCATTCGAGACTGTTGATGGGAGCAACCATTAAGCGCGAGACGCAAAAGCCGGTCTACATGCTGATCTCAACCCATCGCGACGGCGAAATCGTCGCCAATGCCGTCAAAGGATTCGGGATCAAGCTGATCCGCGGGTCCGCCGCCAATCCGAAAAAGCCGGAGAAGAACAAGTCCGGCGCGCCGGCCGTCGCCGAGATGATTGCAGCGCTTGAAGAAGGTTCGGTCGTTGGAATGACCCCGGACGGACCAAGGGGCCCGGCTGAGATCGCCAAGATCGGCGTCATCAAACTTGCCGCCTATTCCGGGGCCCCGATCCTTCCTGCTGCCTATTCGGCTTCAAGGGGGCCGCGACTTGAAACCTGGGATCGCTTTCTTCTCGCCGCGCCATTTTCGCATCTCGCCTTTGCAGCGCGGCCGCCGATCCATATAGATCGTAACGCAGACGCGGCGGCGCTTGAAGCGGCGCGCGTCAATCTTCAATCCGAACTGAAAGCGGCGGCGCGCATCGCCGACGCAGCAGTCGGGCGGACTTAACTAAGTGCGAGTTGAAACGTGACGGCTGCAGTGCCGAATGCCGGGATCGACGAACCCATCGGGGTCAAACTCTACCGCGCGGCGAGCTGGGTGTCGGCGCCGGTCGCTGAGCTGTTGCTGCGTCAGCGCCTCAAGGACGGCAAGGAAGATCCGGCGCGCATGCAAGAGCGCACGGGGCTTGCGGGGCGCGCACGGCCTTCCGGACCGCTCTCGTGGATTCACGGCGCGAGCGTTGGGGAATCGCTTTCGGTCCTGCCGCTGGTCGAGCGTTTCAAGAGCGATCACCCGGAGCTCAACATTCTCGTCACGACCGGTACTGTCACCTCGGCGCGGCTGATGACCGAGCGGCTTCCCGCCAGCGCGATCCATCAGTTCATTCCGGTAGATCACCCGCGTTTCGTGCGCGGCTTCCTCGATCACTGGAAGCCGGACGCGGCGATATTCGTCGAATCTGAATTCTGGCCGAACCTTCTCATCGAAACGCGCCGCCGCGCGCGCTTCATGGCGCTCGTAAACGGCCGCGTGTCGCCAAAATCGTACGCCGACTGGAAAGGAAAGCCGCAGTCGATCCGGTATCTCCTGTCGCATTTCGACCTGCTGATCGCGCAGGATCGTCAGAATGCGGAGCGATTGAGCGCGCTTTCCGGAAGGGCGGTTCCCTCATTTGGAAACCTGAAGAACGCAGCGCCGCCCCTTCCCGGCGACGTCATGGAGGAGGCGCGCATCCTCGCCGATCTCGGCGGGCGGCCGTTCTGGCTGGCGGCATCGACGCATCCTGGCGAAGAAGAAGCGATCTTCGCCGCCCACAAGACGCTGAAGGCCGAGCATCCAGGCATCGTCACGCTGCTTGCCCCGCGCCATCCAGAACGCGGAGAAGAAATTGCAGCGCTCGCGGTCGCGTCGGGCGTTAGTCCGCGCCGCCGGTCAAAGGGCGAAAAGATCGACGCCGCGACGGACATTTATCTGGCCGACACGCTGGGCGAACTCGGCCTTTTTTACCGTTTGTCGAATGCGACCTTCGTCGGCGGGAGCCTTGTCGAAAAAGGCGGGCACAATCCGCTTGAGCCTGCGCGCCTCGGCTGCGCGATTCTCCATGGCCCGCACATATTCAACTTCGTTGAAACATACGCCGACATCAGAGGCGCCGGCGGCGCTGCGCTCGTTCGCAACGACCGCGACCTTGCGGCGGCCGTCAAACGCCTATTCGCCGACGACAAGACGCGCCACGCAATGGCGGATGCGGCGCGCGATGCGGCAAAAGCAAGCGCCGACCGCGTCCTTTCGGATGTCGTCGCGGCGCTCGATCTCAACATCGCGGCGCAATG
>JBGSLM010000215.1:0-6692 GCA_041740755.1 Parvularculaceae bacterium | reverse complement strand
TCGTTCACCGTCGCCGGCCGCACGGTGAAAAAAGGCGACCTCATCACGGTCGACGGCGCCGCCGGCAAGGTGTTCGCCGGCAAAGTCGGAACGATCGAGCCTGAACTTTCCGGCGATTTTGCGACCCTTATGAGCTGGGCCGACAAGGCGCGCCGTATGAAGGTCCGCGCGAATGCGGAAACGCCGCATGACGCGCAGGTCGCGCGCAATTTCGGCGCTGAAGGCATCGGCCTTTGCCGCACCGAACACATGTTCTTTGACGCGGACCGGATCATCGCCGTGCGCGAGATGATCCTTGCCGAGGACAAGGTCGGCCGGGAAGCGGCGCTCGCCAAGCTTTTGCCGATGCAGCGTTCGGATTTTGAGGAAATCTTCCGGGTGATGAAGGGTCTTCCCGTCACCATTCGTCTGCTCGATCCGCCGCTGCACGAATTCCTTCCGCATTCCGACGACGAGATCGAAGAAGTCGCAAAGGCGTCCGGCATGGATGCGAAGAAACTGAAAGATCGCGCGCACAAGCTGCACGAATTCAATCCGATGCTCGGCCATCGCGGATGCCGTCTCGGCGTTTCCTATCCGGAAATCTACGAGATGCAGTCGCGCGCGATCATCGAGGCGGCAATCAATGTCGGCGCTGAAACCGGCGCGCCGATCGAGCCTGAAATCATGGTTCCCCTCGTCGCCGATGTTAAGGAATTGGCGATGATGAAGGGCCGGATCGACGCCATAGCCTCGGCGGTGTTCGCTGAACGCAAGACGACGCTCACCTATCTTGTCGGAACGATGATCGAACTGCCGCGCGCAGCGCTCACCGCTGACGCGATCGCCGAATATGCGCAGTTCTTCTCGTTCGGCACCAACGATCTCACGCAAACGACGTTCGGATTGTCTCGCGACGATTCCGCCTCCTTCCTGCCGGACTATTTGCGTGCGGGGATCTTTGAGAAGGATCCCTTCGTGACGCTCGACCAGGCGGGCGTCGGCGCGCTGGTTCAAATTGCAGCAGACAAAGGGCGCGCGGCGCGTCCCAAACTGAAACTCGGCGTCTGCGGCGAACATGGCGGGGACCCGGCCTCGATCGAATTTGTCGACCGGATTGGGCTCGATTATGTGAGCTGTTCCCCCTACCGGACGCCGATCGCGCGGCTCGCTGCGGCGCAGGCCTCTCTTGCTGCGACGCAAAAGAAATCCAGCCTTCACTGAGCGAAAACAATGCGCTGTAAGGTTCATGAATTCTTTCTTTTGACGAATATCTATTAGAAAACATATGGTTAACGGGTATTAGCCAATCCTGCCTGGGGGGCATTTTTAATTTGCGCCGCCCCCTCGCGGGCGCCATATTCAAGGGGCAAGGCGCGCCTGGGGGCGCGTCTTTTGCTTCCTTCGGGGAGCGCTAAGGAGATCAGCCGGTCGCAGAAGGCGTCGGTTACGAGAGCGTGGAGAAGAGAGCCCGGTTCCAGGGGTCCGGCCGAAAGGCGAGGCGCAAGGAAGCGGGTATTGATTTGAACGGGCCTATCGCGGGGGTAGGCGTAACGATGGCGGTAAACCCTTCTATGGGGCATGAGCGGCACTTTATTCCGGATATCAGCTGGACTGTGCGGAGTCTTTTGGCGACAGCCGGCGTTGCTATCTGCATCATGATGACGGCGATGAGCGCGACCGCGTCGGTCAAGCGTTCGCAACTCGCCCGTGCGGAAGCGCACGACGTCGCCGACGAAGCGCAGATCATCGCCGATTTCGCCAATTACCTTGCTGACGAGACCGCTACGACGCGCCGGGCGATGACCTCGCCGCGTCTGAAACCGGCGGTCACGCCCGCGATGATGATCGCTGACGGCTCGCCCATCGCCGATCTCGTCGATTTCGATTTTTCGACGATTGAGATCGCCAAGCTTGACGGCGAAGAGCGCACCTGCCTCGCGCAGGCGATTTATTACGAAGCGCGCAGCGAAAGCCGCGTCGGACAGCTCGCTGTCGCCGACGTCGTTCTCAACCGCGTCGCAAGCCCCGTTTACCCCGATACGATTTGCGAAGTCGTGTTCCAGGGGTCGGAGCGCAAGACCGGCTGTCAGTTTTCCTTCACCTGCGACGGTTCGATGAAAGCGCGGCTGAATGAGCGCAAATGGCGCGAATCCGAAATGCTCGCGGGCGGCATTCTCGCCGGCATCAGAACGCCCGTCTCGCGGTTCGCGACGCACTATCATGCGGATTATGTCTCGCCGCCCTGGGCCGACACGCTGACGCCGACGGCGGTCATCGGCGCCCACAAATTCTATCGCTTCCCGAGCCGCACAATCGTCGCGGCTGCGCCCGCCGCGATGTAAGCCGCGGCGGCTTTCCAAAAGCCCCGCCGTTGTTTTTTCCGCTCCCCCTGCCGATCGCTGCGGTTTCGTGCGAATTTTTCGCCGATTGAAATTCGGCGCGAGAGCGGCGCGCGCATTGAAGTCCGGCAAATTGTTCCGCATGCGCTTCCTCCTCTTCGTTCAATGCGCCGCTCGATCTTTCAATAGCCATTGTAAGGGCTGCGCGAGGGAGGGGGATAAAAAGGGGATATGTGGGGGGATAACTTTGACCGGTTTGATCAACCTGTTGATTCGGCAGAGGAATTTTTTCGCCATTTGGTTGATCGAAAATCGCGAGGTTCGCGTTTTCAGATTTTCGTTATGATCTGCATACGGAGCAAATGGCGCTTCGCAGCTGAGAGGACCGCAAGCGAAGGATTGGGCGCGTGAGTGAGCGCTCACTCACGCGCGGCGTCCGGCGCCTTCCCCGAAAGGTTGCTTTCCGCGCGGGGGTCGCCATAGTCCTCTCCCTTTCGAGGGGCTGTCGGCGAGGGGTTTTGGGGCTTCATGGATCTACCATTTGACCTCTCCGCGATCGGGCCGCGCGGGCAGAGCGCGATCGGCCTCGTCGCTTTCACCCTGATCGCGTGGATTTTCTCGACCCACAAGCTGCGGTTTCCGATCCTGACCGCGATCTGGACGATCGCGGCGCAGATCGCGATCGCCGCGCTCCTTCTTTACGTGCCCCCCGCGCGGGAGGCGCTCGGATCGCTGCAGGTCGCGGTCGAGGCGCTTCAGGCGGCGACGCGCGCGGGAACGACATTCGTATTCGGCTATCTCGGCGGCGGCGACGCGCCGTTCGAAGTGACCAATCAGGGCGCGATGTTCAATTTCGCGTTTCAGGCTCTGCCGCTTCTCATTTTCTTCTCCGGCTTGTCGGCGCTGCTCTGGCACTGGCGCATTCTGAAGATTTTCGTCAAAGCGTTCGCCTTCCTGCTTGAAAAAATATTCGGCATCGGCGGCGCGGTCGCGCTCTCGTCCGCCGCAAACACCTTCCTTGGTCAGACCGAAGCGCCGCTCTTGATCCGCCCGTTCCTGTCGAAGGTGACGCGCGCCGAACTGTTCATCATCATCACCGGCGGCATGGCGACGGTCGCAGGCTCGGTGATGGCGGTCTATGCGATCATCCTTGCAGAGGTCGATCCATCCATTCTCGGCCATATCATCGTCGCGTCGATCATCTCGGTGCCGGCTGCGATCTTGATGGCGCAAGTGATGATGCCGGAAGAAAAAGGCGTGACGCCGACGCCCGCGAGCGCCGCCGACGATTTCAAATATGCAAGCTCGATGGACGCATTCGTGCGCGGCGTCACGGACGGGCTTGGTCTTTATCTCAACATCATCGCATCGCTGATCGCGTTCACGGCCTTCGCGGCGCTCGTCAATATCATGCTGTCGTCGGCGGGCGATTTCGGCGGCTCGCCGCTCTCGCTTGAACGCATTCTCGGCTGGATCTTCGCGCCCTTGATGTGGCTCGCCGGCGTGCCATGGGCCGAGGCGTTCGAGGCGGGATCGCTGATGGGCGTCAAGACGGCCGTCAACGAACTGGTCGCCTATGTGGAGCTTGCGAAAATCGGCCCCGAACATTTCAGCGAGCGCACGTTCCTCATCATCGTCTATTCGCTCTGCGGCTTTGCGAATTTCGCGAGCCTTGGCATCATCATCGGCGGCTTTACCGCGCTAGCGCCCGATCGCCGCCAGGACGTCATCGACCTTGCGCCGCGGGCGCTGATATCGGGCACGCTTGCGACTTTGATGACGGGGGCGGTGATCGGGTTGATCTGGGTCGGCTGAGCGGACCGGCGGCAC
This sequence comes from Parvularculaceae bacterium, assembly GCA_041740755.1. GTDB lineage: Bacteria > Pseudomonadota > Alphaproteobacteria > Caulobacterales > Parvularculaceae > Amphiplicatus. Next base: position 2,541 of record JBGSLM010000215.1, on the reverse strand, counting down.
GGTTCGCCGCAATTTTCTTCCGTTCGCATCGGGAACGAGGCATCTTCGTCATCCGAACGAGGGGGGGCTCCTGTCTATGGCTTTGGAGAAATTTCGCGCGCCGGCGAAACTGAAACTCGCGGCGTATTGGACGTCGCTGATGTTCCTTTACGTCTATGGCGACTATTTCAACATGTATTCGCCCGGCAAGATCGAGAAGATGGCGGCGGGAGATGTGGGCCCCGTCAACGCCGCCGATGAGCCTGCGATGCTGGCGCTTTCGATGATGATGGTCGTTCCTGCGCTGCTGATTTCGCTGTCGCTCGTGCTTTCCTCCGTTCTGTCGAAATGGCTGAACGTTCTCTTCGGGGTCGCTTATGCGGCGATCCTCGCCATGACCTTGCCCGGCGCGCCGCTGTTCTATCTCGGCTATGGCGCAATCGAAATTGCGCTCTCGCTGCTCATTGTCTGGACGGCGCTTTCATGGCCGCGTGAAAAGGAAAGCCGCTAATGTCTGTCAAAATGCAGGGGCGCGTTGCGGGGCTCATCTATCTCGGCGTCGTGCTGACCGGAATTTTTTCGCTCGCCTACGCTCCCGGCAAGTGGTTCGTTGACAATGATGCGTTAGCGACGGCGGCGGCGATTTCGGCGAATGCTGCGCTTTTCAACGCGTCAAACGTGTCCGCGCTCGTCATGTGCGCGTTCTTCCTCGCCCTGCCATTCGCGCTGGCGCGGTTCCTGTCGCCCTATGGCCGCAACGCCGCCCGGCTGATGATCCTTCTCGTCGCTTTGAGCATTCCGTTTTCCGTAGCTGCGATTGCGCAGCATATCGATCTTGCGCGCCTTGTCGCGGACGGCGCAGCCTCAGCGGAAGCGGTCGACTTGCGCCTTGCGGCGTATGGGAAATGGATGGATGTCGCGTCGATTTTCTGGGGACTGTGGCTTGCGCCCCTGGGCTGGCTGATCCTTAAGTCGGGCGCCATCCCGCGCATTCTCGGCGTCATTCTGATTTTGGGCTGCATCGAATATCTCAGCGAGTATCTCGGACCGATGATAAGCGACGGCTACGAGGGGTCGCTGCTTCAACAAATGCTCTCATGGACAAGCTCCGTCGGGGAGATCGGAACGTGCCTGTGGCTCTTGATCATGGGCGCGCGGGAAAAAATCGCGCCTTGACAGCGCGCAGTCGCCCGCGTGACTTAACGCAATGAGCAAAAGCTGGAAAAAGGGCGGATGCCATTGCGGCGCCGTCGCGTGGGAGGCGGAGACGGACGACGACGTCGTCATCGACGCCTGCAACTGTTCGATCTGCGCGATGACGGGGTTTCTCCACCTCATCGTCCCGGCGTCGCGCTTTCGCCTGCTGACGGACGCCGATGCGCTCTCGACCTACACGTTCAATACGGGCGTCGCCAAACATCTTTTCTGCAAACATTGCGGGATCAAGTCGTTCTACGTTCCGCGCTCCAATCCCGACGGCTATTCGCTCAATCTGAATTGCATGGACCGCTCGCAATTTCGCTCGATCGAGATCCGGCAATTCGACGGGCAAAACTGGGAGGCGAATGCGGCGTCCCTTGCGCATCTGAGCCGGGATTCGTGATTCCGGAAGTTCGATCCCAGACTTAATCCGCGCGCGGCGCGTTGAATTGATCGATTGTAGGCGCCGGCTCACGGGTCGCTTGAATCAATTGGCGACATTCAGCATAGAGACGGGGTCGCCAATGCGCCGCGCTTCGATGCGGCCGGACGCGACGCCGACATGACGGAACTCTTTAATGACCGCGCAGCGCTTTCCTGATGCCGTTTCGGACAAGACGATCCTAGGCGTTCTTGTCCTCCTTACCGCGATTGCTGCGGCGCTGAGGCTCTACGGGCTCAATAGCGAGCTTTGGTATGACGAGATCAAGACGGTGCTCGAATCCGTGCGTCCGCCTCTTTCGGTGACGTTGACGGATTTTCCGAGCAACAACGATCACCCATTCTTTTCGCTGCTGTCGCATCTGTCCGTTTCAGCGCTCGGCGAACAGCCATGGACCGTGCGTCTTCCGGCGGCGCTGTTCGGCGTCGCGACCATTCCGATGCTTTATTTCTTCGGCAAGGAAGCAAGCGGGCGGTTTGAGGCGCTTTGCGCAGCGGCGATCCTCGCTTTTTCCTATCACCACATCGCGTTCTCGCAGAGCGCGCGCGGCTATTCGATGCTGCTCTTCTTCACCTTGACGACCAGCTGGCTGCTTCTGAAGGCGATGAAGGCGCCTGGCTATAAAATCTGGGCGTATTATGCGCTTGCCGCAACGCTCGGGTGTTACACGCACATCACGATGGTTTATGTCATCGCGGGTCAAGGGCTCGTTGTCGGCGCCAATTGGCTAATTGGTCTCAAGGGAAAATTCGATCTGCGCTCACTCTATGCGCCGGCGTTCGGTTTCGTCCTGTTCGCGATTGCGACATTCGCGCTCTACCTTCCGCTGTTCAGCGGCGTTGAAGCCTATGTTGAGGAAAAATCGGGCGGAACATCGACGCAGCTTGCAACGCCCGGATGGGCCGCGCTGGCGGCGGTTC
>JBGSLM010000214.1:0-8920 GCA_041740755.1 Parvularculaceae bacterium | reverse complement strand
GACAATCCCCGGCGTCCGCGCGCCGAGCGCTTGAGCTATCTGACGGCTCCGCGCACGGCGCGCTCGCCAAACCGGAAACGATGAAGTATTTAACCGCAGGACTCTCTGAATAAACGTGGGAGCCAAGGGGCTCACATCAGCGATCATCTCGGATCTGCGCAAAAGCGCTTCCCATTGCGCATGTTCTAATATTGAGTGAGGTCAAGTTCCCTCCCCCGCTCATCCCGGCGAAAGCCGGGATCCAGTGCGGTAGTAAGGCGCGCGGCGGCGGGAGTTTTTTGCGCGGCAATTCAGGCTTCAGGTTTGCAGCGAGGGCAAGAAAGATGGATCCCGGCTTTCGCCGGGATGAGCGGCTCTGGCGGATGAACGGAAAAAGGGTTGGCGTTCGCCGGAATGAGCGGGTGTGGGGCCAGCGTGCGCCAACGCAAAAAGGGCCGGCTTTCGCCGACCCTTTCTTACGCCCGTTTCATTTCAGAAGCGGATTACACTCTTGAGACTGGCGGCGGTCTAGTACCGGTCGCCTCTCGCCTGATCGAGGACGCGGCGCGCGTCGTAGACGCTGTTTGCGCGCGGCGGGGGATTTTCGCCCATGACGATTTCAATGGTCGCGACTGAATCGCCATAGTCGCCATAGGGCGGCCGATCGTAATTGGTGCGATCATCCTCATACCTCGTCGAATCGTAACGCTGGAAGGCGCTGTCGCTGAGATCGCGGCTCCGGCTCAGCACCTGGAACCAGTCATAGCGGTTGTCGAGCGTCAGTTCGGCCGCCCGGCGGAAAACCCAGTCTTCGGCGAGCTGCGCGTCGCCTGATTCCACGCGATATTGAACGCGGTAGCGGTTCTGATCGATGCGCGTGTCATAATAGCCCGTATCGCCCTGGCTGCGCGCCTGCTGGTAACGCGGCGCGCCATAGGTCGAGGCGCATGCCGCCAACGCGAAAGCGCTGATGGCGATTGCGAGTAGTGTTTTCTTCATATGGGTTCCCTCTGGCTGTCAAATATTCCTGTCCGGGAGTAACACCTGAGCTGCGGAAACGTTCCGCCGGATGGCGAAGCCAAGCGCCGGCGCACGCAAAACTGAAGAAGGCTGCGAGGGGACACAGCCTCCTTCAATTCAAGACGCGATCTGCAGGGGGCTAAATCGCGACTATTGCTGCGCAAGGCGCAGATCAGTTCTGGTCGTAGGGGTCTTTGGCCGTTTCCGCCGCTTCGTCGACAGCGTCGGAGCGCTTGTATTCGAATTTGTTCGCGCCGTTGAGCTGCTCTTCGGTGACATTCAGCGCAAGCCCGCCGCCGTCGCCTTCTTCAATGCTCAGCAACGAGAAATCATACGCATAGCGATCGCCGCCGCCGATTGCGCCCATCATGCTGCGCTGGACGATGACGTCCTTGACGCGGCCGTCCTTGGTCATGATGAGATCGTCGATAATTGCTTCGCCATTGTCTCCGGGAAGCGCGGCAAGATCGATTGTCGCGCCGAGAAGTTCGGAGGCTAGACGATAGTCGTCAGCGCCATCCTGAACGAAGTCCGGTGCGGCTTTCAGCTGGTCCGCAGTCAATGACAGGCGCAGCAGCGGATCGTTCACATCGACCGCACTCGCTGGATCGTCGATCGAGATCCTGACCGTGTCGAATTCGATTGTGCTCTTCTTTCCGCCGACGCCGGCAACCCCGCCAGTGACATAGACGACGCGATCCGCCGACCCGTCGTTCCCAATCAATATGTCATCGACATGGGCGACTGACTCGCCCTTGTCGCCATATATTTCCTCGCCGAGCAGCGCTTTGGCGCTGATATCGGTTGCGCCAAGGTAGCTGACCTTGACGTCCGGCGCTTTCGCCGCCGGCAATTCGGTGTCAGACGCGGGCTCTGCCGCCGGCTGTTCAGCCGCAGCTTCCGCTTCTGCAACCTTTTCCCGGGACTTTGACTGTTCGCCTGCGCATGCGGCGACGGGCAGGATAAGCGCGGCGATCGCCGCAGAAAGCATCAGGCGTTTCATGGATGACCCTCTAGTTGTTTCAGTTGCAGGGTGAACACGTGCGGCGCACGAGTGTTCCGGCCGGAGAAAGCAATTATCTGAAAGGTAATCCGGAACGGCCCGCCGCCTCTCCGCCTGGCGCTCGCTGGATGATCCCGGCGGCCCTGCCCCCGCCGATTGCCTCCCCGCAGCCGCCGGTCCAATCTGCCGCCCGATCAGGGAGAACTCGATGAAAGACTTTGACATCGTCGTTTACGGTGCGACCGGCTACACGGGACGGCTCGTAGCTGAATATCTGGCAAAGGAATACGCTGGCGACGCCTCACTCAAATGGGCGATGGCCGGGCGGTCGGAGGCGAAGCTGAAAGAAGTGCGCGCCGAAATCGGCGCGCCGGCGTCAACCCCGCTCGTCATCGCTGACGCGTCCGATCCTGCTTCGTTAAAAGCGATGGCGGCGCGCGCCAAATGCGTGATCACCACTGTCGGCCCCTATCAGCTCTATGGCGAACCCCTCGTCGCCGCCTGCATCGAGGCCGGCGCCGATTATGTCGATCTGTGCGGCGAGCCGAACTGGATGCGCGCCATGATCGACAAGCATGAAGCCGCCGCGCGAAAATCCGGCGCGCGCATTGTCTTCTCCTGCGGTTTTGACTCGATCCCGTTCGATCTCGGCGTCTGGTTCACGCAGGAAGAAGCGAAGAAAGAATTCGGCGCGCCCTGCCACGAAATCAAAGGCCGCGTGCGCGCGATGAAGGGAAAATTCTCTGGCGGCACGGCGGCGAGCCTTAAGGAAACCATGAAAGCCGCGTTCAAGGATCCCTCGATCATCGAGCTTTTGAAGAGCTCGTTCTCGCTGACGCCGGGATTTACCGGCGCAGATCAGCCGTCGATGTCAAAGCCGATGCTCGACGAAGCGTCCGGCGTTTGGCTTGCGCCTTTCGTCATGGCGCCGATCAACACGAAGAACGTGCATCGCTCGAACTTCCTGATGCGTCATTCCTACGGGAAGGATTTCCGCTATTCGGAGATGTTCATCGCCGGCAAGGGCGACCAGGGACAGGCGATCGCAAAAGCCGTTGCGTCCGACAATTCGCTGATGGGCGAGGATGCGCCAAAACCCGGCGAGGGGCCGACGAAAGAAGAGCGCGAGACCGGATTTTACGACGTGCTCTTCCTCGGCGAGACGGCGCGGGGCGAAAAGATCCGCACCCATTGCAAGGGCGACAAGGACCCCGGCTACGGCTCCACCTCGAAGATGATCGCGGAGGCGGCGATCTGCCTCGTCCGCGACGCCAAGGAAACGAAGGGCGGCATATGGACGCCCGCATCCGCCATGGGCGCGCCCTTGCTGAAGCGACTGCAAGCGCATGCTGGACTTACCTTCGGGCGGGAGTAAAGGCAGAAGGTCCCTTCGCGCGCCCGCCCTTACCGATCCGTCCCCATGAACCGATTTGATGAAAGTCCGTCGTCCCCGCGTCAGCGGCAGATAGCGCTCGGCATCCTTCTCGCCGGCGTCGTCTGCATGGGCATGGGACAGACGATCGTTTTCGCCGTCCTTCCGCCGCTTGCACGGAAAATCGGCATGGGCGATTTCCAGGTTCTGTCGATCTTCATGCTGTCGGCGTTTTTCTGGGTGGTTATCGGACCGTTCTGGGGACGGTTCAGCGACCTTTACGGGCGACGGCCGTTCATCGTCATCGGGCTTTCAGGTTTTGCAATTTCGACGACCGCCTTTGCGACGGTTCTTCACTTCGGACTCGCGGGCGCTTTATCCGGCGGGCTTCTCTATGCGCTGCTTCTCGGCACGCGCTCGATCTACGGAACGATCGGCTGCGCGACGCCGGGCGCGGCGCAGGCATATATAGCCGACCGCACGCCCCCCGAACGCCGCACTGCGGGCATGTCAGCCTTTTCCGCCGCGTTTGGCATCGGCGCCATGGTCGGCCCCGCCTTTGCCGGCGCTGTCGTAGCAATCGATCCTTTGGCGCCGCTTTACGCGGTCGCCGCAGCGGCGGCGTGTTCCGTTGTAGCCGTATGGTTCTTTCTGCCCGAACGAACGAAACCGAAAGAGCGAATTGCTGCGCCCAAACTCTCGCCGATGGACAAGCGCATCCGTCCGTTCCTGATCTACGGGCTTGCGACCGCAATTGCGACCGCGATCCCGGTGCAGTTCATCGCGTTCTATTTTATCGACCGCCTTGGCCTGCAAAGCGAAGACGCCTTGCAACTCGTCGGCGTCGCATTGTCCGCCGCTGCGATGGCGTCGCTCTTTTCTCAGCTCGTGCTCGTGCAGCGGTTCAATCTGCCGCCGATGACGCTGATGCGGGTCGGTCCGATCATCATCTGCATCGGACATGCGATCATCGCAGCGTCCACAGATGTAGGGCCGCTCGTCTTCGGCATGCTGCTGTCCGGCCTTGGCGCCGGCATGATTACGCCCGGCTTTGTCGGCGGCGCATCGCTTTCCGTCTCGAGCGATGAACAGGGCTCGGCGGCGGGGTTATCAAACGCAGCCGGCGCATCCGGTTTCGTGTTCGCGCCGTTCCTCGGCCAGCTATTCTATTCAATAAGCCCGAGCGCGCTCTTCATCGCAACCGCCGCGATCTGCGTCACATCAGCTATTTACGCCTTCGTTGAAAAAGGCCTCGAGCGCGCAGCGCCGATCATCGTTGAGCAGGAACCCGATACGCCGATCTGAATTCCTAGGCTATTGGACGCGATTGTCGCCACAGCGGCAAGCCGGGCGACCTTTGCGACAGGAGGTCGCGACGCAGCATCACGACAACGCCCAATGATTCAGCAGCATCCGTGTCGATACTTGGTCCTTCGGACTAATGCTGCGATCCGACCGATTACCAAGTCTTGCCGAGCGTTTTGAGCGTCGACTGCGCGCGCGCGTCGCCTTGCCGCGCAGCGAGCGTGTAGAGGCGGATGGCTTCGGCAATGTCTTTTTTGACGCCGCCTTTGCCGGCGAGATGGAGCGCGGCGAGTTCCATCTGGCCTCCGACGTCGCCAGCGTCAGCAAGGGCCTTGTAAATCGCGACGGCCGCAGCCTCGTTCTTTTTAACACCCTGACCCTCGAATAGCATACGGCCGGTCATCAGCCGCGCCGTTGTATCCCCGCGGTCGGCCGCCGCGCCATAACTACGGTACGCTTCCTCGTAATTACTGCCGACGCCATACCCCATGCGGTAAAGATCGCCCAGCCGTCGCATCGCGTAGGTATCGCCAGCGCCGGCGTCGCGCTGAAACGCCACGAAGGCTAGGCGGTAAAATTCCTCGCTCGCGTCTTTCAAGAAATCGAACAATTCTTGGGATTCCACGTACACGGCATCGATATATCGTAGCTCGCCAAGGCGATAGAGACTTTCCGCATGCGAAAGTTCAGCGGCGGCCCCGTAATACTTCTCGGCGGCGTCTTCGTCCTTTGCGACGCCAGTTCCATAATCATACAACCTCCCCAGCTCATAATACGCCTGCCCTTGCCGGATGTTCGGCGTACTGGCGGCGAGCTTAAAAAGGCGGATTGCTTCGCTGTAATTCTGCTCCGTCGCAATCCCGTCGCGATTGAAAACTGCGAGATTAAAACTCGCGACTGGATGGCCTTGCCGCGCCGCGAGATTGAAATGCTCTCGCGCCCCGGCGAGCGCCGTCCAGTCGGTTCTCCCCGCGCGGCCGTCCTGCAGCATGACGCCGTAGTTGACCTGCGCGATGACATTGCCCCCGAAGGCGCCAGCCTTGAGAAAGAGGGCGGCCCGGTCGTTGTTTTGCGGATAACCGTGGGCACCAACGAGATAGCCAGACCCGGCGAGCGCTTGCGCGCGCGCGTCATTCTTCGCCGCTTCATCGAGCGCCGCCTTCGATGAGGCGGCTATCACGCGGCCGAGGAGCGTAATGCTCGATTCCGAGAGCCATTCCTTTTCGCTTATCGAATCGAGTGCGGACAGCGCTGATTTCGCGGAGGTCGAAGGCGCCTTTCCCTGTTTTGTCGCTGCAACCGCATTAACGCCCGTCAACGCAAAGCAACAGGAAATCGCAACCCAAACCGCCGCCATCCGCAAAAGCGCTACGCTCATCGCCGCCTCCCATTTGCGCGGAGAGTACGATTTCCGTTGGCGGCGGGGAAGCCGGGGCGCCCCGGGTCAGCCCTTCTTTTCCGAAATCGGCGGCGCAACGCGGATATGCAATTCTTTCAACTGCTTATCCGTTACTTCGTTCGGGGCCTGCATCATCAGGTCCTGCGCCTGCTGGTTCAGCGGGAAGGCGATGACCTCGCGAAGGTTTTCAACGCCTGCGAGCAGCATGACGATGCGATCAACGCCCGGCGCCGACCCGCCATGCGGCGGCGCGCCGTAGCGAAAAGCGTTCAGCATGCCGCCGAATTTCGCTTCGACGACATCTGCGCCATAGCCCGCTATCTCGAACGCTTTCAGCATGATTTCCGGCTTGTGGTTCCGGATCGCGCCCGAAGAGAGTTCAACGCCGTTGCAGACGATGTCGTACTGGAACGCGGTGATCTTGAGGATCGTATCCTTGTCGCCCTTGTCGAGCTTCACGAACGCGTCGTGATCGAAGTTCGGCATCGAGAACGGGTTGTGCGAGAAATCGATCCGCTTCTCATCCTCGTTCCATTCATACATCGGGAAATCGACGATCCAGCAGAATTTGAACTGGTTCTCGTCGATCAATTTCAATTCGGTTCCGACGCGCGTGCGCGCCGCGCCCGCGAATTTGTAAAAATCATCGGGCCTTCCGGCGACGAAGAACACCGCGTCGCCGACTTTGAGATTGAATTGCTGACGGATCGCTTCAGCGCGTTCCGGGCCGATGTTTTTGGCGATCGGGCCGGCGGCGCCTTCTTCGCCTTCGCGCCAGAAGACATAGCCAAGTCCCGGCTGGCCCTCGCCTTGCGCCCATGAGTTCATGCGGTCGCAGAACGCTCTTGAGCCGCCGCCGGGCGCCGGAATTCCCCAGACTTCGATTTTCGGGTCTTTTTCGAGCATTCCTGCGAAGACTTTAAAGCCCGAGCCGCGGAAATTATCGGAGACGTCGCCCATCTCGATCGGATTGCGAAGGTCAGGCTTGTCCGATCCATATTTGCGAATGGAGTCTGCGTATTTGATGCGCGGGAACGGCGGCTTCGTCACCGATTTGCCCTTTGCGAATTCTTCGAACACGCCGGAGAGCACCGGCGCGATTGCGTCGAAGACGTCGTCCTGCGTGACGAAGCTCATCTCGAAATCGAGTTGATAGAATTCGCCGGGCGAGCGGTCCGCGCGCGCGTCTTCATCGCGAAAGCATGGCGCGATCTGGAAATAGCGGTCGAAGCCCGCAACCATCAACAGCTGCTTGAACTGCTGCGGCGCCTGGGGCAGCGCATAAAACTTGCCGGGGTGAATGCGCGAGGGAACGAGGAAGTCGCGTGCGCCTTCGGGCGAGGATGCGGTAAGGATCGGGGTCTGGAATTCGGTGAAGCCCTGATCGATCATCCGCCTGCGGAGCGATGCGATCACCGCCGAGCGCAGTGCGACGCTTTTGTGCAGCTTGTCGCGGCGAAGATCTAGAAAGCGGTATTTGAGACGAACTTCTTCCGGATAGTCCGGCTCGCCGAAGACGGGAAGCGGAAGCTCTTCCGCCGCCGACAGGACCTCGACATCGGTGATCCTCACTTCGATCCCGCCGGTCGGAAGGCCCGCGTTCACGGTCTCCGGCGTCCGCGCGACGACTTTGCCGTCGATGCGGATGACGCTTTCAGCGCGCAGGCGCTCAATCGCGGCGAAGGCGGGCGCTTCCGGTTCGACGACCAGTTGGGTCACCCCGTAATGGTCACGCAGGTCGATAAAGAGGAGGCCGCCATGGTCGCGCTTCCTGTGCACCCAGCCGGACAGGCGGACGGTCTTTCCCACCGCCTCGGGGCGCAGGGCGCCGCAGGTGTGCGAACGATAGGCGTGCATGGGGAATTCCTCGTGAATTGGGCCGGCGCCGGAGTGGCAATCCGGCCCTATCTTGTCAAGGCGGCCATCCTTGCCGGCGCGCCGCGACGGTAAGGCCGGGTGACTGGGGCCCCGGGCGCTGTTAGAAGCCCGGCCAAATGCGCATTATCACAACCACCGACGACCTCGCCAAGTTTTCCGCCGATCTTCGCGAACGGCCGCATTTTGCGGTCGATACCGAATTCATGCGGGAGAAAACCTATTGGCCTATCCTTTGCCTCATCCAGGCGGCTGCGGACGGGGTTGAAGCGATCATCGACCCGATGGCGCCGGGGCTCGATCTCGCGCCCTTTCTCGACACATTGTGCGACCGGAATACGGTCAAGGTCTTTCACGCCGCAAGACAGGATATCGAGATTTTCTACCAGCTGACCGGCGAGACCCCTGCCCCCTTGTTCGACACCCAGATCGCAGCGATGGCGTGCGGATTCGGCGAGCAGATCGGATACGAGCCGCTGATGCGCTCGCTCCTCAACGCCTCGATCGACAAGGGTAGCCGCTTCACCGACTGGGCGCGCCGCCCGTTGTCCGACGCCCAGCTTCACTATGCTCTTTCCGATGTGACCCATCTTCGGGACGCCTATTCGATCCTGCGCCGCCGCCTCGAATCGGAAAATCGGCTGCCGTGGGTTGAAGCTGAGATGGAAGCGCTGCGCGATCCCTCGCTTTACCGCGTCGATCCAAAGCTCGCCTGGACGAGGCTGAAAATGCGCGGCATCCGTCCAAACGATGTCGGCCCGATCGTCAAACTCGCGGAATGGCGCGAGCAGGAAGCGCAGGAAAAGAACCTGCCGCGCGGGCGCATTCTCAAAGATGAAGCGATTTTCGAACTCGCCCGGTTGAAGCCGGCGACACAGGCGGAACTTGCCGGCGCGCGCACCATGCCGACCGGTTATGAACGCTCCAGAGCCGCCGCCGGCATTCTCGAAGCGGTCGCGGCAGGACG
>JBGSLM010000213.1:0-7817 GCA_041740755.1 Parvularculaceae bacterium | reverse complement strand
CCCGGCGTGGCCCATGCGGCGGCCAGGCGGCGCGGTGACGCCGGCGATGAAGCCGACCGTCGGTTTTTTGACCTTGTTCCTAGCCAAAAATTCTGCGGCGTCCGCTTCCGCCGATCCGCCGATTTCGCCGATCATGATGATCGAATGGGTGTCGGGGTCGGCAAGGAACATTTCGAGGACGTCGATGAAGTCCGTACCCTTTACCGGGTCGCCGCCGATACCGACGCAGGTCGACTGGCCAAGGCCCGCCGATGTCGTCTGGTGGACGGCTTCATAGGTGAGCGTGCCGGAGCGCGAGACGATGCCGACATGGCCGTCACGGTGGATGTGACCGGGCATGATGCCGATCTTGCACTCGCCGGGGGTGATGACGCCGGGGCAGTTCGGGCCGACGAGGCGCGACTTTGACCCGTCGAGCGAGCGCTTCACCCTCACCATGTCCTGAACAGGAATTCCCTCAGTGATGCAAACGATTAGCGCGATTTCCGCATCAATCGCCTCAAGGATCGAATCGGCGGCGAAGGGCGGCGGCACATAGATGACGCTGGCGTCGGCGCCGTGCTTCTTTTTCGCCTCGGCAACCGTGTCGCAAACCGGAAGCGTCGACCCCTTGGCCGCCCCGCCCGCTTCCCAGACGGATCCGCCCTTCCCGGGCGTCACGCCTGCAGTCATCCGGGTTCCGTAGGCGATCGCCTGTTCGGTATGGAACGTGCCCTGCGAGCCGGTAAGGCCCTGGCAGATCACGCGGGTCGTTTTGTCGACAAGAATGGCCATGATGATTTTCGGTTGAGGAAAGAAGATGGGCGTCTTTAGCGGCGATGGCCGATAGGGGCAACGGGTAGGCGCGTCCGGCGCAATACAAAAACGCGGCGCGCCGCCCGGGAACCAACAGCAAACGCCGGTGTTCGCCCATTCAGGCGCGATTGCAAAACAGCAGTCCGAATGCTGTGAAAAGGAAAATGCAATGGCTGCCGCAAGTTTGCGCCTCTCTTTGGCGGCCGTTGCGCTGTCCGCATCGGTTTCGCCGGCCCTCGCGCAAGATCGCCCCGTCATCAGCGCCGTCTTCGAAAACGACATCGTCGGCAGGACCGATCAGGGTTACACAAATGGCCTGAAGCTCGCTTACATGTCGCCTGAAGGGCGTGGGCGACGCCTCGCTCGTCTGTTGCTGCGCGCCGATGAAGACGACGCGGTCCATTTCGGCGTCGCTGGCGGCCAGAGCATATTCACGCCGAAGGACACGCTTTCAATTGCGCCCCTCCCCGACAAGCATCCTTATGCCGGCTGGCTGTATCTCGAAACCGCAAGCGTCGTCGCGCGGGGCGAAGCCGCGGGACGCAATGGTCCGATCGATATTTTCAAATTCGCAGGCGGCGTCATCGGCCCTGCCTCGCTCGCTGAACAGGCGCAACGCACGGCGCACCGCGCGATCAAGGGCGACGACGTTCTCGGCTGGGATAATCAGCTGCACAATGAGCCGGGCCTGATCATATCATTCGACCGGATCTGGCGGCCGGTAAATTCAGGCTCCGGCGTCGGCATCGATATCTTGCCCCATCTCGGCGTCAGCGCCGGAAATGTCATCACCGAGGCGCGCGGCGGCGCAACGATCCGGATCGGCAGCGATCTTGGCCGCAATTTCGGGCAGGCGCGGATTTCGCCGGCCATTCCATCCGCCGGGTATCACGCAACCAGCGGCCTTTCGTGGCAGGTTTTCGCCGGCGCCGAAGCGCGGGGCGTCGCCCGCAACATTTTCCTTGACGGCAACACCTGGCGCGACAGCCTGAGCGTCGAGAAAAAGAACTTTGTGGCGGAGTTTCAGGCCGGCATAGCGCTGCGCGCCAACGGCTATGAACTCGCCTACACGCATGCCTACCGCAGCCGGGAATTTGCAGGTCAGTCGAACCGGCTCGATTTCGGCGCGCTGACCCTGTCGGCGGCGTTTTGAGGGGTCAAAGACAGGGCATCAAAGAACGGGCAGTTCCGTCTTCGTCCGCGCCGTCACGGTCTCGCCAGTGTTTCGCGTGCCGGCGTTTTCAACCAGCATGATCCAGCATTCTTCATCGGCGACGGGCATATGCTCGACGCCAGAGGGGACGACGATCAGATCGCCTTCGCCCATCGCAACGTCTTTGTCCCGAAAGCGCATGACGAAGCGCCCCTTTACGACGAAGAACAACTCATCGACGCCGTCATGATGGTGCCAGTCGAAGCTCCCCTCGATTTTCGCAAGGCGCACTTCCTGATCGTTGACGCGCGCGGCGATATGCGGCGACCACGGCTCGGGGATGCGATCGAATGCTTTGGGGATGTTGAGTTTCCTGATCATAATTTAAAGTCTCTCCCGCTCATTCCGGCGACGGCCGGGGTCAATTGTGGCAAGCCGCCGCAAGATCGGCGATACGCCCGCGCCTGTCACGCCCGCTTTGGTGAAGCATTGATCAGTTTGGCTCGGTCACGCCTTTCGCCGGGGGAAAGATCGCGCCGCCGCTATCAACAAAGAAATGCCGATCAGGGACGGAACAAACCGGCGCTGAGACTGTTCGCATGATCGTAGCAACAGGAGATCATTCATGACGACAGCTTCCGGTCATACGAGCGCCATCGGCGCCAAGCACGTCATCGGCACGGCGGTTTTCAATACCAAGGGCGACAAAATCGGCCAGGTCGAAGACATCATGCTCGACAAGAAGTCGAACAACATCATGTACGGCGTTGTAGGCTTTGGCGGATTCCTCGGCATCGGCGAAAAATATCATCCGATTCCGTGGACCAGCCTCGACTTCAGCGAAGACAAGGACGGCTATATCGTTCCCTTCACCAAGGAACAGCTGACGCAGGGTCCGGCGCATTCGCTCAAGGAATTGACCGAACAAGACGGCTACGGCCCGCGCAACGCCGCCTATGACTATTACAAAGTCGATCGCTACTGGGCGTCGTAAGAACGTCAGCGGCAACCTAAATCCGCGCGCCCCCCCTTTATCGTCGCGGTTGCGTCGCGTCGCCCGGGCCCCTCTCGGGCGGCGCAGTTTTTTCGAACGCGATCACGCGGCTGATATATTCGGCCGGCATCGGCGCCGTCTCGCGCGTTCCCTTTTTCACATAAATATAGATGAGTTTGCCGACGTTAAGGCATTCGTCGCCGCGAAACACCGCGGCGGTCATATCCATCGACTTTGTTCCGAGTCTTGAACAGCGCATCGCTATTTCAAGCTCGTCGTCGAACAGAGCCGAGCCCTTGAAATCGCATTCGGCGTGCGCCGTCACGAATTCCGGCGCCGTATCCCATGTCGGATAGCCGAGCGCGCGCGTCCATTCCCAGACCGCGATGTCGTAATAGAGAAAATAATTGACGTTGAAGACGATCCCTTGCGCGTCGCACTCAGACCAGCGCACGCGTAGGGGATGAAAGAAGGCGAAGTCGGACTTCATCGTCATCTTCTCAACCTAGCCCACCGCCTTCACAATCTTCTGCGCCGCGTCTTCGAGATCGTCCGCCGGCGTGATCGCGAGCCCTGATTCTTTCAATATCTTCTTGCCGAGTTCGACATTGGTGCCTTCAAGGCGCACGACCAGCGGCACTTTGAGGCCGACTGCGTTCACGGCGGCGATGATGCCTTCCGCGATCGTGTCGCAGCGCATGATGCCGCCGAAGATGTTGACGAGGATGCCTTTGACGTTGGGGTCGGAGGTGATGATCTTGAACGCTTCCGTCACTTTTTCCTTCGTTGCGCCGCCGCCGACGTCGAGAAAGTTCGCAGGCTCCGCGCCGTAATGCTTGATGATGTCCATCGTCGACATCGCAAGGCCGGCGCCGTTCACCATGCAGCCGATCGAGCCGTCGAGCTTGACGTAGGAGAGATCATATTCCTTCGCCTTTCGCTCATACGGGTCTTCTTCGCTTTCATCGCGCAGCGCCATGATGTCCGGGTGGCGGAACAGAGCGTTGTCGTCAAAGCCGACCTTGGCGTCGAGCACTTTGAGATTGCCGTCTTTCGTGACGATCAACGGGTTCACTTCGAGCATCGCCATGTCCTTGTCGACGAACGCCTTGTAGAGCTGCGCGACGAGCTTGCCGCACTGCTTGGCGAGGTCGCCCGAAAGATCGAGCGCCTTGGCGATGCGCCGGCCGTGATGCGGCATGATGCCGGTCGCCGGATCGACGTGGACGGTGACGATCTTCTCCGGCGTTTCTTCCGCGACTTCTTCGATGTTGACGCCGCCCTCTGTCGACACGATGAACGCGATGCGCGCTGTCGCGCGATCGACGAGCGCCGAGAGATAAAGCTCACGCGCGATGTCGCTGCCGTCTTCGATGTAGATGCGATTGACCTGTTTGCCGGCGTCGCCCGTCTGTTTGGTGACGAGCGTCGCGCCGAGCATCTGCCTGGTGAACTCGGCCGCTTCCGACGGCGACTTCGCAAGGCGCACGCCGCCTTTTTCCCCGGCTGAAGCTTCCTTGAATTTGCCTTTTCCTCGCCCGCCGGCGTGAATTTGCGCCTTAACCACGTAAAGCGGACCGGGGAGCGTTTTGGCGGCGGCTTCCGCGTCTTTCGCGTCAAGGACAGCGACGCCTTTCGAAACGGCGACGCCGAAAGACTTCAAAAGCTCTTTTGCCTGGTATTCGTGGATATTCATCGGGGGCTCCGGCTGCGGGCGAAAAACGGCCACCCGCTTAGCGCGGCGGCGTCAAAGCCGCAACCGGACGCCAGCCCGGGAACGAAATTGCCGCCGGCCTCAACAGGGAGAAGAAGCCGGCGGCGGTCCAACCGTCTGTGATGGGAAGGGACGGCTGGAAACCCGTCAGAACCTCATTCCAAGACCAACGCCCGCGACAATCGGATCGATATCGACTTCGACGGTGTTGATGACGCCGCTGGTGTCGAGCGTCGCCGTCGTATCCATGTCGATATATTTGACGTCGATATTCATGAACACGCGTTCGGTGATGTCGAAGTCGAGCCCTGCCTGAACCGCCCAGCCGAAGCTGTCTTCCATCGATACGTCAGTCGGCCCGCCGAGCGCCGTATCAAGGCTCGATTTTGAATCTTCGCTGTAGAACAGCGTCCAGTTGACGCCCGCGCCGATATAGGGACGCACCTTCGCATCCGGCATGAAGTGATATTGAATAGTCAGCGTCGGCGGCAGCACCATCGCATCTGCAATTTCGCCAAGGCCGAGAAGCGCGCCGGCGCCCGACACATCATGCGGACTGGTCGCGAGGATCAGTTCTGCGGCGATGTTGTTGGAGAAAAAATAAGTGAAGTCGAGTTCCGGAACGATCGCGTCATCGACTGTGACAAACCCTGTCGGAACCGCTGGAAGCACCGGGCCCGACTCATCATTCGGCGCGACATAGATGCCGCGCAGGCGGACGAGCCAATCGCCCTGCTCTGCGTAAGCGGGCGTTGCGAACGCGGCGGCGAGTGCGGCGGAAAGAAGAAGTGAGCGCATTGGAAAATCCCCTGCTTTCTGTTGTTTCGCAGCCTGCCTACGCCGCGCCATCCAGGAGAATTTGATCAGGATCAGGTTTTGGAAGATGCGGCGTGAACGAATTGTCGCAGGGCGTCACCGCCGTTCGATCAAATCCCATTTGACGCCATATAAGTCCTCAAAAACCGCGACTTTGCCGTAATTTTCATCGCGCGGCTGTTCGAGGAATTTAACGCCGCGCGCTTGCATCATCGCATGGTCGCGGCCGAAATCATCGGTTTCAAGAAACAGAAAGACGCGCCCGCCCGATTGATCGCCGACAGCGGCGCCTTGCCGCGCGCTGTCGGCCATTGCAAGAAGAAGCGCGGCGCCCGTCCCGCCTTTTGGCGCGACGACGACCCACCGCTTCGCTTCAGTGAGCTTTTCGTCTTCGATCAGCGCAAAGCCGAGTTTTTCCGTGAACCAATTGATCGCTTCATCGTAATCGCGAACAAGATAAGAAAGCTGCGCGATTTTCATTCGCGCGGCGCTCACTTTTTCGCAGCGACGCGTTCAGCCACGCGAAGCGCGCGCAGCAGATTGCCGCCGGCGAGTTTGGCGAGATCTTCATCGCTCCAGCCGCGGCGCATCAATTCTGCAAACAGCGCAGGATAGGTTTCAACGCCTTCAAGGCCCACGGGCGTATAGGGAATGCCGTCGAAGTCAGACCCGATGCCGACATTATCGATGCTGGCGACGTCGCGGATGTGTTCGATATGATCGGCGACGTCGGCGATCGTCGCGTCGGGCCGAGGGTTCGCCGCGTTCCACGCATCGAGCGCGGCTTTGGCGGCATCAGGGTCGCCGGGAAAGAGAGACTTCTGGCGCGCTTCTTCCGCTGCCTGGTTCGCCATCCATTGGCGGACGTCTTCGGCGATAAACGGGGGAACAAAATTCGCCATCACGACGCCGCCGTTCTTGGCGACGAGTTTAAGGACATCATCTGGCACGTTGCGCGGATGGCCGTTCAGCGCCATCGCCGAAGAATGCGAGAAGATCACCGGCGCCTTCGTGACTTTGAGGGCATCTTTCATCGCATCTGCGCTCGTATGCGAGAGATCGACCAGCATGCCGATGCGGTTCATCTCTTTGATCACTGTCTCGCCGAACGCGCTAAGCCCGCCGTGCAGGGGCGCGTCGGTCGCGCTATCGACCCAGGACGTCGTCTTCCCATGACAAAGCGTCATATAAAGGACGCCCTCGGCGCGGAAATCGCGCAGGATCGCGAGATTGTTGTTGATCGCTTCGCCGCCTTCCATTCCGAACATCGATGCGATGCGTCCGGCCTTGAAAATCCGCTCTATTTCGTCCGCCGTCTGCGCCAATTCAAAGACGTCCGGGTAACGGGCGACGATCTGGCGGACGATATCGATCTGAACATGCACGGCTTCGGCCGACGTCGCGCCTTGAAGTTCCGCCGGGACATAGACCGACCAGAACTGCGCGCCGACCATACCCTGACGCAGGCGCGCAATATCGGTGTGCAGCGAAAGCGGGAGCGAGCGCGTATCCTTGGTCAGATCGACGCGGGAGGGATCGCCGTCGTATTTTTCCTTGATCTGCTCGGCAATGTCGTTGTGTCCGTCGATCAGGGGCGTCGCGCTCAAGATTTTTTCGATGCGGGCCTGCTCATCGGGTGTGACGCCCGTGTCGGCGAAGGCGAGCGACGATGTCAGGAAGAGCGCGGCTGAAGCGATGGGTGCGAGATTCATATGACTCCGGATTTGACCGGCGCAACCCTACATCATCGGCGTGCGATTGCCAGTGTCGATCAAAGGCGCTGCAAAAAATTCAGATTGAAATGTGAGACTTCGCGATTCGCACGTCGCCGCCATGCGCTGGAACGGCCCAGTCCGGTCTTGCGGCTTTCAGCGCGGCGCCTTCTCGGTCCAGCCCATGGCGCACGCCCAGCACGGTCCATTCGGCGGGCGTTCTCCCGACAACGGCTGTAACCGAGAACGCGGCGCATGCCCGGCCGGTGCAGCGTATGAACTTCTCGCCGCGCTCGGCGAACCTTTCCGTCTCGCCTGCGATCGTCGTTTCGATAAGCCCGGCTTCGTCCGGCGCAATCAAAACGATTTCATCGGCGCCGTTCGCGCGAAAATTCATCGTCACAGTGCGGCCGAATTCCTGCATGACGATTGCGTCTATCTCGGCGCCGACCTCAATTCCGTCATGCGCCGGCGCAGGCGCCGCATCACGCTTGCCGGAGAGGCCGCTGATTTCGCGCAACGCGAATGACGCGACCCTTTGCATTTCGGACGGCGCGCCCTCGCCCGCCGGGCTGATTGCGAACAAGGCTTCGCCCGACTGCCGGTCGACGATGTGCTGAATGTTGAGCGGGC
>JBGSLM010000212.1:0-16004 GCA_041740755.1 Parvularculaceae bacterium | reverse complement strand
CCGTCGTCACCCCGCGCTCCCGTATCAGCCTTACCGCCTCCCGCTTGAACTCCTCGCTGTGCGTCCTTCGTCTTCCCATGATAGCCTCCAGTTCGAATGAAACACCTTATCTCGGCGTCCTTCAAACCGGGGACAGGCCAGCGAGCTCACGGAGATGTCGGTCGCGTTCGCCAATGAAGCGGCGAAATTTGACGGCGCCGACCTGTCGCCTGAATTGCGCCGCAAGCTGGACTTCATGAAGCTCGGGATTGTGCTTCCGGCGCCGAGTCGCGAGGGTGCGGCCGCAGAACTCGCAGAGATCACGACCCGGCTTGGATCGACCTACTCGACCGGAACAATCAGCGTCGACGGCGTTGCATTTAAGGATGCGCTTGCAGCTATTCGCGGCGCCGATGGCGACGCATCCGGCGACAAAGTTCGTCAGAATGAGACAGAACTTTTGATGCGACAGCTCCGCGATCCCGCAAAGCTCGCGGAAGTCTGGACGAAATGGAACGACTACGCCGCAGGCATGAAGAACGATTACGCGCGCATGGTCGAAATATCGAACGAGGGCGCAAAGGAACTCGGCTATAAGGATGTCGGCGCGCTTTGGCGGTCGGGTTACGACATGTCGCCCGAAGAATTCGAAGCCGAAACCGACCGCCTCTGGGGACAGGTGAAGCCGCTCTATAACCAGTTGCACTGTTATGTGCGGGCCGAACTGAATGAAAAATACGGCGACGAGGTTGTTCCGCTCGACCAGCCGATCAGAGCCGATCTGCTGGGCAATATGTGGGCGCAGGAATGGGGCTCGATCGGCGATGTTGTTTCGGTAAGCGCCCCCGGATCAGGGTCCGGCCAGTCGCTCGACCTCGACAAGATTTTGGTCGCCAAAGGTTACGATCCGGTCCGGATGGTGAAAACGGGCGAGAATTTCTTCACCTCGCTCGGCTTTGATCCGTTACCCGACACATTCTGGGAGCGGTCGCAAATCACCAAGCCGCGCGATCGCGATGTCGTCTGCCACGCATCGGCCTGGGACATCGATCTGAAGAATGATCTGAGGATCAAGATGTGCACGACGGTCGGCGCCGAAGATTTCGTCACCATCCATCACGAACTAGGCCACAATTTCTACCAGCGAGCCTATATGGACCAGCCGGTGCTCTTTCAGAACGGCGCCAATGACGGGTTCCATGAGGCGATCGGCGATATGATCGCGCTGTCGATCACGCCGGAATATCTAAAGCAGATCGGCCTCATCGATACGATTCCGCCAGCGTCTGAAGATTTGTCGCTCCTGATGCGGCAGGCGCTCGACAAGATCGCATTTTTGCCATTCGGCCTTCTCGTCGACAAATACCGCTGGAAGATTTTTGCCGGCGAAATTACGCCCGAAACCTATAATGACGGGTGGTGGAAATTGCGGACGCAATATCAGGGAATTCGTCCGCCGACGGATCGGCCCGCTGACGGCTTCGATGCGGGCGGCAAATATCATGTGCCGGGCAGCGTTCCCTATACGCGCTATTTCCTCGCGCGCATTCTCCAATTCCAGTTCTACAAGGCCGCCTGCGATCAGATCGGCTGGACCGGACCGCTCCACCGGTGCTCCTTCTACGGATCGAAAGAGATTGGCGAGAAATTCAACGCGATGATGGAAATGGGCGCATCCAAGCCCTGGCCTGACGCGCTGGAGGCCTTTACGGGCAGCCGGCAAATGGACGGCTCAGCGATCGTCGCCTATTTCAAGCCGTTGATGGAGCATCTGGAAAAAGAAAACGCCGGCCGCCAGTGCGGCTGGTGAATGCGGTTGGCGAAGGCGCTGCTTTTAATCCCTGAGCAGCGCCTCGATCTCGGTGCGTTTCGCAAGCAGAGCGCTTCGCCCTTTTTCAATGAACTCGTCCGCCCGGTCGAAAGCGTTGGGCAGCGCATCGCGCATGTCAGGCGTCAGATGGATGTCGGGCGGAGCGGTTTCCGCCCGCATTCGCGTCAGGTGCATCTGAAAAATATCGATCGCCGCGTAGGCGGTCTCGAATAGCTGCGGCTTGGCCTGCGCGCGCGCCCTCGCGATCGCCACCTGCCGGTCGATCCTGCTGCGCGTTTGTTCGATAAAGGTTGCAATCGATCCCGAAAATACGTCGCGCGCAGCGAAATCGCTTGCGGGATCGAGTGCGGGCACGCTCGCCGGCGGCGGGTTGAATCGCGACAGGACGCGCGGATTGGCGTTGAGATCGACGCAGATGACGATATCGGCCCCGAGAAACCTTGCGAGCGACACGGGCGCCGGGTTTGCGACCGCGCCATCGACGAGCCAGCGAGATCCCCTTTGCACGGCGTGAAAAAGCACCGGGATCGCGCTTGAGGCGCGTGCGGCGTCGATGACCGATCCTTGCGTGATCCAGACTTCCTCGCCCGTTCCAAGATCGGCTGCGACGGCGCCGAACCTGATTGCTAGATCCTCGATGTTCCTGTCAAAGCCCGCGAAGGCCTCAAAGGCGGGTCCGGTGTCGATCAGCCCGCCGCGGTTGACCCAAAAATTGAAGGCGCCGATCGCCGAGAGCGGCGACAGCTCGCGGCCCCACGCCTCGAATTCTCCAAGGGCGCCGACAAGATAGGCGCCGCCAACGAGCGCGCCGACCGAGCAGCCCGCAATGACATCAGGTTTGACGCCGATTTCTTCGAGCGCGTTCAGCACTCCCACATGCGCCCAGCCGCGCGCCGCGCCTGATCCAAGAACAAGCCCAAGCTTTTTCGACATCGCTGCGTCTTTCCTTCGCAAGGATTTGTTAATCCGCATTGTGCCGCGCCTTCCTCGCGGCTTCAACCTTGCGCCCTTCAAGATCGCTTAACCATAAGGCGCGAGGTTAGGCCTTCAGGACAGGCCGGAGCGCCATGGATTTGATGAAGACATCGCTGTTTGCGGGCCTTGCCGGCCGACTGCAATTCCTTGCAGCGCGCACCAATGTCGTCGCCGAAAATATCGCAAACGCGGACACGCCAGGATTTGTCGCGCGCGATCTCGCCTCGCCGGAATTTGGAAAGCGCGTCAGCGCGCATGCGCTCAAAGTGAGCGATCCGCGCCATATTGCAGCGCCGTCAGCCGTGACTGGCGCTGCGCGACCGCATCTGGCGCCGGACGGTGAAGCCTCGCTCAATGGCAACAAGGTTTCAGTCGAAACGCAGATGATGAAGCTTTCCGAGACGCGGATGGACTATCAGCTTGCGTCAAGCGTTTACCGCAAGGGGATCGAAATGATCCGTCTTGCAGCCCGCGGCGGAAGATAGGAAATAGACGATGGATGATCTCAGCACGGCGCTCGCAGTTTCCGCATCGGGAATGAAAGCGCAATCGGGGCGCATACGGATCGTCGCCGAAAACCTCGCTAACGCGAACTCCACCGCATCGGCGCCGGGGCTCGATCCCTATCGCCGACAGGTTCCGGTTTTCTCAAGCTATCTCGACAAAGGCGCCGGCGCGGAGATGGTGCGCCTGTCGCGCGTTGAACTTGACCCGTCAGCGTTCACGCTGAAATTCGATCCCTCGCATCCAGCGGCGGATATGGAAGGTTATGTGCAGCTTCCGAACGTCAACCCGCTGATCGAAATGATGGATCTGCGCGAAGCGCAGCGCAGCTACGAAGCCAATCTCGGAGCCCTGGATCAGGTGCGTTCGATGGCGGCCGCCACCTTGAGAATATTGGAGTAAGCTATGTCGATGGACGCGATCAGGGCGGCGCAGGCCTATGCGCAGGCGGCGAGAGCCGCCTCCGCCGCGCCCGCGGGAGCTGCCGGAGAGACGGCAAAACTGAATTTTGGCGAGCTCGTAAGAACCGCGATCGCGGATACGGCGTCTTCACTCAACGCTGGCGAAGCGGCGGCGGCGCAGGTAGCGGCGGGCGAGGCCAGTCTTGTCGACATCGTCACCGCAATTTCTGCGGCGGAGGTTAGCCTGGAGACTGCTCTTGCGGTGCGAAACCGCGTTATTGAGGCCTACCAGGAAATCATGCGGATGCCGATCTGACGTATGCTGTTCGCGCTTGTCCCGGCGCGCGCTGTCTCGCAGAATCGGCTGCATGGCGGCGTTCGACGTATTGATACAAAATGCTTTGATTTTTGACGGAACGGGCGACGCGCCCGTCGCGGGCGATATCGCCATAAAGGACGGGCGCATCGCGTCCCGTGGAAAAAACCTTCAGACTGACCTTGCAAACCGGGTTGTTGATGCAACGGGTCTCTGGCTGACGCCTGGATTGCTCGACATCCACACACATTATGATCTCGAAGTAGAGCTGGCGCCAGGACTTCCAGAATCTGTGCGACACGGGACGACAACAGTCGTCGTCTCGAATTGCTCGCTTGGCCTCGCGTTTGGCGCGCAGCGCGAAGGCGCACAGGACCCGGTCGTCGATTGCTTTGCGCGCGTCGAGAATGTGCCGAAACCGGTTCTAAGGCGTGTCGCCGACCGCGCGACATGGACGGATTCAAATGATTATCTCGATCATCTCGACGGTCTCAATCTCGGCCCTAACATTGTTCCGATGATTCCCTATTCGATGCTCAGGATCGCGGCGATGGGCGTCACGCCGTCGGTTACGCGCGATCCTACGCACACGGAACTCGCCGAAATGGAGCGCCTCCTCGAAAAAGGCATGCAGGAAGGGTATGCTGGATTTTCTTCAGACGGATTGCCGTTTCATTATCTATCGAATGATCCAAATCGCGACCGGCGCGTTCCGTCGCAATACGCCGGCTATAAAGAGTTAAAACGCCTAACCGATATCGTACGCCGCTACGGCCGCGTCTGGCAGGCGACGCCGCCGACCGAAAATCCGCTGAAGGTTTTCCAAACATTCCTGCTGACAAGCGGGCGCTTTTTCGGCCGGCCATTAAAGATCACCGCCGTCGCTGCACTCGATGTGCGCTCAAACCGCAACATCATCCGCAGCGCGCACACGCTGACGATGCTTTTGAATTCGCCGCTAGTCAGGGGAAGGTTTTATCTTCAGAGCCTTGCCGCGCGATTCAAAGTTTTCAGCGACGGACCAGTGTCGCCGCTCGCCGAGGAAATACCAGAGCTCCGTGAGCTGATGAAAGCGGACTTAGACGATGACGCGGCGCGCGCGCGGCTTTATGCCGACCCGGCATACGAAGCGCGCTTTAAATCAATGTGGCGCAAGGGAAAGTCGGGCCGCAACCTTGCGCGGTTGAAGCGCATGCTGCGTCTTGAGGACTGGGCGATGCGCCGTGCAATCGACGAAATGACCGTCGAGAGCTGTCCGGTCGCAAGCTGGAATGGCGAAAATCTCTCAGATATTTTTGAGCGTCTGAAGCGATTTCAGGCGATGCAGTCTCCGCCTGGTCCGACGGGCGCGCTGCAAGGGCTGAAAGCTCAGTCCGCTCCGCGACTGCGTCATGGCGGCGATGAAACCCGTTCCTCCGACGGCTCTCACCAAGGGGGAGGGGAGGAAGCGGCCGTCTTCGCGACATTCCCGCGCATCGCGGATGATGCGGATTTCATCTTCCATCTGTTCAGGGTCTGGGACCGCAAATTCGTATGGTCGACGATCAGTGCGAATTTCGATGCGAAAATGGTCGCCAAAACAACAATGAATCCGGCATTCCTGCCGGGTTTCGCCGACAGCGGCGCGCATCTGACGAACCTTGCCTTCTACGACGTGAATCTGCGCGCGCTTCGCATCGCTCTGGAAGCGAATGGCGAAGACGGCGTCGCCTACATGGTGAAACGCCTGACACGCGATGC
Source organism: Parvularculaceae bacterium (assembly GCA_041740755.1). GTDB lineage: Bacteria > Pseudomonadota > Alphaproteobacteria > Caulobacterales > Parvularculaceae > Amphiplicatus. The sequence continues at coordinate 10,258 of JBGSLM010000212.1, read as the reverse complement.
AGCGGAGGTTTTCGGCGTTGAAGCGGGATCGATCGAGCAAGGCGCCCAGGCAGACATCGTGCTGATCGACCCTGAAGCGCTCGCAAAGCACGATGGAGAGAAGAGCACCACCCGCATCTGGCGCACGACGCTACAGAACGATCAGCTCGTCAACCGTTCTGACGGCGTCGTGCGAGCAGTCTTCATCCGCGGCGAAGAGGTTTGGACCGGGGCGGAGTTTGCGCCGGCGTTCGAAAAGAGGAAGCTCGGGCGCGTACTTAAGGCGCGCGTCGCTTAACTCCAGCTTAACCTTCCCGACACGCGCCCTTAACCATAAGACCGGCAAAATCTGCCGGGTCTGAACGGGGCCGGAAGAGGGATATTGCAATGACGGGCGCGGAGCTCTTGGACCTTGCGCGTGAGGGATTTTGGGTGACGCTGCTGGTCGCGGGACCGGCGATGATCGCCGGGCTTCTTGTCGGCCTTGCGATCGCACTCATCCAGGCGCTGACCCAGGTGCAGGAGATGACGCTCGTCTTCGTGCCGCGCATTATCATCATGTTTCTTGTGATCGCGGTGACGCTTCCCTTCATGGGCGCAACGCTTGGGAGATTCGCAACCAAAATATTCGCAATCATCGCCGGCGGCGACCTTCCGTGACCGGCGTTTATTCGTCTGCTGACCTTCTCTCGGCGCTCCCTGTCGATGGGCTCGTAGCGTTTGCGGTGTTGGCGCGCGTCGGTGCGATGATGATGACGGCGCCCGCTTTCGGCGACTTCACCTTGAGCCCAAAGATCCGCCTCGCAGTCGCGCTCGCAGTGACGGCGGCGCTTGCGCCTGCAGCGTCTTCCTCCTTTCCTGACTTTGCAGAAGAACCAGGCGTATTGACGATTGCGGCGCTGATTGTCGGCGAAATTGCCGTCGGCCTCTTCCTTGGCCTCGTTGCGCGTGCGCTTGCGGCCGCGCTCAATGTCGCCGGGCAGATCATCGCTTTGCAGATGGGATTGTCTCTCGCACAGATCTTCGACCCGTCGCAGGAAATACAAGGCGCGATCATCGGCGGCTTCCTCGCCATCCTCGGAACCACGATGATCTTCGCGACCGACATGCATCATTTGCTGCTTGCGGCGCTTCGCGATTCCTATTTTCTTTTCGCGCCGGGCGGCGCGATTGATATCGGCGATATGGCTGAAACGATGATCGCGACGCTCTCTCTCGCATTTTCGCTCGGCGTTCGTCTTGCAGCGCCCTTCATCGTGTTCGGCCTGGTATTTTATGCGGGCGCCGGCGTTCTCAACCGCCTGATGCCGCAGGCGCAGGTCTTCTTCATGCTGATGCCAGCAAACCTCGTTCTCGGTCTGATGCTCTTGATGCTGACGACCGGTCTCATGATGACCGTCTTCCTCGGCGCGTTTGAAGATCGCATGACGCTTTTTGTGAGATAGTCCGATGGCGGAGGCGCCCGATCAGCATCAGCGAACCGAAGAGCCGACGCCAAAGAGGCTTCAGGAAGCGCTCAAGAAAGGCGACGCGCCGAAGAGCCAGGAAATAGTCGCAACCGCGATGCTCGGCGCTGCGGGGCTTGGCCTGTCGATGATGGTGGGCCCCGCTGCGACCTCGCTGATGGCTGCGGGCGCGGCGTTTCTCGATCATCCGCATGAGTTCGCGGCAGACGGCGGAAGTCTTCAAAGGATTTTCTTTGCGGTGTCGGTGAAGGCGGCCCTCGCACTCGCCGGCATCGCGCTCTTGTTTGTCGCCGTTGCGCTCGCCGCCAATCTCGGACAGGCGCTGCCCGTGATCGCGCCCGACAAAATCAAACCGAAGCTTGAACGGCTTTCCCTTGCGGAAGGCGCCAAGCGCATTTTCGGTCCGGTCGCACTTGTCAATTTCGGCAAGGGCGTCGGCAAGATCCTCATCGTCGGCGCGATTCTTGTTTATTCGCTTTGGCCCGATCGCGACCGTCTCGTCGGCCTCCCGAACGCCGACGTAAGGACGATCCTTAGCGTCGCCAGCTCCGAGATCGGCAAGCTGGTCGCATCCGCTGTCGCAGCGATGACGGTGATCGCCGCGCTCGATTATGCTTGGTCGCGCCGTGAATGGAAAAAGCGGCTGCGGATGACCAAGGAAGAGGTGCGCCGCGAATTGCGGGAATCGGATGGCGATCCGCAAATCAAGGGCCGCCAGCGACAGCAGCGCGAAACGCGTGCGCGCCGCCGGATGATGACGGCGGTGAAAGACGCCACTGTCCTGATAATGAACCCGACGCACTACGCAGTGGCGCTGAAATACAACCAGGCCGACGGCGCCGCGCCGCTCTGCGTCGCAAAGGGGCTCGACGAAATCGCCCTGCGCCTGCGCGCGAGCGCCGAAGAGGCGCGCGTGCCTGTCATCGAGAATCCGCCCCTTGCGCGCGCGCTCTTTGCGGCGGTCGAGATCGATGAGGAAATCCCGGTCGAGCACTATGAAGCGGTGGCCAAGGTCATCGGCTTCGTCATGAGCAAATCACGGCGCCCGCTGAACTAGGGCAGGCGCGACCGTCAGGCCTCAAGGTCCTGCTTCAGCCGTCCAAGCAGCTTAACCGCGCGCGCCGCATGCGGCCCGATCCAGCGGTCGTGGATTTCCTGAATCGGCAATGGGTTCAGATGGTTCCAGCGCTCGCGCCCGCGCCTCACTGCGGTGACCAGGTCCGCTTCCTCCAGAACACTCAAATGCTGCATCACCGTGCATCGGTCGAGGTTTGGAAATAGCGAGCAAATGGCCCCGGTCGTCAGGGGCCGATCGGTCAATTGGTCGAGGATCTCGCGCCGGATTCGCGCAGAGAGGGCCTTATAGACACGATCATGGGCGTCGCTGATTGACATGTTATATAAATATAACATAATAGGGGGAAACAGCAATAGAGGTTCTCCATGGAGCTCAGATTCTCAGTCGCGGCCCGCATCGCAAAACCTGTTTCGGAGGTGTTTGAGGCGATGGCTGACCCAAAGCAGCTCTCGCGCTATTTCACGACTGGGGGCGCAAAGGGGCGGATTGAAGCCGGCGCCACTGTTTTCTGGGTGTTTCACGATTACCCCGGCGCGTTTCCAGTTGAGGTGGCCGAAGTTGAGAAAGACAGGCTTATCGTCCTGCGATGGGAAGCAAACGAGGGCGTCCCTGCTGGCGATGATCCGATCATCAATGCCGGCTACAAGACGGAGGTGACGATCCGTTTTGAGTCGCTCCAAGACGGGCGCACGCTTGTCTCGATTACCGAGCGCGGCTGGCGCGAGACTCAAGCCGGCCTCAACGCTTCCTACGGCAACTGCCAGGGCTGGATGCAAATGCTTTGCGCGCTGAAGGCGTTTCTCGAATACGGGATCAATCTGCGGGAAGGCATGTTCAAATAGCGCGCCCTGAAGAATCCGGGAGGAGGGCCCCGCGACGGGTCGCTGGCGCGCCCGGCCGAGTCGCCCCATAGTCAATTGTTTTCGACCAGAGCGAGCCAAGAACTGCCGTGACCGCGAACCCAGCCTTCGCCGACGAACCCGTGTCCGACTCCGCGGCAATTGAAGCCCCGCGTCCTCCTGGCGCTGACGACATCGCTTTGATGATGCGCGAGGCGGAAGAGCGCGCCCGCTTGAAAAGCGAAAAGACGGAGACCGACCGGGCGCAAAAGAATGCGCGGCTCATCCAGCATGCGCTTCTCGGTGCGCTGTGGGGAGGTCTTGCGGTGGCGTCGGCGACAGCGGCTTATATTCTCGCAACGGGAGCGTATGGCGCGACCGGTGTTTTCCTTGCGATCGTGGTCGGCGCGCTTGCGATCGTATTTCTGCTCGCCGCCTTCCGCCCAACGCCGTCGGCAATGCTCGCCAGCGCTGCGATGAGGAGGGTTTCCGGGAAGTCCGCGAATGACGCCGCGCAGCTCGCGGGATCTGACATGCTGCAAAGCCTTGCGCTCGCCGAGCGCGTGCTCGACGCCGATCCCGACGCGCGACTAATTACACGGGCGGATGGCGTCGTTATCTATGCGAACGCCGCCTATTTCGCGCTCGCGCGTGAGGCGGGCGTGATGGGCCTCGCCGGGCTCCCGCCGCGCATTGACCGGCTGTTCGCACAACAGGGCGCAGAAGCGACCAAGGTGTTCCGTCTCTGCCGTGCCGCCAAGAGCGCTGCCGACGCGACTGAAATCATTTACCAGCAGATCGGACTTGAAGGCGGCGGCGCGAGGCGGCGCTTTGAAGTGACGACGCGCGCAATCGAGTCTTCAAAAGACTTCGTCGTCTGGCGCCTTCGAGAGCTTCCCGTCGAAGAGAACGAGCACGATGTGCTCGCTGCGTCTTACGCGGATTTTCTGCGTCCGGTTTTTGCACTTGAAAAATCCGGCCAGATAGCATGGGCGAATGCGGCGATGAGAAAGGGTGTCGGCCGCGCACGCCATGAGCTTCATCATATTGACGATGTCGTTCTTGGCGAAACAGCGGAAATTGTCCGTGCGCTCTGGCGTGCTGACGGCGCGCCGGCGCCCGCAGAAATACGCCGTCGCGACGCCGATCCTGTCGATGCGACATTCGCCGCGTTCCGCCGCGGGGGCGTCGGCGAAGGGTTTGTGTGCGTTGAAATGACGGTGATCGAAGAGGCTGCCGATCCCGATGCTCCGGCCATGTCTGGCGACGTATCTGAAGCGCCGTTCGGCCTCGCGGTGATCGAGGGCGAGGTTGGCCGCGACGCGCGGATAGTCGAGTCAAACAAGACGTTTTCCGACGTGTTTGACGGCGTCAAGAAGAACACGCCGCTGGCGCGCGTTTTCTCGGTTGAAACGATCGAAGAGATCGCTGCGGAAATTCGGCGCAAGGCGTCGTCCGGCGGCGCGCCTCAGGTAATCGATGCGACAGTCGGCGCCGGCCCTGCCGCGCGCACCTACGGTGTCTACGCCCGGCCCGTCAAACGCCGTCGCGGCGGATACGGCGTCCGCCGCACCTTCCTCTACACAGTTGACGTCACCGACAGAAAGCGCATGGAGCAAGACCACGCGCAGGACCAAAAACTGAAAGCGATCGGCTTCATCGCCGGCGAGGTTGCGCACGACTTCAACAATCTTCTTCAGGTAATTCAGGGCAATTGCGAGCAGCTGATGCTGCGCCATCCGGCCGGCGATCCCGCCTATCAAGATCTCGTGCTCATCCGTGAAAATGCGCAGCGCGCCGCCAATCTCACAAAGCAGTTGCTCGCCTATTCGCGCAAGCAGACGCTGACGCGGAAGATCCAGTCAATCACCGATATCCTGCTCGATTTTTCGCGCTTCCTTGATCGCGCCGTCGGCGAGAAGGTGAAGCTGGAACTCGTCAATGGGCGCGGTTTGCCGAAAGTCAGAGTTGATCGCAACCAGCTTGAGACTGCGATCATGAACCTCGCGGTGAATGCACGCGACGCCATGGCGCCGAACGGCGGCAAGCTGACGATCAGAACGCGACTGCTTTCGGCGGCGGAAGTCGGCGCGCTGGCGGTTCCGGGCCTTGGATCGCAAGACCATGTGTTGGTCGAGGTCGCCGATACTGGGCCCGGCGTTCCCGCCGAAATCGCCGAAAAGATCTTCGATCCATTCTTCACGACGAAAGAGGAAGGAAAGGGAACCGGCCTCGGACTTTCGACCGTACACGGAATTATCGGCCAGATGGGCGGGGCGATCACGATCGAGAATGCGCCGGAAGGCGGCGCGGTCTTCAAGATCTATCTGCCGGCGCATCAGGGCGGGCTCGATGAAGAAGAGGCGCCGCCCCCTCCGCCCGCGCCTTCGGGCGACTATTCGGGCACAGGACGCATTCTTGTCGTTGAGGACGAGGACCCGGTGCGGGCCTTTGTCGTCGCAACACTTGAGCGTTCTGGCTACGAAGTGACCTCCGCCGAGGACGGCGTCGCCGCGCTCGAAATTCTCAAAGACGACCGTGACTTCGACCTTATTGTGACTGACGTGATGATGCCCGAAATCGACGGCCCGTCGCTGATTGAAAAAGCGCGCAACGATTTCGGCGTCGTCTCATCCGTCATTTTCATGTCGGGCTATGCTGAAGCCGCCGTTCGAGATCAGATGGACCGGATCGGCGGGGCCGGATACATTCAGAAACCCTTCCCAATGGCTGAACTTGGGGCGCAGGTGAAGGAAGCGCTGCTCGCGCGGGCGCAGGCAAGCGGATGACGCGCGCGGTTTTCCATAAGCATTGCAACGAGCGTTAATCTACGTAAAACAGCACTATGCGGCAGATTGTTTTCGACCTTGAAACCACCGGATTCCGGTATGACGAAGGGCACCGGATCGTAGAGATCGGCGGCGTTGAGTTGATGCGCGGCTCGCTGACCGGGCGGACGTTTCACACCTACGTCAATCCAGAGCGCGACATGCCGGAAGGCGCCTTCAAGGTGCACGGACTCTCAGAGAAATTCCTGCGCGACTTTCCAGTGTTCGCCGATAGCCGCGTCTCCAGCGCCTTTGTTGATTTTATCGGCGACGCCGAACTAGTCGCCCATAACGGGATATCGTTCGACCTTCCATTCATTAACGCAGAACTCGGCGGCGCAGGAATGCGCCCGCTTGGAAATGGAATTGTGGACACGCTGCTTATCGCGCGGCGGAAGTTTCCCGGATCGCCCGCAAGCCTCGATTCGCTCTGTTCGCGTTTCGGCATAGACACCCGCCAGCGTGAGCGGGAAGGGCACGGGGCGCTTCTCGATTCGCGGCTTCTCGCGGAAGTTTATATCGAGTTGACGGGCGGGCTGCAGGCCGGTCTCGATTTCGCCGTCGGAGAAAAATCCGCGTCGGTGTCGAAAGAAACGCGTGCGCGCGCGTCTCGCGGCCGGCCTCAAATGCTCCCCCCGCTTCTTACTGACGAGGAAGCTGCGGCCCACGCATTATTTGTTGAGAATGAACTCGGACCGTCCAGCCTATGGTCGGCGAGGTCCTCACGTTGGGCGTTATAGTGTTTATTTAGGCGCTAAGCGGCGTCTGCGCTTCGCTGGCGCGGGCCGCGAGATTGCGCTGGTAGATGCCAAGGAAATCAATCGGGTCGAGCATTACCGGGGGAAAGTTACCGGCGCTGGTCGTCTCGGCGACGATCTGGCGCGCAAACGGGAAAAGCAGCCGCGGGCACTCGATAAGCAAGATGGGCTCAATTTGCGCTTCCGGCACATTGGTTATTTCAAAAACGCCCGCATAGGTAGTTTCGACAACGAAAACGACATCCTGCCCGCGGCGCGCACGCGCCGAAACTGAAAGCTCGACTTCAAACTGGGTGGCGCTGAAGCCGCGCGCATTGACGTCGACATTGACTTCCATTGCCGGGGCTGCGTCGCCGTCGCGAAAGCTGCCCGGGGCCCGCGGGTTCTCAAACGAATGATCCTTGAGATACTGGGCAAGCACGCGCAGGCCAGGCATGCCGGCGTTGGTCGTGTCCGCTACGCCGTTTGGAGTCGTTTCCGACATGGTTCCACTGCTCCGTCTTTAGAGGGCCGCGTCATACACGCCGCCGACTGGCGCCGCAACCCGCCCCGTCTCCGCCCTCGAAACCCCATCAAATCGAACCCATCTGCGATCAGAGGCGCCGGATTGCTACGGCATTGGTGTTTTCATCACATTATTGCCTATATAGTGGGGGAAGCGCCGACCTGCCTCGACCACCCTTCTTCGACGCCAAGGTCAGCCCGACGGAACAGTTATCGGCATCATGGACCCAACACTCATCATCTTCATCGCGCTTTCGGCTTTTATCGCTTACCGACTTTATTCGGTTCTGGGGGCGAGGACCGGGGAGGAGCAACAGCGCGACGTTGAAGGATTGCAGCGGGCCAAGACCCAGCCGGACGTGCGCGCATCCGACGACGAAACGCCGGCAACGCCGAAGCCCTTGCCCCCGGTGACCGCCGCCGCAGAACCTCTCCGCGCAGCGGACGAAACTTTTGACGAGCGGGCGTTTCTTGAAGGCGCCCGGGGCGCTTACGAACTTATAGTCGAGGCGTTCGCCGCGGGCGATTTGAAGAGCATTCGCCGGTTCCTTAGCCCGTCGGTTTTTGAAGCGTTTCGCGCGGCGGTTGCAGCCCGCGAAGCGGCGGGTCATCGCGCGGATCTCAAATTTGTCGGCATTGAGGATGCGAAGATCGCTTCGTCGCGCGTTGAAGACGGCGCGATGATCGCGGTCACTAACTTCACTTCAAATCAGGTGCGCGCGACGTACGACAAGAACGGCGTGATTATCGATGGGGATGTCGCCCGCATCGATTACGTGAAAGATCGCTGGACTTTCTCACGCCCTGTCAACGCAAGCGATCCGAATTGGATGCTGATCGCAACCGGCGGCGTCTGATCAGATGCGCGATCGCCGGACGGAATCCCGTGAGAAAGCGTAGCGACAGGTTGCTCGCTGCCATCCTCGTCGCCGCTATCCTGGTCGCGATAGGGGCGATCGCCTATACTTTTGTGCGCGTCAGCAAACAGCCTGCTGAACCGCATCCAGATGATGCTTATGAACTGACCGGCGCCGTCTACGAGCTTGCGGATTTTTCAGATCTTGCAGGTTGGCGGCTCGATGGGGCGACAGAGAGTGTGCCTGCGTTCATTCGCTCGTGCCGGCGCATTCTTGCGATGCCTGCGGATGCGCCGCTCGCGACGCCGCAAACGCAACTTAGCGCGATCGCAGGCGCAGCAGGCGACTGGCGCGCCGCCTGCGAAGAAGCGTCGCGCCTTGAGGCGCAGCGCTACGCCGACGCCAATGCGAGGACGAGCGCTATTCGCGCTTTCTTCGAATTTCACTTCCGTCCGGTCCGAATAATCTCAAGGCTTTCACCAAAGCCCGACGGCCCGGCCGCCGGCGACGCCGACCGGCTGACGCCGCTTGGCCGGTTCACGGGCTATTTCGAACCATTTTACGAGGCGACCAGTGAGCGGACGCCCGAATTCTCCGCCCCCGTTTATGCGCGCCCTGACGACCTTGTGACCGTCGATCTTGGGCTGTTCCGGCCGGAGCTCGCGGGGCAACGAATCGCCGGACGGGTCGTAGAGGGCGCACTTGATCCGTATCCAGATCATGCGTCGATCAACGCCGGGGCGCTTGCCGGGCGCGCCCGCATTCTTGCATGGATGCGGCCGACGGACCTTTTTTTCCTTCAGATACAAGGATCCGGGCGCTTATCGCTGCGGGGCGCGGAGCTTCGCATAGGCTATGACGGCGCCAATGGCCGGCCGTACACTGCGATCGGCAGGACGCTAATCGCCATGGGCGCGCTCACCCGTGAGACCGTCAGCATGAAGACGATACGCGACTGGCTCGACAAAGCGAAAGATGCCGACGCGCGCGCGGTTCGCGAATCGAACGAGTCCTTCGTGTTCTTTCGCGTTCTTGACTCTCTACCGGAAACGGATCTCGGCCCTCTAGGCGCGGAAGGAACGCAGCTGACGCCGGGGCGCTCGCTCGCGGTCGATCCGCTCTACGTCGCTTATGGAACGCCGGTCTGGGTATCGATCGCCGGATCGCCGGAATTGGGCAAAGAGCCGGTCCGCCGTCTGTTTATTGCGCAGGATACGGGCGGTGCGATCAAGGGCCCGGTTCGCGGCGACATATTCGTCGGCAGCGGTCCGATGGCCGGCGACGTAGCGGGCGGTTTCAACGAAATCGGCGAAATGTACATGCTTCTTCCAGTGCAGCTCGCGCTGAAGGCGCCGAAAGCAGCCCGCCAATGAAGCGCCGCAGCGTCAGCCGTGAAGAGCGTGAGCTTTGGCGCCGGGCAGTGCGCGACGTGTCGCCGTTACGCGCGACACTCACTATCGAAGCGTCGCCGGATCGTCCTGCGCGCGCGCCAGCAACCGTCATTTCATCTTACAGGTCGCTCGGGCAGGCCGAGGCGACAACGGTAAGCGCCCGGCATTTCGTATTTGGCGGCGGCGACCCGCGTCTAGATCGCGCCGCGGCGACCCGGCGGATTGCGATCGAACGAACGCTCGATCTGCATGGCATGACGCAGGTCGAGGCGCATCGCGCCCTGCTTGGGTTCATGGCGTCGGCGGCTGCCGACGGCGCCAGACTCGTTCTCGTCATCACCGGCAAAGGCGGCGCCCACGCGCCCGGCGTCTTGAAGTCGCGTTTCCTTGATTGGGTCGAAGCGCCGCCGCTGAAAGGGTTGTCTTGCCCCCGTATAACTGGGCCGCTTATCTGGGATTTTTCTACGAAGCGGTTGGGGAACTGGGATGGCGAGGAAACGGTTTTCGGACGAGGACATATTGAACCTGCTGCGGCTGATCGAAGTCGAGTTGTCATCG
>JBGSLM010000211.1:0-13150 GCA_041740755.1 Parvularculaceae bacterium | reverse complement strand
GAAGGCCGCGCCGCCGGCAAGCACCCCGAGCGCCGCTGCAGCAGCGAGCGGCGCGCGTTGCAGCGTCGATTCCGCTGCGCGTCCATTGGTCCCTTCGTCGGGGTAACGTGTTCTTTCGTCCCGCAAATTCGCCTCTTTCGCGGCGTATCTCTCGTTTGCGCTGGCGTTGAAGTCAATCGGACCCGCACTAGACGACTATCGGGGGAGCCGTCTTAAGCGCCGGCCTCGCTTTTCGATGCAATTTTCGCCATGCTGGCAGGGCTTTTATAAGGCGCGTGGGCGCAATTGCCGGCTGCCCGAGGGGGAAGAGAGCACGCGTAGGAGTTGGCTCATGCGGCTTATCGCCCGCGTATTAATTGGCGTTTCGGCCGTCCTCCTCCTGACGGTGACGGCGATTTATCTCCTTCGCAAGCCGATCGCCAAAGCGGCGGTCGAGCAGGTAATGGCGCGCGCGCATCTTGAAAATCCCGCAGTCAAGGTCGGAGCGCTCAGCCTTTCCAAGCTGATGCTGGTCGAATTGAAGGCGGGGGGGGCGCCTACTGAGCCGGAAATTGCGCTTCAAAATGTGGCAATTGAATATAGCTGGCGCGACCTCGTCTTTCGCGGAAAGCTGAAGAATGTCGTCATCGAGGGCGGCCGGATGGAGGCGTCGGTTGACGAACATGGCGCCGTCAATATTGCTGGCTGGTCCCCAGATCCCGAAGCAGCACCCGCGCCGCCGCCATTCAATTCGCTGCGGATGAACGGCGTCGATGTCGTCGCAAATTTTCCTAAGGGCCCAGCCCATTTTCGGGTTGACGGCGCACTCGACCTGCGTGAGGGCGGAAACTTCAATATTTTGATTTCCGCCGACGAGACTGGCGCAGGCGCTGCTGCTTTTTCTAGCCTTACTGGAGAGGCTGCAATCGCTTTGGAGCCGGGCGGCGGTGTCGATATCAAAGGTGCGATAAAAAGCGATGTATCGACGCTATTGGGCGCGGCGCGCGACGTCGATGCGACGTTTTCTTTCTCGGGATCTTCCTGGCGCGGAATTTTCGGCGATGGTCCGTCTGCGCTCAAAGGTGAGGCGGTCGCCAGGATAGTTTCCGCCCAAATGGATCCCGGCACGGCGCCGACAATTGCGCCGTTCACCTCAGCCGGCGGTCCGCCGATCCGTCAGTTGTCGCTTGCTGGCGCCGTTAGAGCGATCGTCACTGGAGACGGCGTTTCAGTCGCCCTAGATGGCGGGCCGCTGAAAATCACAGCCGATCGCGGCGATATCCTGGCGTTCACGAGTCGAGGCGGCCCGATTTACGATCGTCGCGCCGGTGTCGAACGGATTGCAATCGCCGCCGATCTATCCGGCCCGGTCGCAGCAGGGATAGCCTCTATCGACGCCACTTCGATCAACAAAGGAAAGTGGACGGTCGAAGCGAGCGCGAAATTTGGAGAACAGGCTGTCGGATCCGTCATGTTTGACTCATTTGATGGGGACTTCCGCGGAGAGTATTCAAATAGCCAAATACGCGGCGTCGCCGGGTTCATCTCGCAGGTAGAGAATGCAAAGGTTGGACGACTGAGCCTGACCAATATGCCGACCTCGGCAAACCTCATGATGGAAGTTGATTTTCGGAAGAGGTCGTTGACCGCTTCGCCAGCGGCGGGAGAATGCGTCCAATTCGATCGCGGCGATTTCAGTTTTGCCGATCAGGACATGGATGGGCGCGTTGCGGGCGCATTGATCTGTCCCGGGCGATCGCCGCTGGCGACTTTCGATTGGGGCAAAGAGGCGCTGACCCACGTTGAAGGCTTGCTGACAGCAAAGAAAGCGCATTATCGCCTGGGCAAAACAATTTTCGACGGCGTTCCGCCGCAAATCGATTTCAAGTTAGACTATCGACCGGCCATTCAGTCGAGCCGCATTGTCGGGAAAATTGCCGGCGGCAAGCTGATCCTAAACAGCGCGCTCATTCTTACCGAATCGGTCGGCGATTTTGAAAGCGATCTCGTGCGCGATACGGTTGCCGCGAAAGTCGCGATTTCTTCGATGAAGATCGCACAAAATGTCGAGCTTGAGAAAGTCGCGCCAGTATTTGTTTCGGGCGGCGCAGATCTGGCGAATGAAATCGCAACATTTGACTTCAAGGTGAAAACCCCGGCAGGAGCCGCGCTCGGTCGCGGCGAGGGCGTTCATCGGGTGAAGAGCGGCGCAGGCGAGGCGATTTTCGATTCCGGCCAGATCAAGCTTTCTTATTTTCTCCAGCCCGACCGCGTAATTCCAGCTTTGCGCGGCGTCATTTCGAATGCTTCCGGCGCCGGCGAGGGGCGGGCGCGCTTTTTCTGGACGCCCGCCGGCGTCAATTCCGCAGCCACAATAAATCTTGACGATGTTTCGTTCCGGGGTCCCGGCGTAGCGGTGTCGAGAACCGAGGGCGTAAGCGGAAAACTGGTTTTTTCGAATCTTGCGCCTGTCGAAACCGAAGGTGAACAGACGATTTCTATACGGAAAATCGACCTCGATGCGCTCAAGCTCGAAAACGGAGAGATGAGATTCTCATTGCCGGGTGACAACACGCTGAAAATCATCCGGGCGGAGTTTCCCTGGTTTGACGGAACGATTGGCGCTTACAATTCAGAAATGTCGATCGCTGGCGGCAAGTCGGAAACAACGCTGCAGATTGACAATGTAAATCTTGCAGGACTGCTGGCGTATCTCAATATCGACGGATTGTCCGGGGAAGGCGTCGTTGCCGGCGTATTGCCGGTTTCATTCGAGGGCGGACGCGCCCGGGTGAACAAAGGCGTATTGTCTGCAAAGGGAAAGGGCGTCATTCGCTATGAAGGCAACGAGACAGCCGCCGCTTCGCAATCGAATGAGCAAAGTGCGCTTGCGTTCGAAATCTTGAAAGAACTGAGGTTCGAGAAACTGTCTGCGACGATTGACGGGCCATTGGACGGGACGCTCAATTTCAGAATCTTTTTCGAAGGCCGAGGCGATATTCCAGTCAAGACGGGCAAGGGGACGCAGAGAGTCGACAGTCCCGTCAAATACCGGATCAATATTGACGCCCCGCTCCTCAGCCTGATTGAGCAGGCGGTCCTTTCGACCGACATTAAGCTTCAAATCGAGCGGGCGCGGGTAGAAGAAGCAGCGAAACAGGAGCCTCAATGAGGAGATTTTGCGGCGGCCTAAGCCTTCTGCGCCCCTATTTCGACACGAGCCCGGTCTATGGTAGCGTTCAGAAAATACGTGATTCCCGAAAAACGCGAGGATGAACATGTTTGGTATTAATATTGATCGCCGCAGCAATGGAGCATTTGCTCGGGCGGCGATTCTGTTTGCGGCGGCTGGGGCCTGCGCCACTGTGAAGGTCCAAGCGCCGGACAAGCCGATCGAGATCAATCTGAATGTGAATATCAAGCAGGAAGTCCTGATCAAGATGGACAAGGAAATTCAGGACCTGATCGCCAACAACCCTGACATCTTTTAGGGAGCCCAGAAGGGAATGATGCTCATGACGAGGCCGATTTTCAATTCCGCGATTGTTTCTCTGGCGCTCTTTGCATCGGTGACCGGGGCAGACGCCGCGTCGCCGATGATCGAGAACGCAAAATCACAATGCATCGTCGGCGAACAGTCCGACGGGTATCTTGGCGTGATCGACCAGATGGCCGCCAGCGAAGAAGTGAAGCGTGAAGTGCGCGCCGTCAATCAGCAGCGCAAGGCCGCCTTCGCAGATCTCGCCGCCCGAAATGGCGTCACCATCGAGGACGCAGCATCACTGACCGGCAAGCGGCTCGTCGAAAGCGCCACCTCGGGCGAGTGCGTACGCACGCCAGACGGAACTTGGGCCAAGCAACCCTAATTTCCGACAACAAGCAGCGAATCATTCATAACGGGGCCTTCTGCTGGAGAGGGCCCCGTTTTCATGTCGCCTGAGAACAATCAAGAAATCGACGCCGTAACGCTTTCCGCGCTCATGTCCTCGCGGCTCTGCCACGATCTGGTCAACCCGATCGGCGCCCTCTCCTCGGGGCTTGAGGTTCTGGGCGACCCGTCGATGGACGCCTCCATGCAGGAAGCGGCGCTCGATCTCATCAAGTCGAGCGCAGAAAAGTCGGTCGCACTCCTCAAATATGCGCGCCTTGCGTATGGGTCGTCGGGCGGGATCGGCGCTGAGCTGCCCTATGAAGAGGCGCGCAATGTATTGCAAGCGCTCCTTGCCTGGACCAAGGCGAGCCTCGATTGGCGGATAGAACCCGCATACGCGCCAAAGGACGAAGTGAAGGCGGTCCTTGTGCTCGGCATCGCCGCTGCGGATTGCGTACCGCGCGGAGGGGCAGTCGTAATCGAAGGCGGTCGCGGGGAATATGAAATCCGTGTCACCGGTCAGCGGGTCATCGTGCAAGACGACATGCTGCGCGCGCTGCGTGGCGATCTCGCCGAACTGAAGCCGAAATTTACCCCTCATTATCTTTCTGGCCTTGCCGCTCGGGCGGCGGGCGGGGAGGTCATAGTCGGTCAGGGTGAAGGCGCGGCTTCATTCAAAGTGTGGTTTTCGGCGAGGTCCGTGCAATCCGCGCCAGCGGCGTTAACGGCGGGATAACCTGAATTGGCGACAGTATGGTTCCCGTTTAAAAGGCCGGCCTGAACCATGAAAACCTGTCTCATCGTCGAAGACTCAGAAATCATCCGCGAAATCGCAATGCGCATACTCGCCGACCTATCGGTTGAAGCGAAAGAGGCCGAAACGGCGGCGCAGGCGCTGGAGTTTTGTCGCAATTCAAAAGCGGATGTTGTGTTGCTCGACTGGGACTTACCCTCGCTCGGCGCGCTCGATTTTCTTCGGGGCGCGGCCGAACTGACCCAGGACCAGCGGCCAGCGATTATCCTTTGCGCGACCGAAAATGATCCGCAGCAATTCACGCTCGCGAAGGCTGCCGGCGCGGCGCATTATCTTCTAAAGCCGTTCGATCGCCAGTCGATTGAAGCGAAGCTCGCCGAAATCGGCATCATCGAAGGCGCTGCGATCTCAGACGTTAAGGCAGCCAAGGCCTCCTGAAGGCGTTCAACCGATGACGCCGCGCGCCTTGAGCGCAAGGCGCTCTTGTTCGCTCAAGAAATCCGCAAGAACTTCGTCCGTGTGCCACCCAAGAGCGGGCGGCGTCCCATCTGTCACGGCCGGAGTCCTCGAATATTTGACCGGATGAAGCACCATGCGCTTACCCTCAGCGTCCGGCCTCTTCAACGGCGCGGTCATAGCGCGCGTCGCGACGTGCGTGTCGCTGAAGACGGCGTCGATTGAATTGATCGGCCCTGCGGGGACGGTCGCCGCTTCCATCGCCGCAAGCCAGTCCGCTGTCGTTCGTTCAAGCATTTTCGGAATTATCGTTGCGTTCATCGCGTCTCTGTTGGCGACGCGTGAGCGGTTGGTCCCGAAGCGGTCGTCTTCGCTTAGCGCCGCTGCGCCTATCGCCTTGGCGAATGATGCAAACTGGCCGTCATTTCCGACCGCGATTACGATGTAGCCGTCTAATGTCTTGAAGACTTGATAGGGAGCGATGTTCGGGTGCGCGTTGCCAAGCCGTCCGGGCGACTTTCCTGAAATGAGAAAATTCGACGCTTGGTTCGCCAGCATCGCGATCTGGCAATCAAGAAGGGCGACATCGAGATGCTGGCCTTCACCGGTTCTCTCGGCATGGCGGAGCGCGGCGAGGATCGATGTCGCCGCATACATGCCGGTGAAAAGATCAGCGACGGCGACGCCCACTTTCATCGGCTCTGCGCCGGGCTCGCCGTCCGGTTGGCCGGTAATCGACATGAGACCGCCCATCGCCTGAATCATGTAATCGTAACCGGCGCGCGACGCATATGGGCCCGTCTGGCCGAAACCGGTGATCGAACAATAAACAAGGTGCGGATTGATTTTTGAAAGGCTCTCATACTCGAGGCCGTATTTCGCCAGGCCGCCGACCTTGAAATTCTCCACGACGATATGGCTCTTTCCGGCGATCTTGCGCACCAGATCCGCGCCGGCAGGATCGGCGATATCAATGGCGACGGATTTTTTATTGCGGTTGGCCGCAAGGAAATAAGCGGCGTCTGTCGTCTCTCCCGCCGCATCTTTCAGAAATGGCGGGCCCCACCCGCGCGTATCGTCGCCCGCGCCCGGCTTTTCAATCTTGATGATCTCCGCTCCAAGATCGCCAAGGAGCTGGCTCGCCCAAGGACCTGCAAGGACCCTTGAAAGATCGAGAACGCGGACGCCGTCTAGGGCGGATTTTGGATGTGCAGTTGTCATGGCCGGGACCATAGGCTGGCCGGATATCCTTTCAAGGCGCCTCATGCCTTGAGTGCGCAGGTTTGACCAAGGCCTGAGAAAAACCGATAGTTTCCTCTAACCCTTGGGGCAATGAGGGAAAACAGGGAGACGCTATGAAGGGCCTGATGATGGACCGTCCGCTTTTGACGACGGAGATCCTCAAGAATGCGGTGCGCAATTTCAGGAAAACCGAGATCGTCACGAGGACTGTCGAAGGTCCGATTCATCGGTATACGATCGCAGACTCCTATCGGCGGATATCGAAGCTGGCAAATGCGCTGACGCGCATGGGCGTCAAATACGGCGACCGGGTCGGCGTAATCGGCTGGAATACCTATCGTCAGTTTGAAATGTACTACGCTGTGGGCGGTCTCGGCGCGGTCCTCCATACTGTGAACCCGCGACTTGGTCCCGAGAATGCGGCTTTCGTCATCAATCATGCTGAAGACGATTTCCTGTTTTATGATACGACTTTTGCGCCCCTCGTTTCGGCGCTGCGCGGAAAGCTGAAAACCGTCAAGAAGTTCATTCTGTTGACGGACGAAAAGCACGCGTTGGCGGCTGGTACGGGCGACAGCGACTATGAAAGCCTGATCGCGCCGGAAAGCGATATGTTCGACTGGCCTGAGTTCGATGAGAATACAGCGGTCGCAATGTGCTACACGTCCGGCACTACGGGCGACCCAAAAGGCGTCGTTTACTCACATCGTTCCTGCGTCATACAAACGCTGGCGAGCTGTCTGCCGACCGCACTTGGATGCAAGGAAGGCGACACGCTTCTCCCCGTCGTTCCGATGTTTCATGTGAATGCCTGGAACACGCCCTATTCGGCGCTGATGATCGGCGCAAAGCAGGTTTTCCCGGGTCCTAAACTCGACGGCGAAAGCCTTTACGAACTGCTCGCTGCGGAAAACGTCAATTATTCGCTCGGCGTGCCGACCGTGTGGCTCGGCCTGCTTCAATATATGGAGAAGACCGGCAAAACCCTGCCGCACCTTCGCAAGGGCCTTTGCGGCGGGTCGGCGCTGCCGGAAGCGCTCATTCGCGGTTTTGAAAAGCACGGCATTGAGTTGCAGCAGGGTTGGGGCATGACGGAAATGAGCCCAATCGGCACTGTCAACGTCTTGCCCCCATCCATCATGGCGTTGCCGCAGGATGAGCGCATAAAATTTCAGCTGAAGGCGGGCCGCTCGCTTCCCTTTGTCGAGATGCGCATTGTCGCCGAAGACGGAAAGGTGCTGCCGTGCGACGGCGTTTGCGACGGCCGGCTGCAGGTGCGGGGACCATCAATCGTCAGCTCATATTTTAAGGCGAATTCCGACACGCTGACCGCTGACGGATGGTTCGACACCGGCGATGTCGCAATCATCGACGAAGACGGGTTCTTGCAGATCACAGACCGCGCAAAGGATGTCATCAAGACTGGCGGCGAATGGGTTTCATCGATTGAGATCGAGAATGCGGCCCTGATGCATCCTGGCGTCGCCAATGCCGCTGTGATCGGCGTCGCGCATCCGCGCTGGCAGGAGCGCCCGCTGCTGATCGTTGTCCGGCGCGAAGGTCAAGATCCAAAGCCTGACGAAATAAAAGACTTCCTGAAGAACAAGCTCGACAAGATCGCTTGGCCCGATGCAGTCGAGTTCGTGCCTGAATTGCCGCTCGGCGCGACGGGAAAAGTCTTGAAAACTGAACTCAGGAAAAAATTCAAAGGCTACGTTCTGCCGGTTTGACGCGGCCGGTTCAGCTTGGTTTATTTTTGGAGAACGAGACGCGCGCGATGCGCTCCAGCGCGTCGCAAAGGTCTGGCGTTTTTTTGCGTTCGTTCATAATGAAGCTTAGCCCCGTTTCACGCGAATTGAGCCAGACATCGAGGCGCTGTTTCAGTCTTTGACGGCGCTCTTCAGATAATGCGCCGCCATCGTCGAGAAATTCGTTGATCCTGGCGATATGGTCGCTTCCCTCGATAATTGCTTCAAGCGGGAAGATTTCGCTGATGACGTGATAGTGAATGCGCGCCCTTAGATCCACGTTCTGTATGTCGAACAAGCGCTCACGATTGCGGTCGTAGACTTCCGCCTCGCGCATGGCGGTTCGAAAGAGGCGCATTGTCACCGGCCCCCACGGGTCGCCGAACTTTTGCGACTGGATGGCCCGGTCGACCAGCGCATCGATTGAGCCAAGAATTTCGCCGAAAAACCGTGCGGCGTCGCGTTGGCGGCGCCGACGTTCTATTATGTCCTCATAATGCTCGCCGATCAGGCCCCCGATCGTCGCAAGCATTGCGCCAACCACGACCGCGAGAAGCGTGTCGAGATTGCCCACAAAGTCGAATGCCGATTGCCGCATAGTGCGCTCCTATTTAGCCGGCGGTCTGAAATATCGATCCTTATACGGTTCGTTTTCAAGCGTATAGACCGCCATTGTTCACTATATATGCGGAAGCGACCGTTTTCATGAGCGGTCCCAACGGCCGGCGCTGCAGCGAGGCGCTTGCCCGCTCGTTGCGGGGTTGCCAGTCAACGCCGCGCGAAGCGTTGCGCGGACGACATCTGCGCTTTCGACGACGATTTCAACGAATAAAGGTGTGTTGGCCAATATCGCTGCACCTGCGAAGATCGATTTCGGCATAAGCGATCGGTAGCGCCGCAGCAATGCGGCGCAGGGAGCTTTCAATCATTGACCCCAAAATGACGTCCGGTGATATTCGTCGCTGGAGAGAAGCAAATTGAGCCGAAGCTTTATTCTGCCGACTAAAGGAGCTGTTCGCCTTTTCGCGACGCTTCTGGCCTGTTCGTTGCTCACGAAAGGCGCGAGCGCCACGCCTTGCGCAATTGACACAGTAATGGACGGCCCGTGGCATTCTTCAGTTGCCGCGTTCGAGCATTTCGACAGCGGCCGGTCGCACAGATTTCGCTGTGCAACCTTCTCCGGTTCAACAGATCATGCAAATCGCGTGACCGCAGCGAAGTTCGCAAACGGCTTGCCGACGCCGTACAATATTTTATCGGGCGAGCGCGGCGAGAAATATGTTTACGGCGGCGCCTATGGCGACTTCGCCGCGGCGCCGGGAAGCTATGTCGCCAGAATAGACGCCAATGGCGACGAACGATGGCGCATCCAATTGTTGGATGCGCCGGCCAACCCCGAACGCTGGAATTATCCCGGCGTCGCGGGGATCCATGCAAATGGGTTTCTTTACGTCGCTTACTCGAATGAGCTTGCGAAAATTGATCGAACTGACGGCGCCGTCATTTCCAGAACCGAATTGCCGGTGACGGCGCTTGCGCACAACTCAACCTATAACGGCTTTAACGCTTTTGCCGACGGCAATTTGGTGATGAAGAGCGTCAATCGTGCAAATGATTGCGCGTTGCAGGGCTTTTCGGCGTTTTTGCGGTGCGAACACGCAGCCGAAGTCGCCAATTCACGGATCGCCGTTGTTGATCCGAAAACAATGCAGGTGATCGCTTCAGTTGAAGCGCGCGAACATATCGGCGGCAGACTGACAACGGCGCGTGTTGACGGCATCGACCGCCTCTATGTTGTCGGCGCGCAGAACGTCTATCGATATAATTGGGCGGGAAACGCGCTGACCTACGACGATGAGTGGGGGCCCGTCAAATACATCTTGCCAAGGCAAACTCCGGCGCCGGCTGCTGCGGTTCTCGGCGAGTGGATCATTTTGCAGACCAATGCCGTTCCCGCCAAGACGCCGATGAGCGTTGTTGCGATCAATCAGCGAAACGGAAGACTTGTGCGCGTCAATCCGTGGGAAAATGTGCCGCCCTGGGATTATACGATCGGCTCAAAATCTTTTCTTCCTGCGATGTTGAGCGTCGATCCCGAAAACAGCCGCGTCTATATTTTCGACGGCGGCTACGGCCTCGCAGCCGCCTACGCATTCAATCAGGAGACAGGAAAATTTCGGCGCCTTTGGATGAAACGCCAAAGAACCTTGAACTTCTCGACCCTGATTGGTCCGGATGACAATCGTACCCTAATTTCGACCGACATAAAGGGGCTTTGCCTCTTTATGAGTTGCCTCAAGGAATATTCGAAGGAGGAAGTTGTTTTTCGCAATGCGGAGACTGGCAGGGAAGTCGCCCGCTCTAAGCCTTTGCCTAAAATGACAACCGGCGCGCTGGTCACGCCAGGCGAGGACGGCGCGCTCTTTTATTTGGGCCTCGCCGGTGAAATTTTCAGGATCGATGTTGAGGCGAAGGAGTAGAGTCTACGCCTTCGCATCTTTGCGCATTTTTTCGCGCAGGAAGTCGATGGGTTTGAGCCCCGTTTTCGTTTCGTAATGCCAATAGGTCCAGCCGTTGCAGGCTTCGGCCTTCTGCACGTGAGCGCCGATCTTGTGGATCGAACCTTCGATTGCGCCGTCTGGGCCGTTGACGGCGATTGATCCGTCGGCGCGGACGCGCGCCGCATATTTCTTCTGCGGGGCGTACAGCGTTGCGCCTGGCTTCAATAGCCCTTTCTCGATGATTGAGCCGAAGGGAACTCGCGGCGCGGCGCGCCGTGACGGCGTAACCAGCAACGCTTCGGTATCCGCGGGTTTGACGGCGGCAATGCGTTTTGCCGCCGCTGATATGTAGTCTTTATCGCGATCGATGCCGATAAAATGACGGCCAAGCATTTTGGCGACTGCGCCTGTCGTGCCAGATCCGAAAAACGGATCGACGACGATGTCGCCGGGATTGGTCGTCGCAAGCATCACGCGATAGAGCAGGGCTTCGGGCTTTTGCGTCGGATGGACCTTCGAGCCTGAAGCGCCTTTAAGGCGTTCATTGCCTGTGCAGATCGGCAAGTGCCAGTCGGACCGCATCTGGAGGTCGTCGTTTGCAGTTTTCAGCGCAGAGTAGTTGAAGGTCGGTCTCGATTCTTTCGATTTTGACGCCCATATCAAGGTTTCGTGCGCGTTGGTGAAACGGGTGCCTCTGAAATTCGGCATCGGATTCGACTTTACCCAGACGACGTCGTTCAACAGCCAGAAGCCGAGATCCTGCAAGGTCGAGCCGACGCGGAAAATGTTGTGATACGAACCGATCACCCAAATCGCGCCGTCAGGTTTCAAAATGCGTCGCGCTTCGACAAGCCATTCGCGCGTGAAGCGATCATAATCGCGAAAGGAATCGAATCGATCCCAATCATCATCGACGCCGTCGACGCGGCTGTTGTCAGGACGCGTCAGATCGCCGCCGAGTTGAAGATTATAGGGCGGGTCGGCAAATACGAGATCGGCGAAATTGTCCGGGAGAGAACGCAGCACTTCTATCGAGTCGCCTGCGACGATCTTATCAAGAAAGTCGGCCGGATCGCGCTGCGGGGAAGAGACCGACCTTGCTGAAATCGCTTTCAGCGCAGCCGTCTTTTTCGTGACGATTTTTGTTTGCGACATTTGCCCGCCTCCCGATCAAGGACGCGGAGAATGAGTCAGCGTGGACTCGCCGTCAACAAAAATCCTTTGGAGTCAATGTCTTAACAAAGATTACCGGTTCGTTGACAAAAACGGCGTCGATGATTGTTCATACAACATGTTGTGGATCGGTGAGAAAGAGCGCCGATGATGTGGGGTGACGCCGTATCGATCGAGCGCCTCGCGATGCGCTGGCGCTGCGTAGCCTTTATTCGAATGCCAGCAATAATTCGGATAGTCTCGTGCGAGTTCGAGCATCATGCGATCACGCGTCGTCTTCGCGATGATCGAAGCAGCCGCAATCGACATCGATTTCAGATCGCCCTTCACGACGGTGTATGCCGGGCAACGCAATTTCGGCTTGATGTTTCCGTCGACGATTGCAATCGCCGGAGCGATTGGAAGATTAGCGACCGCGCGAGCCATGGCGAGCAGCGAAGCGCGCAAAATATTCATTGAGTCGATTTCTTCAACGCTCGCCACCCCAACGCCGATGCGAGCCGATTTCCAAAGCGCAGCAGCAAGCTCCCGCCGGCGTTTTTCAGTCAGGGTCTTGGAGTCGCGAAGACCCTCAGGCGCCGTCGCCCGATCAAGAATGACGGCCGCCGCGACAACTGGGCCCGCCCAGGGGCCGCGTCCCGCTTCGTCAACGCCCGCAACAGGGCCTTTGAATTCGTCTTCAATTTCGTAAGTTGGAATCTCGACCATGCCTGGACCGAATGTTTGAGCCAAGAAATGAACCTCCAGCGATTCGCTGCGAGACGGTATCCGACAAGCGTCAAACGTGCTTCTCGCGCGCTGATTCGAACGCCGCGAGTTGCGCCGGCGTCGCCTCTTTATGGTGGCGCTTCTTCCACTCCGCGTAGGTCATGCCATAGACCGCCTCGCGCGCCTCGTCTTTCGTCAGAGTAATCCCCCGATCAGCCGCCGCTTCAGCCTGCCAGTCTGCAAGGCAGTTGCGGCAGAATCCGGCAAGAATCATCAAATCAATGTTTTGAACATCCGTTCGTCTGCCGAGATGGGCAAGAAGGCGGCGAAAGGCTGCCGCCTCAATTTCGGTCTGCGATTGTTTGTCGATCGTCGGCATGGCGGCATTTCTTCCGAGGCTGCGTTGAGACGATAGCGCATCGGCTCAAAACAAGGATAGTTGCGCCGTCATTTTATCCGGGCGGCGAAATAGCGCCGGGTCAAGTGCTAGAGCATTGATCGAAAGGTCGATCCTCTTTGCCGCCTTCGCGAACCTTTCATCCAGAAGTTTGGCGAAAACGCTTCTCGGGCTCTTTGCGCGTGTCTTGCCCCCGTATAACTGGGCCGCTTATCTGGGATTTTTCTACGAAGCGGTTGGGGAACTGGGATGGCGAGGAAACGGTTTTCGGACGAGGACATATTGAACCTGCTGCGGCTGATCGAAGTCGA
Organism: Parvularculaceae bacterium; assembly: GCA_041740755.1. Classification (GTDB taxonomy): domain Bacteria; phylum Pseudomonadota; class Alphaproteobacteria; order Caulobacterales; family Parvularculaceae; genus Amphiplicatus. The sequence continues at coordinate 10 of JBGSLM010000211.1, read as the reverse complement.
GTTGTCATCG
>JBGSLM010000210.1:0-26779 GCA_041740755.1 Parvularculaceae bacterium | reverse complement strand
CCGCAGCCGAGGCGCAGGCCGTCGCGGCGGCGGGCGCCGTTTCAAGCGAGCGCAGCCGCGCGACTTATCTGACCATGATCAATGGAATGCTCTATGGCGACGATCCGGTAAAGCAGGGCTTCATTCGCAACGGCAACGAGTTCATCCATCCGGGCATGGGCTTGACCTTCAGCGTGCCGCAGGAATTCAAGCTGGTGAACACGCCCTCGGCAGTCGCCGGAAGGTCGCAGACGGGCGGCCAGATGCAGTTCTCGGGGGCCAGTTCGACGGAAACGCCGGCGGCGTTGATCGAAGGCGGCATTTCAAAAGCGCTGGGCGTAAGCCTTGCGCCCGCGCGCACCTTCACAGTGAACAATCGTCAGGGCGCAGTTGGAACGGCGCGAGCTCAGACCCAAAGCGGCGTCGTCGATGTGCAGGCGTTCGTCATCAGCTGGGAGGGAACGACCAAGTACATTTTCCTTTGGGTGACGCCCGCCAACGACACGCAACGACTTCAGCAGGGAATCAACAATTCCGTGGCGTCGCTGCGGACGATAGACCCGAAATCGGTCCAGGTTCCAAAGGTTGAAAAGGTCAATATCGTGACCGCCGGAACACGCGACACGGTGTCGTCGCTTGCGGCGAAAACGTCGTTCGCGACCGCCAGGAACGAGAGATTTATTGTCATTAACGGCCTTCTCGATGCGAATGACCTGAGGGCCGGTCAGAGCGTGAAGCTCGTCCAATAGGGCTGAAGCGCAATCTGGACGGCTCAGCCCGCAGTCGCTACGGTCTCTCTCACCAAAGGCGCCGCCACCCGAAATGGGCGGCGGCGCTCTGTGTTTTAGCCTATCGGGACGTCATGAAGTTAGACACGCCGCTAAGGACCCTTGGTCCGGTCGATCATACCGCGCTCAAAAACGCGGTCATTGCCGCCGCGCCAGAGCGCTGGCTTGACGAACAGCTTCGGCAGAAGTCATTCGACGTTCATGCGAAGACGCATTCGATCATCATGCTGTTTGCGGAAGGATGGCCGGATATTCAGGTGTCGAGACATGCCGGGTGGAACCAGTTTTCTTCCTACGCGCTTCCGGTGATGCAGGAGATTATCCGAAAACATTACACGCCTAACGGATCTGTCATTCGCGCCGTTTTTGCAAAACTCCTCGCGGGAATGTCGATCGACGAACATTATGACGAACATCCTTCGTTCGCGATTGGGCACAGAATCCACGTTCCGCTCGTCACCAGCGATGAAATCGTCTTTTCGATCGCCGGGCAGAAGTTCAATCTGAAAGAAGGCGTCGCCTACGAGGTAAGCAACCTCGACTTCCATTATGTCGCGAACCCGACCGAAAAGGACCGGATTCACATGATCTTTGATTACGTGGAAGATGGCGCGGCTGCCTAGCGTTCTGGTCTCTTCGGTAGTTCGCGGGGCAAGCCAAGGCGACAGCCATGGCGGCCTCTATCGCGTCGATCTCGACAACGGGTCAAGCGAGCAGGTGCTCGACTGGAATGACGGCGCGATAAATTTTGACGGAAGGGGCGCCGATCGCGGTCTGCGCGGCATCGCGTTTCACAAGGACCAGATTCTCATCGCTGCGAGCGACGAGCTGTTTGCGTTCGACCGATCGTTCCGCGTCGTTGCGTCATATAGAAATCCGTACCTGAAGCATTGCCACGAGATTGCGATCCTTAGGGAGAATCTCTTTTTGACGTCGACCGGGTTCGACAGCGTGCTTCGCTTCGATCTCAATTCTCGTGAGTTCAATCTCGGACTGCAGCTGACGACGGGGCCCGCCGGATATGGCGTACGAATTTTCAATCCTGGCGTCAGCGGCGCGGCGGCGCCGACTGCGGCGCTTCATCTTAACAACGTACATCCGACAGCATTCGGAATCTTCGTGTCCGGATTGAAAATGCCAGCTCTTGTGCAGATTGAGCCAACCCGCGTTTCAGTCGCCGCAGAAATACCGCCCGGAAGTCACAATGCGCGACCTTACAAGGGCGGCGTCCTGCTCAACGACACCGATCACGACAGCGTTGTTTGGTACACGCCCGATAAATTCGTATCGATTCCCGTGCCGGACTATCCATCGGAATCTTTGCTGTTCACTGAAGCGGATGCGTCCGGCGTCGCACGCCAGGCGTTCGGGCGGGGGCTCTGCTTGATTTCAGGCGATCTGGTCGTCGGCGGATCGTCTCCGACCACCGTTTCGGTTTACGACCTTGCCGCCGGTAAGCGGATCAAATCGATCAACCTGACGATGGATATGCGCAATGCGGCGCACGGCATTGCGGTCTGGCCATATTGATCAGTTTCGCTTTGGCGGCATTGGAAAGAAGCCGCTCGTCTTTTGTCTGTATGCGCCGTATTCAGGATATCGCTTTTCCATACCTCGTTCGAGCAGCGCCTTGCCGGAAATATTGACGAGGAAATGCGCCATGACGATTGGCGACAGGATCGACGCCCACCCATAAGGGCTCTCAAGCGCTATTATGGTCAGTCCGGTCCAGACGGCGGCGTCGCCAAAATAATTCGGGTGCCGCGTCCACGCCCATAGGCCGCGCGTCATCAGCTTTCCCTTGTTTTCCGGATCGGCCTTGAACGCGCGCAACTGTGCGTCGCCGACGGATTCAAATCCTAGCCCGAGCGCGAAGATCGCGATGCCTGCATAGCCCAGAAATCCGAGCGCGCCGTCGCCGCCAATCTGTCCGAGTTGAACGGGGAGCGACACAAACCACGCGATCAAGCCCTGCAAACCGTACACTCTAACAAGGCTCCATCGGGCGAATGCGGCGTCCGAGCCCTGTTTCTTTCGCATCGCCTGATAGCGATAGTCCTCGCCATGGCCGAGATTGCGCCGTACGAGATAGTAGGCGAGCCGGATCGCCCACAATGAGACAAGCGCTGTCAGGATCAAATCGCGCGGCGAGGCGCCGTTAACGCGAAGGAGCGTTGCAATGGCGCCGAATGCGCAAGCCGGACCCCAGAAAATATCGATGATGCTCGCGTCTTTGATCCGGACGCTCACCGCCCACAGCCCTATGAGGAGCGCCCAAAGCGCAAGTAGATTGCCAAAGACCAGCCACAACAGGTCGGGAAGCGCCATAAGCCCTCAATCTCGTCCTCATATCTCTACGAGGGCTTGCAGCGATCGGTCCAGTTCGATGGGCAGCGCCTTTTCAATTCCGGTTGAAATCGCGCTAGTATTGGCGGGATCAGGGGCATGAGATAGCGGCGGGCGCAAAGTGGCTGTTGATTTTTTGGCGTTGGCGTTGGCCTTGCAGGCCGCAGCTCAGGTCGATGAAATCGTCGTTTCCGCCGACAGGCGAGAGGCGGCGAATTCGCAGACGCCTTATTCGATATCGGTGCTCGATTCCGACGAGATCCTGCGCATCAATGCCGATCATCCCGCCGAGGCGCTCAATCGCAATGCAGGCGTGCTGATAAATCGAGGCAATGGACAAGAGCATCTGACCGCGATCCGCTCGCCAGTGCTGACCGGCGGCGCGGGGGCTGGATCGTTCCTTTACCTTGAAGACGGCGTTCCGTTGCGCTCGGCGGGCTTTGCAAACGTGAACGAGCTCTTTGAAGCGCATACGGAAATCGCGGATCGGATTGAAATCATGCGCGGCCCGTCCGGCGCCGCCTATGGCGCCAACGCCATTCACGGCGTCATCAATGTGATAACGCGCGCGCCTGGCGACGAACTTTCGTATCTTGCGGAGACGAGCGTTGATACGATCGGCAGGATCAAGGGGCGAGGCGTTGTCTCCGATACAATCGGCGCGCACGGATTTCTTGGGGCGTTTTCCCTGCTCGACGATCCGGGCTACAGGGACGACAGCGGCGTCGATCAGCGGAAAATATCCCTGCGTCACGATTACAGGGGCGACGGCGTTTTAATTCAGACCATTCTTGCCGGTTACAATCTCAATCAGGAAACGGCGGGATTTGTCGAGGGGCAGGGCGCCTATCTCGATCCGGCGTTAAGGCTGACGAACGCAAATCCGAATTCATTTCGTGACGCAAAGGGCGTCAGGCTTTCGAGCCGTATCGACATCGAGGCCGCAGACGGCGTCACGCTTTCGCTGACGCCCTATGCGCGATGGAACGACATGGCGTTTTTGCTGCATTTCTTTCCATCGCAGGCGCTGGAGAAAAACTCACACTGGAGCGTCGGCGCACAGAACGCGCTCTATGTCGATCAAGGCTCCCTTTCCGCCGTCATCGGAATTGACGCCGAAATCACGAAGGGCGACCTGACTGAATTTCAGGCGATCCCGACCGTGTTCTCGTACACGCAAGGTCTTCACTACGATTTCGAAGTCGCTGCGAAATCCGTGTCGCCCTTTGCGATTCTTTCGTTCGCTCTTGCGCCAGATTTGAAAGCGACGGCGGCGGTGCGGTTGGATCATACGAGCTATGATTATGATAACAGAACGGCGACAGGCGCTGTCGGCCGCTTCTTGCGTCCCGGCGACCGCACGGATGAATTCACGACGATCAGCCCGAAATTTTCGCTGGTCTATGATGCGGGCGCGGCGACCATTTATGCGAGTTACGCACGGGGCGCACGGCCGCCGCAGACGACTGATCTCTACCGATTGCAGATCAACCAGACGACAGATCCCGCAACTCCGGAAGCGATCGACGCCGTCGAACTTGGAGTTAAGGGCGCCGCCGGGCTGCTGACTTATGAAGCCGCCGGCTATTACATGCGCAAGCGCAATTTCTTCTTCCGCGACGCAGACGGGTTCAACGTCAATAACGGACGAACGCGACACATCGGCGGAGAGGCGGAAATTTCCGCAGCATTGCCGCACGGCCTCGCCCTTGACGGCAATGTCAGCTATGGGCGCCACACCTATCGTTTCGACCGGCCTGTGCTCAGCCTGCCGCAAGCGAGCGAGACGATATCGTTTGGCGATGATGTCGATACGGCGCCGCGCTGGATCGCGGGCCTGCGCGGACGTTGGGCCCCGAAAAGCGCGCCGGTCTTCGCCGAGGTTGAATGGGCGTATCTCGGCGAATATTTCATGGACGCGGCAAATACCACGATCTATCCGGGGCACAGTCTCGTCAATTTGCGCGGCGCGTGGACGATATCGAAAGGGTTGACCGCGACCTTCGCCCTTCGCAACGTCTTCGATAAGCTCTATGCGGAGCGCGGCGACTTCGCGTTCGGGAATGAACGCTATTTTCCGGGCGAAGGGCGCGTTGCGACGTTTGGATTGAGGATTGAATCATGACGAATGCACGACCGGCGCGGATCGAACCGCCAGAATTCGGCGCCGCGATGGCGCCTGCTCACCCATCGGAAGAAGCGCGCAGGCTGTTGGCGCTCCGCCGATCGACATCAGCCGATCTGATGACCGAACCTGGCCCCGATGCGAAAACGCTGGAAGCGATCCTGGAGATTGCAGCGCGCGTTCCGGATCATCGCAAGATTTCGCCGTTCCGATTCATCATCTTTCGGGGCGACGCGCGAACGCGCGCAGGCGAAATTCTCGCCCGGCGCTTTGTCGAATCGACGCCTGATGCGACCGCCGAAAGGATCAAGACCGAGCGCAATCGATTTCTTCGCGCGCCAGTCGTTGTCGGCGTGGTCGCCCGGATCGATCCAGGCCACAAAACGCCGGTCTGGGAGCAGGAGCTGACCAACGGCGCCCTTTGTCTCAACATGCTGCTGGCGGCGTCCGCCTACGGATTCGGCGGCAACTGGATTACCGAATGGTATGCATATGACCGTAACGTGCTGACGGACTTTGGCTTTACGGCAGATGAAAAGTCTTCGGGATTCATCTATATCGGTAGCGCGAAGGAACCGCCGCGGGAACGCCAACGGCCGGTCATGGCCGAGATCGTATCGGAGTTCTAAGCGCGCGCTGACGCGATTGTGATTTCAGTTGCGTACAAGATCGGGGAAGGCGCGGAGTATTGTCGCGCAAATTTTAACAACGAAAGAGGGCCTGATGCGTTCGAGAATCCTTTTGACAGTCGGTATTGCAGCGCTCGCCGTCGCCTGCGGGAAGCCCAAAGAGGAAGCGGTTGCGCCAGAGAGCGCGGCGCCAGCTGAAGAAGCGATCGCGGCGGAAACGGCGCCGGCAGATTCTGCGCCGGAAGTAGCGCCTGCTTTCGATGCTTCGGCCGCAGCCGCTGGCGTCTACGCGACTGATCCAAGCCACGCCTACATAACGTTCAGCTACGACCATCAAGGTTATTCTAAGCCATGGCTTCGCTGGCGCACATGGTCCGGCGAACTCAACTGGAATCCTCAAGCGCCGGACCAATCGACCGTCACGGCGACAATCGACGCCGCATCGGCGGACTCAGGCGTTGATCGTTTCGACGAGCACCTCGTAAGCCCGGACTTCTTCGATGCGGCGGCATATCCTCAGATTACGTTCAAGAGCACGTCCGTCGCGTTGACAGGCGCGGGCACTGGTACGGTCACCGGCGATTTGACGATCAAGAATGTGACAAAGCCCGTAACGCTCGATGTCGCAATCAACCGCGCCGCTGACGACGGATTCGCCAAAGCCTACAAGCTCGGCTTTTCCGCAAAAGGCCAGGTAAAGCGGTCTGATTTCGGCGTCGATAAATATACGCCTTTTGTCGGCGATGATGTGACGGTCGTCATCGAAGCAGAATTCGTGATGCCGAAAGAAGCGCCCGCCCAATGAGCGCGAAAGCGAACGAGCGCTACACGAGCGTCGCGATCGCCCTGCATTGGCTGATCGCCATTATGGTGATCGGCCAGCTTGCCGGCGGCTTTTATATGCACAACCTGCCGCGCGAGCAGGCGGAGCTGAAATTTCAGCTATACCAGCTACACAAGTCGTTCGGCGTATCGGTGCTGGTGCTGACGCTTGTGCGTGTCGGCTGGCGGCTCACTCATAAGCCGCCGGCGCTGCCGGAGAAAATGGCGGGATGGGAGAAGCTTCTGGCGCGCGGCGCTCATCTTGGCTTTTATGTTCTGTTGATCGCAATGCCTCTTGTCGGCTGGGCCATCGTCTCGTCATCTCCGCTCGCGGACAGCATTCAGACCTATCTCTTCGGCGTCATCCATTGGCCGCATCTTCCATTCTTCGAAGGAGTCGAAGATCGCAAAGGTCTTTCGCACGACTTTGAAGAACTGCACGAATATCTCGCCTTTGCGATGATCGGCCTGATCGGCCTACATGTCGCTGCTGCTGTGAAGCATCAGATTATCGACCGTGACGAAGTGCTCTCACACATGCTTCCTTTCCTCAGGAGAAAAGCTTGAAGAGCGCGTGGATGGGTGCGGCGCTATTGCTGGTCGCCGCGTGCGGATCCAAAACGGACGAGCCAGTAGCGCCAGCGGCGTCCGCGCCGGCGGAGCAAAGCGCGCAAGCCCCCGCAGCGGAAAGCGAGTCCGATGCGGTTGCGGTGAACGACGACGAAGCCGTTTCCTTATCGGCGGCTCCTTCTAACCAGGCAGTCTGGAACGTCGATAGATCCAAGAGTCGGATCGAATTTACCGGCACGCAGACGGGAAAGGAATTTTCCGGGGCGTTCTCGAAATTTGACGTGTCGGTTGCTTTCGATCCCGCCAATCTCGAAGGGTCGTATATCAAGGCGACTATTGAGACGGCGTCGGCGAAGACGGGCGACCGGCAGCGCGACGACGCACTGCCCAGCGGGGACTGGTTTTCAGCGGGCGCCTTTCCGGCCGCGGTATTCGAGTCATCCGATATCCGCTCCGCCGGGGGCGGATACGAGGCGCGTGGGACGCTGACCGTTCGGGGCGTCACAAAGGACCTCACCCTGCCGTTTTCTGTCGCCATTACCGGCGACCGGGCGGTTGCCGACGGCGAGGCGGCGCTGGTCCGGACCGATTTTGGTGTTGGGCAGGGCGAGTTCGCAACCGGCGAATGGGTCGGGCTCGACGTCAAAGTCAAAATCCATGTAGAAGCCAGCCGGTAGGCTAAGCCGCCGGAACGGGTTTCGAACCGCCGCGACCGCCGCTAAATTGCCGCATCGCGATGGTAAGCTTGAGGCACGACGGTCGCTCCGCCGCCGTCCTGTTGCGTCTGGAAGGATTGAGTGATGCGCCACTGGTATCTCGTTGCAATCGCCGCGATGGCGGCGGCGCCGGTTGCGGCGCAAGCGCCGCAGACAACGCGCGCGCCGGTCCCCGAAATGAAGGGTGAGGCGATTACGACGGCGCCGCGCAAGGCGCCTTCGACCATGGCCGACGTCAAGATGTCGTTCGCGCCAATCGTCGAGAAAGTCGCGCCCGCCGTCGTCAATATTTATACGAGCCGCGTCGTCAATCGCTCGACCGGCGATCCCTTCTTCGACCGCTTCTTCGGCGTCGGGCCGCAACAGCAAAACTCGCTAGGCTCCGGCGTCATCGTCAGCCGCGACGGCGTAATTGTAACGAACAATCACGTCATTGAAGGCATGACCGAAATCAAGGTCGTCCTTTCCGATCGTCGCGAGTTTACGGCTCGTGTCCTGCAAACTGATCCTCAATCTGATCTAGCGGTTTTACGGATCGACGCCGGCGAGCCGCTGCCGTTCCTTGAATTCGCCAATTCAGACGCCGCCGAAGTCGGCGATATTGTGCTTGCGATCGGCAATCCCTTCGGCGTCGGCCAGACGGTGACGAGCGGAATTATCTCAGCGCTCGCGCGCACTGCGGTTTCGATCAACGATTTTTCTTTTTTCATCCAGACGGACGCGGCGATCAATCCCGGTAATTCCGGCGGCGCGCTTATCGATATCGACGGCAAGGTGCTCGGCATCAATTCGGCGATCTATTCGCGCTCCGGCGGATCGAACGGGATCGGCTTCGCCATTCCGGCGCGACTTGTCCAACAGGTTATCGCAACCGCGACAAAGGGTGTCGCGCTGATGCGGCCATGGGTCGGCGCAACGACCGAGACGGTGACGGCCGACCTTGCGAAGGTGTTAAAGCTCGACCGCCCGATCGGCGCGATTGTCGGCGACCTCTATCCTCAAGGGCCGCTCGCAAGGGCGGGCGTCAAACAGGGCGATGTTGTCGTCGCCATCGACGGTCAGCCTGTCTTTGACGCCGAAACGCTGCGCTATCGCGTCGGCGTTCAAAATCCCGGCGACCGCGCGAAGCTCGACTTCATTCGCGACGGCAAAAAACTGACCGCCGAGATGATTTTTGCGCTGCCGCCGGAAACGCCCGCACGCGATGAGCGCACGCTTACCGGCAATCATCCGCTGAACGGCGTCACGATTGCGAATTTGTCGCCCCGCTTCAGTGAGGAAATTGGGCTCAACCCGCTGTTGACGGGCGTTGTCGTGACCGAAGTCTCGCAGGGAAGTTTCGCTTATCGCTCGCGCCTGCGTCGCGGCTTTCGCGTTCTTACTGTTAATGGCGTCAAGATTTCGACCGCCGCAGAGCTTCAGCGCGAAATTGCGAAACCCTCGACAGGCTGGGCCATCGACATCGATCGCGGCGATCGTATCGTCGCGTGGCGCGTCGGACGGTAACAGGCAAGATGGCCGATCTCTTTGCGGCGGCGGGGTTCGACAAGGAAGCGCCCCGGCCGCTGGCGGATCGTTTGCGCCCGCAAACGCTTGATGAGGTTGTCGGTCAGGATCATCTGCTCGCCAAGGGCGCGCCGCTGCGGCGCATGGTCGATCAAAATCGACTGTCATCAATTATTCTCTGGGGCCCGCCGGGCGTCGGCAAAACCACAATTGCGCGTCTGCTCGCAAAGGAAACGACGCTCGAATTCGAGCAGATCTCGGCGGTCTTTTCAGGCGTTGCGGACCTGCGCAAGGTGTTCGACAAAGCGGCGGAACGGCGCCGCATGGGGAAGGGAACGCTTCTCTTCGTTGATGAGATTCACCGCTTCAATCGCGCGCAACAGGACGGCTTCCTGCCGCATCTTGAGTCGGGCCTCATCACGCTCGTCGGCGCAACTACGGAGAATCCGTCGTTTGAACTGAACCCGGCGCTCCTCTCGCGGGCGCAGGTGTTCACGCTGAACCGGCTGGACGCCGATGCAATCGAGATGCTGCTGCAGCGCGCGGAATCTCATGTCGGCCGAAAATTGCCGCTGACGGACGAAGCGCGCGCGGCGCTGACGGCGATGTCTGATGGCGATGGGCGGTTTGCGATCGGCCTTGCGGAGGAGGTATTCGCCGAGAATCCGGCGACCCTGATTGATCGGGAGACGTTATCAAAAATCGTGCAGCGACGGGCGCCGATCTACGACAAAGGGCAAGAGTCGCATTATAACCTCGCGAGCGCATTGCAGAAATCGATCCGCGGATCGGATGTCGACGCCGCGCTTTATTGGGCGGCGCGAATGATCGTCGGCGGAGAAGATCCGCGCTTTGTCCTGCGCCGTCTTGTCGTCATCGCGTCGGAAGACGTCGGCAACGCCGACCCGCAGGCATTGCCGCTCGCAATCGCCGCGCGCGACGCCTATGAATTTCTCGGCCAGCCTGAAGGCGAAATCGCGATCGGCCAGCTGGTCGCCTATCTTGCGACGGCGCCGAAGTCGAACCGGTCCTACGTCGCATTCCACAATGCGAAGGCCGCCGCCCGCGAATTTGGTTCGCTGGCGCCGCCAATGCATGCGATGAACGCGCCGACTAAGCTGATGAAGTCCCTCGGCTATCACAAGGGTTACGAATACGATCACGACACGGAAGACGCCTTCGCCGGCCTTGATTATTTTCCGCCGGACATGGATCGCCAGCGCTTTTACGAGCCGCGAGAGACAGGATTTGAACGCGAGATCGCCAAACGGCTTGACTATTGGGACAAGCGGCGCAAGCCGCGCAGCGAAAAATGAAGCGGTCGCGAACGGCGGCCTACGCAAGATATTTCCGGCGAGGCGCCGATGCTGAGTGAAGCAGTCATCGCAAATAAGGCATGGATTGGCGCTGCGGTGTTCGCCGCGCTTTTCATCCTGGAGCGGATTGCGGCGTCGGCGCCATTGAGCGGCAATCCGGGCCGTCTCTTGAAGAACGGCGCGTTGTGGATTTTGCTGACGATCCTTTCACCAATGATAGTTTTGCCGCTGACGATGATCGCTGCAGAGCATCCATTATGGGCGAGGCCGTCCGATTGGCTCAGTGCAGTGACGCTTGCGGCCGACATCGTCTTTCTCGACCTTTGGGCATACGGAATTCATCGCGCCTATCACGAAGTGCGGCCGATGTGGCGCTTTCACCGCGTTCATCATCTCGATGAACACCTCGATACGACGTCCGCCGTGAGGTTTCACCCGGGCGAAGTCGCGCTCTCGGCGGCGTTGCGCATGATTCCGATTTGCCTGCTTGCGATTCCGTTCAATCATGTATTGGTGTTCGAAACGGCGCTTCTCGCAGCGACTTTCTTTCATCATTCGAATGTCCGGCTTCCAAATGCGCTTGAGCAGGCGATGTCCTATGTCGTCGTCACGCCCTCGATCCACTGGGTTCACCACCATGCCGTCCGCGCCGACACGAATTCCAGCTACGCTGCGATTTTCAGCCTCTGGGACAGGGTATTCGACACGCGGAGCGCAACAAGGCGTACGCCTGATATGAAAATCGGCCTTGAAAACGTTGCGGACAAATCCTTGCCCGGGCTATTGCTGGCCCCGTTTCAGGCGGCGGAGAAGCAATGAACAGCCCCCAATTATGGATCGCGATCGGCGCAGGCGGCGCGATCGGCGCAATGGCGCGGCATGGCGTCGGCGTTTTGTCGATGCGTCTCCTCGGCCCGAATTTCCCTTGGGGGACGCTGGCGGTTAACGTCATCGGATCTGCAGCGATGGGGCTCTTCATCGCCTGGCTGGTCGCGAAGGAGCCGCATAGCGCGGTCACCCGCGCCTTCATTGCGACAGGCGTCCTTGGCGGGTTTACGACCTTTTCGACATTTGCGCTCGACGCCGTCACGCTCTATCGCGACAAGTCGCTGACAATTGCGGGCGTCTATGTGGCGGCGTCTGTCATTCTATCGATCGGCGGATTATTTGCGGGCCTTGCGGCCGGGAAAGCCTTTTCATGAGCGGCGTCGAAACCAAAGTGATCGCAGAAAAAGATGACGGCCTGCGCCTCGACCGCTGGTTCAAGACTTATTACCCGGGTCTTCGCCATGGCGCGCTTGAGAAATTGCTGCGCACCGGACAGATCAGGGTCAATGGAGGGCGCGTCAAGGCGAACCGCCGCGTCGAAGCGGGGGAGTCAATCCGCATACCGCCGATCGACGATGAAGCGGTGGCGCCGAAAACCGAATTCAGGCCTAAAAAGGAAGACGCCGCCGCCATTCGCAGCATGACGATCTATGAAGACGATGCAATCCTCGCGCTCAACAAGCCGTTCGGACTAGCGGTGCAGGGCGGCGCGAAAACGACGCGCCATATAGACGGGATGCTGGCGGCGCTTGAAAAGGATGGCGAAAGGCCGCGCCTCGTTCATCGCCTCGATCAGGACACGGGCGGCCTTTTGATCCTCGCCAAGACGCGCATTGCGGCGGCAAAGCTAGGCAAGGCGTTTCAGGGCCACGACGTTATCAAGACCTATTGGGCGCTCTGCGTCGGCGTTCCCCAAATTCGTCAGGGCTCGATCAATCTTCCGGTCGCAAAGAAAATGGTTCGCGTCGGCGACAGGGATCAAGAACGCATGGCGCCCGCCGAGGGCGAAGACGCGAAAAAAGCGATCACAGATTATACGGTTCTTGATAGCGCGGGCCCCGCATCGTTCCTCGCGATGAAGCCGCTGACAGGGCGGACGCATCAGCTTCGCGTTCATTGCGCCGCGATGGGAACGCCGATTGTCGGCGATCGCAAATATGGCGGTCCCAACGCCGCCATCGAAGGCGTCCCGGAAGGATTGCAGCTCTTTTGCCGCGAGATGACGTTTCCACATCCTGACAACAATCTGCTGATCACGCTGACGGCGCCGCTTACAGGGCGCATGAAAGAGACGTGGGAATTGTTTGGGTTCGACCCGGAAGCGCAGGTCGTCTGGCCGGATCTCTCGCGCAAGAAAAAGAAGAAATGACGAAAGTCGGCGATAACCCGCTGCGCCTGCCGAAGCGGTTCTACAAAACTGCAATTGCGGGGGAGGAGGCAGGCTTTTTCTCCATTCGCCTCGACGGCCGGGGCGCAAAGACGCGCGCGGGCAATCCTCTATGCGTAAAGTCCCAATTGCTCGCGGCCGCTATTGCAGATGAATGGAACGCGCAGGAAGAGCATATCAATCTCGGCCGCATGCCGATGACGCGCTTTGCCATGACGGCGCTCGATCTCGGGGAACGCGACGCGCAAAGCTGGCGCAGCGTCGTGGCGTCGTTCCTCAGATCCGACCTCCTTTGTTACCGCGCAAGCGAGCCTTCCGCACTTGTCGATCTGCAGCGCCGCACATGGGACCCGATCCTCGAATGGTGCGCCGCCGCCCTTAATATCAGGCTGAAAACCGGCGCAGGCGTTGGGTTTCTCGACCAGCCGCCAACATCGATCGAGACTGTAAAGGCGCTGCTTTTACCCCTGCCGCCGGAGCAATTGCTTGCAGTCAAAGCCGCAACGGAGATTTCAGGATCGGCCGTTATCGGAATTGCGCTGTTGCACCGCGCATTTCCAGACGCGCAGCTATTTGAAGCCTCGCGCGTCGACGAGAATTTTCAGGCGGAGCGCTGGGGTGTCGATAGCGAAGCGCAAGAGCGCGAGGCGCGGCTGAGAACGGATTTTCTCGCCGCCGCGCGGTTTTTGTCCCTACTCTGAATATTCCCCGAGGATCGGCTCGCCGCGCACCGACGCGCGAAAATTCAGCAATTCGTCGCCCTGCAGAAGGTCGTCCTTGTTGGCGTCGTATTGCTCGAACTCCGCGATGACACGGCGCGTGAAAGCCTTTTTTGACAGCGCAGGTCCAACGCCCGCCATCGCCGTGAATTTGGCGCGCGCCTGTTCTGCATGCTCAGCCGCCGCCGACTGCGCATCGACATGGAAATAGGGTTCGACAAATCGTCCGCTGCCGCTGCCGGTGATTTCAGCGTCCTCCCAGCCTTTTACGAGATAGACGAATTCGTCGGACGTCATCGCGCCGTCGCGATCGAGGTCGGCGAGGACAAAATCGAGCTTGGCTTCGTCTAGCGCTTCCTTCCGGGTGATCGCCTGGCTCGCGAATTCGGCGACGAGCTTTTCGAGCGGAGAAAGCCCTGCCTCGCTGCCGCGCAAGGGATCGTCCTTCGAATAGACGATCGTCTCTTTTTTCGTTTCGACAACCTTTCCATCGACCGTCCGCGTCAGCGTCACATCCTGCTTGATCTGCTGCTGGGAATTGAGGAGGTCCGCCATTTCGTCTTCGTTGATCGCTGGGGCGTCTCCCGCAACCGGAGCGCCAGGCTCTGCGGCTGGCGTTTCCTGAGCAAGCGCCGGCATCAAGGCGGGCGCTGCGATTGCTGCTGCGGCGGCGAGCATAAATGTGAACTTACGGGACATGGAGCCTCCTCGGTCGTTAGTCTGTCGCCGGATCATAGACGGCAATGCGCTGGTTGTCGTCGTACAATTCAAAGGACGCGCTAATGACTAGAGAGGCGCAGGCGCACGGACGGTCGGGCCGAAAACGCCATTGAACGATTGAAGGAGCGCAGCGTCGGCGTCGTCCATGGTCGCTGGAATGCCGAGATCGACAAGGCTGGTGACGCCGTAGCCGGGGGCGGTCACGCCGCACGGGACAATTCCGCCGAAATGCGAAAGTTCAGGCTCCACATTGAAGGCGATGCCGTGAAAGCTGATCCAATGGCGCAGACGAATGCCGATCGCGGCGATCTTGTCTTCGCGCGCTGGCTCTCCGGGGAGCGTTCGATCGACCCAGACGCCGACCCGGTCCTCGCGCCGTTCGCCCTTCACAGTGAAGGCCGCAAGCGCGCCGAAAATCCATTCCTCAAGAGAAGCGACAAAGCCCCTGACGTCTTTGGTGCGGTCAGCGAGGTTCAACATCACATAGGCGACCCGCTGGCCGGGCCCGTGATAGGTGTACTGGCCGCCGCGCGGCGAGCGAAATACCGGGTAGCGGGGGTCAAGCAGATCGCCGTCCTTTGCGCTTGTCCCCGCCGTGTATAGGGGCGGGTGCTCAAGCAGCCAGACCAACTCGTTCGCGTCCCCCGCCCGGATCTGGGCGACCCGGCGTTCCATCGCCTCTGACGCCTCAGGGTAGGCGACATAGCCCTCGGAAACCGCCCATTCGACAGGCCGGTCGAGCCAAAATCCGTGATTTAACGCCGTTCTAACCAAAGGGCCCGATGCTGACGTCAGTTGCGTATCGGGGGTTATCACCGCCTATGGCCGCTGTCGAACAGATCGACGTTGAACTGACAATCGTCGTCGGGTCAGCTGAATTGCCGCTTGCGGCCGCCCTTTCGCTCGGGCGCGGGGCGGTTATTCCGCTTGGCCGGGACGCCCTGAAGCCCATTTCGATCCTCGCAAACGGGCGCAAAATAGCCGACGGCAAGGTCCGCCTGCTGGGCGACCGCATCGCGGTCGAAGTCTCCGGCCTCTAGAATTTAATCGCGGATCAAAGGGCTTGAGGCGCCGGGAGGCTTTTGCTATCCCCCGCGCCTTACTTGATTTGCGGCCATGGCGGAATTGGTAGACGCGCTAGCTTGAGGTGCTAGTGAGTAACATCGTGGAGGTTCGAGTCCTCTTGGCCGCACCAATTCCTTGTTGAACCTGCTTTCTGTCCATTCTGCGCCCAGCTAAGCTGGCCCTGCGTCAGGCAGGGGAATGCTGTGATTTCAAGAATTTTTATCGGCGCCGCCGCGTTCGCCGCTTCGGTATCATTCGCGGCGGCGGAAAACGCAGGGCCGATCGTATCCGGAAAATGGCGGATCACCCGGATGGTGGTCGCGCCCTGGACCGATGACGCGGGCGCTGGCGTCAAACCTCAATGGATCGGCGCAACCGTCGCATTCGGCGCCAAAGCGGTAAAAGGCCCGCATCCGATCGGCTGCGGCCACGCGAAATTCGAAGCGACGGATGCGCCGCCCGAAGGCCTCTTTCAGGGCGGACTGCCGGAACCTGCAAGTACGACGATGATCCCGCTTGGACTTGCAGGCATGAGCTTCAAGGGCGTTTCGGTGAGCTGCGACAAGGGCGTCTTCGACTATCATTATGCGGATGACGATACCCTTCTCCTCGCGCTCGACAATCGTATCCTGACGCTCGATCGCACGATTGGCGCGCATGCGTCGAAGACATCGCCGGAGGGCGTCGTCCAACGCTTCCTCGAAGCGCATTTCGATGGCGACATGGGCTTTGCTGCGCCGTTAGCCGCCGGTAAGCGCGTTCTGCTCTCAAAATCGCTCGCCGAAAAAATCGACGCATGGTTCGCCGTGCCGCAAAATCCCGATGAAGCGCCGGCGATCAACGGCGATCCGTTCACGGACACTCAGGAATACCCGGCGCGCTTTGCAGTAGGCGCTGGCGAGAGGACGGCGGAAGGATTGTTCGTTCCCGCTGAATTCGCGGATGCTTTCTCAAAGCGGTCGGTTCGCTTTGTTCTAAAGCGCGAGAAGGGCCGCTGGCTGATCGACGATCTCAAATACGAGGATGGCTCAATGCTGTCCGCAATGCTCGCGCAATAGCGGGCGGCTTTCTTGGTTAACAAGGCATAAACGCTGCACCTGCGCCTTTTATGAAGGCGCGCCGTCTCCTTATTGCAGCCATGTGGCTCAACCTGCTCACCGTTTCTGCAACGGCGGAAACGCTTGTGATACGCCCGGATCCGTGCCCCGCGCCCGCGAATTCACCCAAAATCATCATGCTTTTCGACGCCGAGGCGGAGGATCTGAACTCCGGCCGCGCCAGCGTCGACGACGTCCAGGTCTTCTACGCCATCCCGGTCGAGGGGTGGGCGTCGGCGCGCATTCTCGCGCGGTTCGATGTCGAGGGGCAGCCGTACAACCGCTTACGGCGCCGGGCCGGCTGCCGCTGATCCGGGCAACGCGCGCCGCATGGACAAGACCGCCAAGCCTTTTTAAGAGACGGCTCCCGCTTTCCCCGGAGCCGTCAATGCGCCTTAGCCGCTATTATCTACCCGTTCTGAAAGAGAACCCCTCGGAAGCGCAGATCGCTTCGCACCAGCTCATGCTGCGCGCGGGCATGATCCGTCAGGAAAGCGCCGGCATTTACGCTTGGCTGCCTTTGGGCTTTCGCGTTCTGAAGAAGATCGAACAGATTGTCCGCGAGGAACAAGACCGCGCAGGCGCTGTCGAGATGCTGATGCCAACGATCCAGTCGGCGGATCTGTGGCGCGAGAGCGGGCGCTATGAAGCCTATGGCAAAGAGATGCTGCGCATCAAGGATCGCGCCGATAGGGAAATGCTGTTCGGGCCGACCAATGAAGAAATGATCACGGAGATCTTCCGCGCGGGCGTCCGTTCGTACAAAGACCTTCCGAAGATGCTCTATCACATTCAGTGGAAGTTCCGGGACGAAGTCCGCCCCCGCTTCGGCGTCATGCGCGGACGCGAATTCCTGATGAAAGACACTTATTCGTTCGACGCCGACGGCGCGGGCGCGCGCCGCAGCTACAACAAGATGTTCGTTGCGTATTTGCGCACTTTTGCGCGGATGGGTTTGACGTCGATTCCGATGCGCGCAGATACAGGCCCGATCGGCGGCGACCTTTCGCACGAATTCATCGTGCTCGCCGAAACGGGCGAGAGCGCGGTCTTTTGCGACAAGAAACTCCTCGATCTGTCCGCGCCGGGCGTAGACACGGATTTCGACGGAGACCTTCAGCCTGTCATTGATCGCTATACGTCCTATTACGCGGCGACGGAGGAAAAGCATGACAACGCCGAGTTCGAAGCGAAGGTCGCAAAAGGCGATCGCATCGCGGCGCGCGGCATCGAGGTCGGCCACATCTTTTACTTCGGCGAGAAATATTCAGCGCCGATGCGCGCGATGATCACGGGACCTGACGGCAAGGACCGCCCGGTCGAAATGGGATCATACGGCGTCGGCGTGTCCCGCCTCGCAGGCGCTTTGATCGAGGCGTATCACGACGAGTCCGGATGCAAATGGCCCGTTTCGGTCGCGCCGTTCCATGTCGGCCTCGTCAATCTCAAACAGGGCGACGCCGGGACTGATGCGGCCTGCGCCAAGGCGTATGAGGCGCTCGAAGCCGCAGGCGTCGAGGTGCTGTACGACGACACGGCCGCCCGGCCCGGCGAGAAATTCGCGCGGATGGACCTTATCGGACTGCCGTTCCAGCTGATCGTCGGCCCGCGCGGGCTCGAAGCCGGCAAGGTGGGAGTCAAACGCCGCGCCGACGGCCACCGCGACGAGGTCTCCCTCGACGCCGCGCTCGACATGCTGAAACGGGATGTGCGGTCGGCGCTCAAGGCCTGATCCGCCACTATTTGGCCATGGCCGCAAATTGCGATAGGACCCGCGCCAGAAGAAGCCGGGTCTTATCCATGAGTTCAACCGCCATTTCGGCGCCGCCCTCAACGCCGCCCTTCTCGTTTTTCGAGTGGATGGTCGCGCGCCGTTATCTTGGAGCGACGAAGTCCGGGAAGGGCGTCTCGCTCATTTCGATCATCGCCTTCGGCGGGATCATGCTTGCTGTTGCAGTCCTCATCATCGTGATGTCGGTGATGCAGGGCTTTCGCACGAAACTTCTCGATCAGCTTCTTGGCGTCAACGGCCATATATTCGTGCAGGGCGATGGTCCGATCGCGGACTATGAAGCGCTTATCGAAAAGCTGCGCGCAGCGCCGGGCGTCACCGAGGCGTTGCCGCTGATCCAGTCGCCAGTTTACGCCAGCGCGTTCAACGAGACGGGCATCATCATGCGCGGCGTCCGCCGCGACGATCTGCTGGCGATCAATTACGTCACCGGCGTCGATCCGGAAACCGGGCGCAGCCATCTCGTCGCCGGCTCGTTCGAAAATTTCGGCATCGGCAAGAATGGCGGCAATGAAATCGCCATCGGCAACCGCATCGCCTGGCAGCTAGGCGTCGGTCCCGGCGACAAGGTCACGCTGATTTCAGGACGGGGCGCAGACACGCCGTTCGGTCCGACCCTGCAGAAAAAGACCTATACCGTCGGCGCCATCTTTGAAGTCGGCAATTCCGAATATGACGGGTTCATCGGCTTCATGCCGCTCGAACAGGCGCAAGTCTTCTTCGGATTCGGCCAGGCGGTGCAGCAGATCGAATTGAAAGTCGCCGAGCCGGAGAAAGTTAAATCCTATAAGCCGGCAATCGCAGAGATCGTTCCCGATCTTGAACTGCGCGACTGGCAGCAGCAGAACCAGTCTTATTTCAATGCGCTGCAGACAGAACGCAGCGTCATGCGCCTCATTCTCTTGTTGATCGTCGCGGTTGCAGCGCTCAACATCATCACCGGTCTTATCATGCTGGTGAAGGACAAAACCGGCGATATCGCGGTCCTTCGCACCATGGGCGCGACGCAAGGGTCGATCATGCGGATCTTTTTTCTCTCGGGCTCGCTGATCGGGGTCATCGGAACGCTTGCGGGAGCGGCCGGCGGCGCACTATTCGTCTGGAATATCGATGCGATCGAGACGTTCCTGTCGGCGATATTCAATACCGACCTGTTCCCGTCAGACGTTTACTACTTCAATGCGATCCCGGCGAAGATGCAATGGAACGAGGTCGGCCTGATTGTCGGCTGGTCTTTGTTCATGTCATTTGTCGCGACAATCTATCCTGCATGGCGCGCCGCGCGCCTCGATCCGGTTGAGGCGCTTCGCTATGAGTAATGCGGAAACCGTTCTGCGGCTTGAGGGCGTCAGCCGCCGCTACAAGGATCTTGAAATCCTCCAGCCTTCGGATTTCGAATTGCATCGCGGCGAGACGATTGCGCTGCTCGGCCCTTCAGGCTCCGGCAAATCGTCTATGCTTCATATCGCCGGGCTGCTCGAAGCGCCGTCGAGCGGCGAGGTTTACATCGGCGGCGCCGCGACGTCGAAACTTGATGATGCGGCGAAGACGCGCCTTCGCCGCGACTATCTGGGCTTCGTCTACCAGTTCCATCATCTGCTCCCGGAGTTTACCGCGCTCGGCAACGTGTCGCTTCCAAGACTGATCCGCGGCGAGAAAATCGGCGACGCAGAAAAGGAAGCCGCGCGCCTCCTTGCTTCCATGGGACTCGCCGAACGGCTGAATCACCAGCCCGGCCAATTGTCCGGCGGCGAGCAACAGCGAACTGCGATCGCCCGCGCGCTCGCGAACCACCCGAAAATTCTGCTTGCCGATGAGCCGACCGGAAATCTCGATCCCAAGACCTCCGCCAGAGTGTTCGACGCGCTCCTCGAAATCGTCCGCGCTGAAGGGCTTGCGGCCCTCGTTGCGACGCACGACAGCCGGCTTGCAAAGCGGCTTGATCGGATCATCGTCATCCGCGACCAGCGCCTTGTTGAGGTCGATCACGCCAGCGTCGAAAACTGAAGCGGTTCCCTTCGAAAGAAAACTGACCGCCGTGGATTTCTAAAATCTCAATGCGTCATTCCGGGGCGCGGCGAAAGGCGATTGGAGCTTGTCCTCGGACCTGCGGGCGAACAATTTGGCAAATCGCTCCGCCTGCGGCATAGTCTTCCAAAAAATTAGGGAGGAATTAGCCGATGCCGAAGCAACGCCGGATCTTTAATGCGCCGACGCTGTCGGGTTTGATCGAGGAACAGGCCCAGCACCTGCCGCACGAGACGGCGCTGATCTTCGAGGGACAGTCATCGACCTATGCGGATCTGGATCGGCGCGCCAACCGCGCTGCGCAGGCGCTGCTTTCGTTGGGGCTAAAGCGCGGCGACCGGCTGTGCTGGCTTGCGCGCAATGTCGCCACGTTCTGGTATGCGCTGCTGGGGGCTGCGAAAATCGGCGTTGTGATGACGCCGGTCAACTGGCGCCTTGCGCCCGCCGAAATCGCGCAAATCATCGCTGACGCAAGGCCCGTGCTTTTTGTCGGCGAGAAGATGTTTGTCGACCCGTTGCGCGCTGTCGATGACTTCAAATTACCGCGCACAATGATCCTCGAAAGCGGCGGCGACGATTGCTTCGACCGGTTTATCGACAGCTTCGAACCCTTGCGTCCGTCCTACAATCCGACGCGCGACGATGTCGTCGTCCAGCTTTATACCAGCGGCACGACTGGCCTGCCAAAGGGCGTCGTGCTGCCAAATCGCTGCTATCAGGAAGTCGGCGACGCAGGCGTCAAGGCCGGCGTCATCGCGCCGCGCTTTGACAATGAAGCGATCATGCATGCGCTGCCGCATTTTCACATCGCCGGCGTCAATTTCGGCTTTATGGGTTGGTCGCGCTCGATGCCGGTGATCCAGCATCGCCAGTTCGATCCGGCGGCGATCGTCAGGGAAGCGCAGAGCGGCGTTCCGCTCAATTCATTTTTTGTGCCTGCGATGATCATGATGATCCTGCAGGCGGCGAAGACGGCGGGCCTGCCGCTGACGAATTTCGCGCAGGTGAGTTACGGCGCCGCGCCGATGCCGGAACCTCTGCTCGACGCCGCGATGGCGATGATGCCGAATGCGCGCTTCTCGCAGTTCTACGGAATGACGGAGACGACAGGCGGCGTCACGGTCCTTGGCCACGAGGATCACGCGAAGGGTCTAAAGCAGCGCGTCTCAGCGGGGAAACCATTGCCCGGCTGTCAGGTGAAAATCTGCGATCCGGAAACCAGAAAAGAAATGCCGCTTGGCGAGGTCGGCGAAATCGTTGCGAAATCGGATTTCATCATGGACGGCTATTGGGGCAAGCCCGATGCGACGCACGCCGTCATCCGCGACGGCTGGTACTGGTCAGGCGATGCGGGCCGGATTGATGAAAACGGCTATGTCTTCGTCGTCAATCGCGTGAAGGACATGATCATTTCGGGCGGCGAGAATATCTATCCCGCCGAGATTGAAAACCTGCTTGCGGCGCATCCGGCGGTCTTTGAATCGGCGATCGTTGGAATGCCGGACGAAAAATGGGGCGAGCTCGTACGCGCGTTCGTCGTAAAGCGCCCCGGCGCCGAGGTGAGCGCCGAAGTGGTCGTTGAGTTCCTGCGGCCGAAAATCGCGAGTTTCAAATTGCCGAAGCGCGTCGATTTTATTGATGCGCTGCCGCGCAATCCTTCGGGAAAGATTTTGAAGACGGCGTTGCGCAAACTGTGAATGAAAACCCTCTACCGTAAACGGGAGAGGGGAGTCAGAGGCCCATCTGCCTCGCCGCCAGATCGAGCATG
Source organism: Parvularculaceae bacterium (assembly GCA_041740755.1). Classification (GTDB taxonomy): domain Bacteria; phylum Pseudomonadota; class Alphaproteobacteria; order Caulobacterales; family Parvularculaceae; genus Amphiplicatus. Next base: position 4,578 of record JBGSLM010000210.1, on the reverse strand, counting down.
ATTTCTTCCGATCCGCCGCCGATCGCCATCACGCGCACTTCGCGATAGATGCGCTCGACGCGGCACCCGCGCATGAAGCCGGCGCCGCCCAATATCTGCATCGCTTCGCGCGCGCAAAATTCCATCGTGCGGGTCGCCTGAACCTTCAGCAGCGATAATTCCGCCACCGGAGTCTCGCCGTTCTTTACCCGCCACGCGCAATTGTCGAGGAGCGCCGTCGAGGCGTGAACATGGCGCACCATCTCCGCGAATTTGTGGCGGATCACCTGATGCTTCGATAAGGGCTTGCCGAATGTCTCGCGGCTTACCGCCCAGGCGGCGGCGTCCTCGATGCAAACGCGCGCAAAGGCGATCGCCTGCGCCGACATGCCGAGCCGCTCGCCGTTGAAATTGGCGACGATCCCGGCAAAGCCCGAATTTTCAGCGCCGACAAGATTTTCGGCGGGAACGCGCACATCGGCGAAATTGATCGTCGCCGTATCGGACATCCACCAGCCCATTTTGTCGAGCTTCGTGCGGGTGACGCCGGGGCTTTCCGCATCAATCAGCAAAAAAGAAAGTCCCGCAGCGCCTGCGCCTCCAGTTCTGACGGCGACAGTCAGATAATCGGCGCGCATGCCGGTGGTGATAAATGTCTTTTCGCCGTTGACGATATAATGATCGCCGTCACGAACGGCGCGCGTCCGGATGCTGGCGACATCGGAACCGCCAGACGGCTCTGTAATGCAAAGCGCGATCAATTTCTTTCCGGCAAGGACGTCTGGCGCAACGCGCGCCTTCAACTCGGCGGAACCGAGCGCAAGGACCGGCGGCAGGCCGATGCCGTGCGTCATCAGTCCGGCGACAAGTCCGCCGGAACCGGCGCGCGAGAGCTCTTCTGACGCAATGATTGAGTGGAAGATGTCGACGCCGTCTTTGACGCCGCCATACTCTTCCGGATAGCCAAGTCCGATGAGGCCGATGTCGGCAGCGCGCCGATGCAGTTCGCGCGGGAATTTTCCTTCTTCGTCCCATGCGTTCACATGCGGATGAATTTCCCTGTCGACAAAAGCGCGCACGGACTTTCGCCACGCTTCGTGGCTGGCCGTCAGGTGCGGCGCGGGAAGGCGGGTAGCGTCGAATGAGAGCGGCTGCATGGCGTCAATCTGGGGCGTCGGCCAAGATGCGGTCAATGGCGGCGAACAGCCATTCGCCCTTGCTCGCAGGTTCAAGCGGTCTCTATCCTGCGCTCTCCCCCGCATGCGCGGGCATAAGAGGGGCGTAAATGAGACTCTATCATTGTCAGGGCGCAAGGTCGCTTCGCTGCGTGTGGGCGCTGGAGGAAATGGGTCTCGATTACGAGCTTGAGGTGCTGCCGTTTCCGCCGCGCATCTTCGCCAAGCACTACAAGGACGTAAATCCGCTCGGCACCGTACCGGCGCTGATCGACGGAGGCGTCATGCTGACTGAGAGCACAGGCATTTGTCATTACCTTGCGGAAAAATACGGACCGACGCCGCTCGCCGTGCGACCTGACGAGAAAGACTACGGCCTTTACCTGAACTGGATGTACCGGTCGGACGCGACGCTGACTTTTCCGCTGACGATTTTCTTTCGATACACAGCGCTGGAACCCGAAGACCGCCGCCTTCCGCAAGCGGCGGAGGATTACAGGAAATGGTTCCTCGGCCGCTGGTCTGCGGTTGAGGCGGGACTACAGGGCAGGGACTATCTTTGTGCTGACCGCTTCACTATGGCCGACATCTGTGTCGCATTTGCGCTTCAGTTCGCAAAAACCCTCGGTGTGGAGGAAGCGATGACGCCAAATGTCTCGAAGTGGTGGGAGCGGATCACGTTGCGGCCCGCCTTCGTGACGGCCGCCGCGGCGTGATTCCTCCACCGCCGAAGCGACGAAAACGGTCATCCGCCCGCAGAGTCCGCGCGTGATTACTCGAAGGCGGCGAGCTTGAGGCTTCATAATTTTTGATAAGGCGATCAGAGCCGCTGCAGGATGGGATGGATATATCCGTATCGGGATGGGCGGCGGGCGAAAATCGACTGAACCTGGCTGTTGCCTTTCGGCGGAAGGCCAGGCTAGGATCGCATTAGATAGAAACGGGTTTTATATGCTTTTCACTAAGAGCGTTGCAGTGTTTTTGGCTGCTACGTCGATGTTTGCAGTCGCTGTCGCGAACGAATCCGATGTCGTCTCGGCCACGACGGCGATTGAGAGCACGGCCGCGGCGGATGAGGCGAGTCAGCCGGCAGAAAACGCCTCGGCCGCCAGCGCCGATGAGAACAAGCAGGCGGCAGAAATCGTCGCGCAAAACGACGACACGAAAATCTGCAAGTACATGGCGACTCCAGGTTCTCGACTGGGTAGAAAAATCTGCATGACCAAAGATGAATGGGAGCAGATTCGTAAAGATTCGCAGGAAGGCGTCAACAATCTCCAGCGCCAGAATACGGCGACGGGAAGGCCGCAGGGATAGGGGTTGCTCGCTCATCAAATTGCGGCGCGCGGCGGCCCACTCGGCTGCCGTTTTTGCGTCTAAGTGCAATTCGATTTCGGCCAAAGCGCCAACTGCGCGCACCGAAAGAGCACGATAGTCTCACTTGCATCGGCAGACATGGCGGTCGCGTCCCATAGTTGCGTCGTGCGGCCGATATCGGTGTCGCCTGCGCGCTGCAGTTCGCCGAAACGCTCTGCGTTGATGAAGCAATGTCGCCAAATGCGGAAAAATGGTGGGGGGACGGATCACTGGGCGGACCGCCTATAAAATGGCGATAGTGCGTTAATCTGGCGACTTCTCCTGAAAAATTGATTTAGGACGATTGTCCAGTAAACGGTTTGCCGCAAGCCGGGTTGATGCGGATTACTTAATGTGTACAGTCGTCCTCGGCTTTCGCCATTTTGGCGAAATGGAAGCGTAAGTGCGCCCGTCCGCAGCGTTATGGAGGACCTATCGTGCGTATTGTTAAATCGTTCGCCCTTGTGTTGGCTGCAGTCGGAATGACCGCGTGCGCGACCACGGATGGCTCGCAGCGTATTGCCGGCCTGTCGCCAGACGCTCAAAAAGCCGTCGAGGAATCCGGAGAAATGTCTACGAGCGGCGACAAGGCATCGCTCGATGCGTCAGTCGATAAATATCGCACTGTCACGCTTGTCGATGAAAAAACCGGCAAGCCCCGTGTCATCTGCAAGCGGATTAAGCGGCCCGGCACGCTGTTTGAGACGAAGGTCTGCTCGACCAAAGAAGAGTGGGATGAGGCGCGCCAGGAAGCCAAGGACAAGACCGACGGCATTCAGCGCAATATGGACGCGCGGTGCGGAGCGGCTGGCTGCTAGGATTGCGCCTTCGGCCATAGCACCATCTGGGTGCATCTAAAGAGCGCGATTGTCTTTCCGGTATCGCGGCGCCTGACGGTCGCATCCCATAATTGGGTGGTGCGACCGAGGTGCTGAGCCGTCGCTCGGCAGTCGATAACGCCGTCGAGCGCTGTGCCTAGAAAATTCGACTTCAGTTCGACGGTGGTGAAGCCGGTTGCGCCCTGCGGTAGGGCGCGGGTGCAGGCGATGCCGCAGCATGTGTCGGCGAGCGTTACGACGGTGCCCGCGTGAAGGAAGCCGTTCGGCGCCAGCAATTCCTTGCGGATGCCGAGTTCAGCCTCGATCCAACCATCGCCCGCTGCGGTGAAACGTATGCCAAGCAGGCCAGGCAGGTAGCCCTCGCCAATCCCCTTTAGATCTTCTGCGATCAAATCGCCGGTTTTCATATCCAAGGTCCTCGGTGTTGATTAGGGTCAAGCACACCTTGCGCGCACCGTCGCAAGGTGTTCGTCGATCAGGAAAGATGGAGCTGTATGATGGCGCGGGTAAACTCAGGATTTCTAATACTTTCCGCAGCGCTTGCTGTTTCCGTCGCCGGTTGCGCGAGGAAGGCCGCTGAGCCGGCCGACGCGCCAGCTGAAATTGTCGAGACCGAATACGCCCCGTCGCCGTCGCAGGAAGCCTTGAGCGCGCCGCCAGCGCCGATCGCCGCTGCGACGCCTGAACTTAACGCCCGTCGCGGCCGAATCCTCTTCATTTCGAAGGGGTGCGTCATCTGCCATCAGGTTAATGGCGTCGGCGGCAAGGCCGCCTCGGACCTTTCGGCAATCGAGACTAACGCCCTGATCAACCCGCTCGATTTTTCCGCGCGCATGTGGCGCGGCGCCCCGGCGATGACAGCGTTACAGACGATCGAGCTCGGCTACGTCATCGACGTCGGCGCGCAAGATATCGCGGACCTTGCAGCGTTCGCTGCAAGTCCTGAGGAACAAAATCTCCTGACGCTCGACTCCGTCGGCGTCGAGATGCGGTCATGGTTCCTCGACGAGCCGCATTGGAGCAGCGGCGACTGGACCGCTTATCTAAAGCGCGGCGAGCGCATTCCTGGATTTATCGAAGAAAACCCATGATACCAACTCGCGCTGATCGTGACTCATTTGGGATTCACAGCGCTCGCGAATGCTGATTCGATATGGCGAACGAGGGAGGTTCGCGATGGGACGGCATGCGGTTGGTCTTCGGGGTGATTTTGACGGTAAGGCGCTGCG
>JBGSLM010000209.1:0-57776 GCA_041740755.1 Parvularculaceae bacterium | reverse complement strand
GATGTCGTCCGCCGCGCCGAGGGCGATCCGTCGATCAGGCCGTTCGTCATCCAGCTTGCCGGCAGGGATGAGCGCTGGATGGCCGAAGGCGCAAAGCTCGCGGAAGCGGCGGGCGCCGACATTATCGACATCAATATGGGCTGCCCTTCCCGGCAGGTGACCGGCAAGGCCTGCGGCTCGGCGGTGATGCGCGAGCCTGACCGCGCGGTCAGGCTAATCGAGGCGACTGTCAGGGCGACGTCGAAACCGGTGACGCTAAAAATGCGGCTGGGCTGGGACCTAGACTGTCTCAATGCCCCGGCGCTGGCGAAGGCCGCAGAAGACGCAGGCGTGCAGCTGGTCACCGTGCACGGACGCACAAGAAACCAGTTCTATACGGGAAGCGCTGATTGGGCGGCCGTTCGTGCGACCAAGGACGTTCTATCCATACCTATCCTCGTCAATGGCGATATTGAAACGCTCGATGATGCGCGTGCGGCGCTTCAGCAATCCGGGGCGGACGGCGTAATGATCGGACGCTGCGCGATTGGGCGCCCCTGGCTCGGCGGCGCTATCGCCCGGGCGCTCACGAACGATGCGTCGTCGGTCGAAATTCCATCGCTCCCCAACCAGATTGACAGGATGCTGATCCATTATCGCGACATGGTCGCTCATTATGGCGAAGCGCTTGGCGTGCGCATGGCGCGCAAGCATCTCGCCGCTTTTGTTGATCAGGCGCCGGTCGAAATGTCCGTTTCAGGCCGTAAGAGTTTTCGCGGCGAAATTTGCCGGTCAGGCGACCCTTCCGAAGTTGAAGAATTGCTCTTTCGGTTTGCTGCCGGGTGCGACTTCGAGGTCGCAGACGCCGCTTAACCATGCTGCGTCTTTCGTGCAACAATTGTGTTGATTTTTAGCAACATCTGATACAATATCCGCAACTTCGGATCGGCCGCACCGCTTGCCGGATACGGCTTTTCCGACCCCGAGGGGACGGGGCTGGTCAGATGTGGTGTCCCATTTTCGGGATGGTTGGTTCGCGAGGGAATAATTAGCCCGGTAGATGCACATGCGCGCACGCCAGCTCAGGGCGAGCCGATCAGGCGCGGTCCGTTAAGGGGCGCCCGCAAGCTCCTCCCTAAATGGGCGATGTCAAACACGACGGCGGCCGCAGCGCTTGCCGGCGCCGGCATCGTTGCTTTCGTGACGACATGGTTCCTTCTGTCCCCCGCAGTCGAGCAGGCGGATCGAAGCGTCCTGATCGGCCTTATCGTCGGCAATGTCGTGATCGCAGCAGGATTTGCGACGCTGATTGGCGCAAGGCTTTGGCACGTCTGGACCGACCGGCGAAACCAGCTTGCCGGATCGGGCACGCACCTGAAACTCGTCGGCCTGTTTTCAGCGGTCGCTGTCGTTCCAGCTGTCATCGCGTTTTTGTTCGCGTTCACGATCCTTCGCTCCAGCCTCAATGATGTATTCGGCGAGCGCATCGAAAATTATCAGAACACCGCGCGCGACCTCGCCAACGGTCTTATCGAATTCAAGCGCGCCGAACTTGAGTTGATGCTGAAGCAGATCGCCTATGACGTGCGCCGAAGCGAAGAAGCGGGCCTTGGGCTTGAAGGAACGCCGATAAGCTTCCGCGAATATCTTCTGACACAAGCGGAAATTCGCGGGCTCGACGCACTTTATGTGATTGACGGCGCGGGACGCTTGCTGATCCGCGCCGAGGTGAGGCCAGGCGCCTACCGGCTTCCGTCGAAGGAAACGATGGACGGACTGCAAAAGCTGGAACCCGGCACCGGCAGCTTCGGCGTCAATGACGACAAGAAATTCGACAAGTTCCGGATAATTCTGAAAGTGCCGGACTATCAGGCCGGATACCTCATCGCTTACCAGCCGATGGAAGAAGCGACGACGCGGCGGCTTATCGCTGTCAGCGCCTTGCGCAGCGACTGGGAAGAAGCGCGCGTCAGCCGTTCGCGAACGGAACGGGTGTTTCTGGCGGGATATGTCATTCTCGCATTCATTATCCTGTTCGGTGCGATCTGGCTGGCGCTTTGGGCGGCGACAAGAATCGTCCAGCCGATCGGGCGCCTTGTCAAAATGGCGGGGCGCGTCTCGGGCGGCGATCTTGGCGCAAGGGTTGAGGTGCAAAAGGACGACGGCGAGCTTGGCGTTCTTGCACGATCGATGAACCACATGACCGCGCAACTGCAGACTCAGCGCGACGACCTTATCGAAACCAACAGGCAATTTGATCGCAGGCGCCGGTTTACCGAAGCGGTGCTTTCCGGCGTGTCGGCCGGCGTTTTCGGAGTCTCGCCGAACGGCCGCATTTCAATCGCCAACCGCTCTGCGGCGGACATTGTCGAGATGGATGATGCGCGCATCAGCGGTCTCCATATTTCTCAAATTCTTCCAGAAGCGCTGGAACTTTTCGATTCCGCCTCGCGGCCGCCGTTTGCCGAAGTGTCGGGACAGATCAATATCAATCGCAACGGCCGCGACATGACGCTCAGCGTTCGCATTGTCAGCGACGAGGTTGAAGGCGAGCGCAGCTTCGTCGTGACGTTCGATGACATCACTCAGCTTATCGGAGCGCAACGCTCGGCCGCCTGGGGCGACATTGCGCGACGCATCGCTCATGAGATCAAGAATCCGCTGACGCCGATCCAGCTTTCCGCCGAGCGCCTTCGCCGCAAGTACCTCGGCGAGATCAAGAGCTCGCCGGAAATCTTCGACAAATGCACTGAAACGATCATCCGCCATGTCGGCGACATCGGACGCATGGTCGACGAATTCTCGTCGTTCGCCCGGATGCCAAAGCCTGTGATGGCGATCGAAGATGTCAAAGAAATCGTTCGCACCGCGGTATTCTCACAGCGCGTCGCGTCGCCCGAGATAGAAATAGATGTCGAAGCGCCGGACGACGCGGTCATTGTTCGCTGCGACGGCCGCCTCATCGCACAGGCTGTCGGCAACATATTGAAGAATGCGGCTGAATCGATAGGCGCACGAACCGCCGGACCAGACAGCGCTGCTGAGATCGGCAAAGGGCGCATCCGCGTGTCGATCGCAACAGCTGGCTCAGCGGCGCGCATTTCAGTCGTCGACAATGGCGTTGGATTGCCGAAAGCCGAACGACACCGGCTGACGGAGCCGTACATGACGACGCGGGCGAAAGGCACGGGCCTTGGTCTCGCGATCGTCAAGAAAGTCGCAGAAGAGCACGGGGGCGCGCTCTTCTTCGATGATTGCGATCAGCTCGGACCAACCGGGGCGATCGTCAGTCTGACCTTGCCGCTTGAAATCGAGGGCCGCGAGGGCCTTTCGGTTGCAGCGGCGGAGTAGGCGTTAGGAGTGGGAAGGGCGTTATGAGCATCGATATTCTGGTCGTCGACGACGAGGCCGATATTCGCGATCTTGTATCGGGGATACTTGAGGACGAGGGGTTTAATCCAAGAACCGCTGCAAATTCGGACGGCGTCTTCAAAGCGATACGAGAACGCCTGCCGGGGCTCATCGTGCTCGATGTCTGGTTGCAGAATTCCGCGATGGACGGGATCGAGATCCTGCAGGAAATCAAGAAAGTTCACCCGGAACTTCCAATCGTCATTATCTCTGGACACGGAACAATCGAAACTGCGGTCGCGGCGATCAAAAAGGGCGCCTACGATTTCATTGAAAAGCCGTTCAACGCAGACCGCCTTGTTCTTGTCATCACCCGGGCGCTGGAATCTGCACGGCTCAAGCGCGAAAATGTGGAACTCCGTGAAAGGGGGCCGGATTGGGGCCTGATCGGTTCATCGGCTGCAATCAATTCCTTGCGGGCGGTGATTGACCGTGTCGCCGACGCGCGTTCGCGTGTCTTGATCAGCGGACCGTCAGGCGCTGGCAAGGAAGTCATCGCGCGTCTACTGCACGCGAAATCCAGCAGAACTGATCAACCGTTCATTGTCGTCAGCGCAGCGACCATCGCTCCCGACCGGATGGAGGAGGAGCTCTTCGGCGTTGAAGGGGAGAGCGGCCGCCCAAAATCAATCGGTCTTCTTGAGCGCGCCCATGGCGGCACTTTGATGTTCGACGAGGTCGGCGACATGCCGCTCGAAACGCAGGGCAAGATATTGCGCGTTCTCGTCGATCAGCGGTTCAAGCGCGTCGGCGGCGACATGCCGGTCAGCGTCGATGTGCGGATTATTTCCTCGACGTCGCGCGATCTCCTAGCCGATTCCAGTGAAGGCCGCTTCCGCGAAGATCTCTATCACCGGCTCAACGTCGTTCCGATCATTGCGCCTTCGCTATCGGAGAGGCGCGATGACATCCCGGCGCTCGCCACTTTTTTCATCAATCGGATTTCGCGCTCATCGGGATTCCCGAAGCGCACCTTGTCGGCGGAAACCATGGCGGCGTTGCAGGCTTATCACTGGCCCGGAAACGTCCGGCAGCTGCATAATGTCATCGAACGGACGTTGATTCTAATGGGCCGCGATTCCGGGGTGTCTGAAATAGCGTGCGATCATTTGCCAGCCGAAATTATCGACGCAGGCCTTTCGATTCCAGCGGGCGAAGGGCTCGAACAGATCATCGCCCTTCCGCTGCGGGAAGCGCGTGAGCGCTTTGAACGCGAATATCTGATTGCGCAGATCAACCGTTTCGGCGGAAACATCTCCCGGACTGCCGCGTTTATCGGCATGGAGCGCTCGGCGCTTCACCGTAAGCTGAAAGCGCTCGGTGTCGGCGGCGCCGCTCGCGTTGAGAGCGCTTAGCCGGCGTCGGCGCTGCAAACTGGGATCGCATTATGCGCATTATAATCTGCGGCGCCGGCCGCGTCGGATTCGGCATCGCCAAGCGGCTTTCGGTTGAAAACAACGAAGTCACCGTCGTCGATCAATCGAAGGAGCTTGTCCGGTCGATCTCCGAACGCCTCGATGTAAGGGGCGTCATCGGCAACGGATCCTATCCGGAAGTGCTGGCGGAGGCTGGCGCCAGGGAAGCCGATATGATCATCGCCGTCACCTATTCCGACGAGGTGAATATGATCGCCTGTCAGATCGCGCATACGCTTTTCAATGTGCCGACGAAGATCGCGCGCATCCGCGCCGCCGGATATCTCGATCCGAGCTATTCCGATCTCTTCGGCCGGCACCACATGCCGATCGACGTCATCATTTCGCCGGAGCGTGAAGTGAGCGAGGCGATCATGCAGCGCATGGCGACGCCCGGCGCGTTCGAGACAAAGTCATTCGTCGACGGTGCGGTCTGGGCGGTGGGCGTTAAGCTCAAAGACGACTGCCCGATCCTCAATTCCCCGTTGCGGCAGGTTGCGTCGCTCTTTCCGGACCTCAAGATTACGATCGTACTCATCAAGCGCGACGATAAAATCTGGCGCGCCCATGCCGAGGACCAGTTGGCCGCTGGCGATGAAATCTATTTTATCGCCGACAAGAACGATGTGGGCCGCGCGCTGGAAATCATGGGCAAGTCCGAACGTCTGGCGCGCCGTGTCATCATCATCGGCGGCGGTAACATCGGCCTTTATGTTGCGAGGGGGCTCGAAAAAATCGGCAACATGAAGATCCGCCTGATCGAGCGTGACCGGGCGCGCGCAGAGATGATCGCGTCCGAACTCGACCGGACAATCGTCCTGCAGGGCGACGCTCTTGATCGCGCCCTGCTAAGAGAAGCAGGCGTTGAAGATGCGGAAACTGTGGTCGCGGTCACAAATAACGATCAGGTCAACATTCTCGCCTCCGTCGTCGCCAAACGCGAGGGCGCACGGCGCACGATGGCGCTCATCAATGATCAAGATTACGGCGCGATTTCAGAAGCTGTCGGCGTCGACCGCTTTATTGATCCGCGCGCAACGACGATTTCGACCATCCTGCAACATATCCGGCGCGGCCGCATCAAGGGGCTGTATTCGGTTTCGGACGGCGCCGCCGAGCTGATCGACGCGATCGCCCTTGAAACCTCGCCGCTGGTCAACAAGCCGCTTGCCGAAGCCGACCTGCCGGACGGCGTCATGATCGGGGCGGTATATCGTGACGGGAAAGTCGCGATGCCGAACAGCCGAACGGTAATCAAGCCGGGCGACAGGATCGTGCTTATGGCGCTCAAGGATTACGTTAAAGACGTCGAACAAATGTTCCGCGTCAGCATCGATTATTTCTAGCCGGAGGCGGGGCGCGACACCGTTGGCGGCGACCGCCGCGCCGGCCTGAGCAGTTTTGTCGCAGGAATTTTCGCCGGGCGCCTTGAAGGCGTCGCAGCTTTGATGTTGATCAACCGGAATTTCTGGAGAGGCGCCCTCTATGCCGAGAATTGCCTATGTGAACGGGTCGTATGTCGCTTTGCGCGATGCCGCCGTTCATATCGAAGACCGGGGATATCAGTTCGCTGACGGCATCTATGAAGTGGCGCTGTTCGTTGGCGGCCGCTTCTGGGATCTGGACGGTCACCTGGCGCGCTGGGGGCGCTCACTCAAGGCGCTCGAAATCCCCGAGCCCATGGGCGAACGGCCGCTTCGTTTCGTCGTCCAGCGCCTTGTTTCAATAAATCGCATGGCCGAATGCTACGCCTATCTGCAGGCGACCAGAGGCGTTGCACCGCGAAACCACCCTTTCCCCGTTGAGGGAACCGCTCCGTCGCTTGTCATCACTGTCAAGCCGCTCAATCTGGCGAAACTGAACGCAAACGCTGCGAAGGGGATTTCTGTCATCACCCAACCGGATATCCGCTGGGGCCGGGTCGATATCAAATCAGTCGGGTTGCTTCCGAACATCCTGGCGAAGGAGCAGGCGAAAAGGGTCGGCGCCGCCGAAGCGTGGCTTGTCCGCGATGGCAAGGTCACGGAAGGCGGATCGTCAAACGCCTGGATCGTCGACGCCAGGGGAACCTTGATCACCCATCCGCTGGGGAACGAGATCCTTGGCGGGATTACACGCCAGACGGTCATTCGCTGTGCGGAGAAGCTGCAAATGCGCATCGAGGAACGGCCGTTCACTGTTGAAGAAGCGAAAAGCGCCCGGGAAGCCTTCATTACATCCGCAATGAATCTGGCGACGCCCGTCATTTCAATCGACGGAAAAAAAATCGGCGATGGCAAGCCCGGACCTATCGCGCTGCGCCTGCGGGACGCGTATATCGCCCATTGTTCGAATGGTGACATTAATTGATCGGATGGGTTGCATCCCGCGCTATCTGTCGCCAATATCGAGCAAAAGATTGCATTAATCTGCTAAAAAGGGGTCCTGAGGATCAATGAACGAAAAAAAGCAAAACCTTCAGGACGTGTTTTTGAACCATGTCCGCAAGGACAAGATACCGGTCACCATTTTCCTCGTGAACGGCGTCAAACTTCAGGGCGTCGTCACATGGTTCGACAATTTCTGCGTACTGCTGAAGCGTGAAGGCCAGGTGCAATTGGTCTATAAGCACGCCATATCGACAGTCATGCCGGCACAGGCGGTCAATCTGTGGAACGGCGAAGAAAGCGAATAGGGCTCTTTGTCTAAATTCGACGTCGACACAAGCGACCGCGATTTTAGCGCCGCTTATGTTATCCACGTGGCTTTCGCTGGCGATATGCGCCAGCGGACTGCGCTCGCGCGCCTTGAAGAAGCGGTCGGCCTTGCCAATGCGATAGAGCTGAAAGTCGTTCGCTCGGAGATCGTGACCATCTCCAATCCGCGTCCTGCGACGCTCATCGGGTCCGGACGTGTTGAGGCGCTGAAGGCGGCGCTTGATGCTGAAACCCTGCGACCTGCGCTGGTGATCATCGACGCCGCGCTTTCGCCCGTGCAGCACCGAAACCTTGAGAAGGAACTCGACGCGAAGGTTCTCGACCGCACGGCGCTTATTCTCGAAATATTCGGGGAGCGCGCGCGCACCGCAGAAGGCAGGCTGCAGGTAGATCTCGCGCATCTCACCTATCAAAAATCGCGCCTCGTGCGGTCGTGGACGCACCTCGAACGCCAGCGCGGCGGCAGGGGCTTCCTCGGCGGACCTGGCGAGCGTCAGATCGAAAGCGACCGCCGCGACATCCAGAACAAGATCGACCGGCTTCGCGAACGCCTGGAACAGGTTCGGCGAACGCGCACCTTGCAGCGGGAGAAGCGCAAGAAGGCCCCCCATCCGGTCGTTGCGCTCGTCGGCTATACCAACGCTGGAAAATCGTCGCTGTTCAACCGGCTGTCCCGGTCGGACGTCGTTGCGCGCGACCAGCTTTTTGCAACGCTCGATCCGACAATGCGCGCAGTCGATCTGCCGTCGGGGCAACGCATCATCGTGTCGGACACCGTCGGATTCATTTCCGATCTGCCGACACAACTCGTCGCCGCCTTTCGTGCGACGCTCGAAGAAGTGAACGAAGCGGACCTCATTTTGCACGTTCGTGACGCGGCGCACGAAGATTCGGATGCGCAGCGCAAGGACGTCATCGACGTCCTCTCCCAGCTAGGCGTTGACGCAAGCGATAATCGTCCTGTTATCGAGGTGCTTAACAAAATCGACCTTTTGTCTGAAGACGATCGGAAAGCGCTGCTCGCGGCGTCGCGACTGGTGATGGCCGATACGCCGATGACGATTGAGGAGCCGGCGCGCGTCGGCGTATCCGCAATCACAGGCGATGGCGTCGATGTCCTGAGCGAACTCATTGACGCAGTGTTGACGGTCGACCGCGAAACCTACAGCGTATCCGTCAATGGCGGCGACGGCGCGGCGATCGCGTGGCTTCACTCGCATGGCGACGTACGCGTGGCGCGTGAGGATGACGGCGTCATCACGGTTATCGTGCGGCTCAGCGAAAAGACCGCCGGTCAGTTCCGGAAGTTTTATCCGCAGTTTTCGCTCGATTTAGACCGTTCAGCAGCGCACCGGCGCATTGCATGAGGCCCGATCCGGCGCACGTTGCCGCAATCATCGCGGAGACAGCCGAAGCGGAAATGCTTCCGCACTACAAGAAGCTTGGCGCGGGCGCTGTGAAAACGAAGGAAAGCCCGACCGACCTCGTCACCTTCGTCGATGAGGCGATGGAAACGGCGCTGAAGGCGAGATTGCTCGATCTGACGCCGGGCGCCGCGTTCATCGGTGAAGAAGCCGCCGCCGCAGACCCTTCGATCGCCAACGAAATCCGTCATGCGGATCGCTGCTGGATCGTCGACCCGCTCGACGGAACGCGAAATTTCGTGAATGGCGTCGATGAATTCGGAACCATTGTTGCGTTTGTCGAAAATGGCGTGACGACCGGCGGTTGGATTTATGCGGCGCCTCTGCGCGCTGTTGCGATTGCGGTAGATGGCGGCGGCGTCGTCTGGCGCGGGGAACGCGTGCGAACCGCGCCAAAATCCTCGGCAAAGCCAACCGGGCTTCGCTCGACCGGCTGGCTTGCGCCCGAGTGGCTGGACCGCCTCGTTTCAAGCCTGAAACGCAACACCACGTCGCGTCCCGGTCATTGCTCGGCTTATGCGTATCTGAAACTCATCGAAGGCGAAGTCGACTTCAAACTGTCGAGCCGGATTCACGCCTGGGATCATGCGGCGGGCGCGTTGATGCTCAAGGAACTTGGCGGCGAAGCGCGCTGGCTCGATACGAGCGAGCCATACGCGCCCCAGAAAAGCGAAGATCGCCCGCTGCTGGCGTCCGCGCCGGGAAGGGATTGGTCCGCCATGGCTGCGCTGCTGCTCAACTGACAATCCTCATTGCCTTCGCGCGCGCTGGCTACAAGATGTCCGGCTGCGGAGGCTCCATGAACGATACTTTCAAAGACAAAATTTGCGTCGTCACCGGCGCTGCATCCGGCATCGGCCGGGCGACGGCGATCAATCTCGCGCGCCAAGGCGCGTCCGTCGCCATTTCCGACGTAAATGAGGCGGGCCTCGAAGAAACAAGGGCGATGATGGACGCCCATGCGTCGAACCGCATTCGTGTCGATCGCCTTGATGTCGCCGACGCGGAAGCGATCATTCGATATGCAGCCATAATCAAAGAAAGCTTCGGCGACGCCGATTACGTTTTCAATATCGCGGGCGTAACTCGTGTCGGCTCTTTCGAAGAGACGCCGCTTTCGTCGTTCGAAAAGATCATGGACGTCAATTTCTGGGGCGTCGTCAGAATGTCGAAAGCCTTCCTGCCGCAATTGATCGCGACGAAGGGCGGCCTCGTCAATATCTCAAGCCTTTTCGGGTTCATCGGTTATCGCGGTCAGGCGCATTATTGCGCATCGAAATTCGGCGTGCGCGGATTTTCAGAGACGATTGCTCAGGAACTCGCCGTAAAGGGCGTTCGCGTGACTGCGGTTCATCCAGGCGGGGTCGCAACATCAATCGCCCGCAACGCGGCGGTTGACGCATTGCCGGCGCAATACAAGGAAAAGCGCGAACTCGACGAACGGTTTGACAAAGCCGCGATAACGAGCGCCGAACGGGCGGCGGAAATCATCCTTGACGGCGCGGCGCGCGGCAGGCGCCGGGTAGTCGTCGGGCGCGACGCAAAGATCGTATCGTTTATACAGCGTCTGTTCCCCGAGACCTATGGGGACAAGCTGACGATGTTCATTGTGAAAGATGCGACGTAGGGGACTTTCGATATCGGCTGAAAATGCGCCGTGGATCGCGATCGCCTAAATAACCCCAAGCGCTTTGCCGACCTTTGTGAAAGCCGCAACGGCGCGATCGACCTGTTCATCGGAGTGGCCGGCGCACATCTGCGTTCGGATGCGCGCTTGCCCCTTTGGGACGACCGGGAAGGAAAAGCCGGTGACGTAGACGCCTTCATCCATGAGCGCCGCAGCCATATCCTGCGCGACGCGGGCGTCGCCCAGCATCACCGGAATGATCGGATGCTCGCCGGGGAGAAGTTTGAAACCGGCCTTCGCCATGCCTTCGCGGAAACGCTTTGCGTTGCGGAACAGTTGAACCCGCAGGGCGTCGCCGCCTTTGACAATCTCGAGCGTCTTAAGGGTCGCGCCGAGAAGCGCCGGCGTCAGCGCGTTTGAGAACAGATAGGGGCGCGCGCGATTGCGAAGGAGATGAACGACATTCGCCTTTGCGCAGATAAAGCCGCCCATACCTCCGCCAAGCGCCTTGCCGAGCGTTCCGGTGAGAATATCTATCCGGCCTTCGACGCCGCAATGCGCGGGGGTGCCGCGACCTTGCGCCCCCATGAACCCGGTCGCATGGCAATCATCGACCATGACCAGCGCGTTAAAGCGCTCCGCGAGGTCGCAGATTTCCTTCAGCTTGGCGATATAGCCGTCCATCGAGAAGACGCCGTCGGTGACGACGAGTTTTGTTCGCGCGCCGTCCGCATCAGCCTGGCGCAGCTGCGCTTCGAGATCTTTCATATCGGAGTTCGCGAAACGGTAGCGCTTTGCTTTCGACAGCCGCACGCCGTAGATGATGGAGGCGTGGTTTAGCGAATCCGAAATGATGGCGTCGTCAGCTTCGAGCAGCGGCTCGAATACGCCCCCATTGGCGTCAAAGCACGCGGCAAAAAGGATCGAGTCCTCATAGCCGAGATAGGCGGCGATTTCCTTTTCGACCCTGCGATGCAAATCGGTGGTGCCGCAAATGAATCGGACGGACGCCATGCCGAAACCGTAATGGTTCATCGTCTCCTGCGCCGCGCGGACAATTTCCTTGTTATCCGCTAGCCCCAGATAATTGTTGGCGCAGAAATTCAAGGTGCGGATGCGCTTGCCCTTGTGCAGCACCTCAATCTCGGGCCCTTGCGCCGAGGTGATTTCGCGCTCGCGCTTTTCAAGCCCCTGCTCGCGAATGTCCTCAAGCGTCTTGTCAATACGGTTATAAAAATCGCGGTTCATATGTTGTTCTCTCCGGAAGCCGCCCGTTTGTAGTCAAACCCCTGAATGCGTCAACCGAAAGCCTTGCAGAGCGCGCGCGACCAACGCATTCTTCGGCCGTCTTTGCTAGGGGGATATCATGTCAGCTTCGCGTCGCGCGCTTCTAAAGAGCGCCGCTTTTGCCGGTCTGTTTGCGGGGACGGGGTCGCTAGCCGCCTGCGCGCGAGGCGAGAAAGCAACGCCAGAACCCACGAAAGATGGAGCTGCATCCATCGCGCCGAAGGCGAAGCTTGACGCCCGGATCATCGCAGAGGCGGAAAAGGTGAATGCGCTCGCGTTCACGCCGCAGGAACGGGCGATGATGATCGAGCCGTTGCAGGACGTTCTTGAGGCGCTTGCGAAAATCAGATCGGTCGAATTTGGCAATGAGGAAGCGCCGGCCCTGGTCTTTGATCCAAAGCTGCCGCGCACAAAGATCAAATCGCAGAAAAATGTTCGGACGCTCGGCGCAACATATGGCGCTGTGTTGCCGAAGGATGAGGCGGACATCGCCTATTCGAGCGTCGGCCAACAGGGTGCATGGTTACGGTCTAAGGCGATCACTTCAAGCGCTCTGACCGAGATATGCCTGAAGCGGATTGAAAGGCTCGATAAGCGGCTGTCCGCCTTTGTGACCGTGACCGCGGACATTGCGCGTCAGCAAGCCGCAGATGCCGACAGGGATTTAGCTGCCGGGCGGGACCGGGGGCCGCTTCACGGCATTCCCTACGGCCTGAAAGATATTGCCGATACGGCGGGCATCCTTACGGCATGGGGCGCTGAACCCTATCGTGACCGCATCCCTTCGCAGGACGCGGAAGTCGTTCGCAAGCTGA
This sequence comes from Parvularculaceae bacterium, assembly GCA_041740755.1. Classification (GTDB taxonomy): domain Bacteria; phylum Pseudomonadota; class Alphaproteobacteria; order Caulobacterales; family Parvularculaceae; genus Amphiplicatus. The sequence continues at coordinate 45,122 of JBGSLM010000209.1, read as the reverse complement.
AAGCGGCAGGGGCGGTGCTGCTCGGCAAAACATCCTGCGGAGCGATCGCTTATGGCGATCAGTGGTACGGCGGCGTGACCAAAAATCCCTGGAACCCGAAAGAGGGATCGAGCGGATCAAGCGCCGGTTCGGCTTCTGCGGTTGCAGCGGGTTTTTGTTCCTTCGCGATCGGCACCGAGACGCTCGGCTCCATCATCGCGCCGTCGGAGCGTTGCGGCCTCGTCGGATTGCGCCCGACATTCGGGCGCATCTCGCGCGCAGGCTTCATGACGCTTTGCTGGACGCTCGACAAGGTTGGCCCAATGTGCCGGTTCGTAGAAGACACCGCGATCGTGCTGTCGCAAATCAATGGCTACGACGCGGACGATCCGGGCTCTGCGCGTTTTGGGTTTTCTTATGATGGAAAGCTCGACTTAAAATCGCTGACCGTAGGCTATGTGCCCAAATGGTTTGAAGAAGGCGATGCGGCGGACCGCGCCGCGCTCGACGCGCTCAAGGGTCTGGGCGTAACGCTAAAAGAGTTCGCCTGGCCCTCGATTGAATTCGATGAACTGGAAAAGATCTTGCTGATCGAAGCGTCGGCGGCGTTTTCTGATCTTACTCTTTCGAACCGTGACGATGAGCTATCATGGCAGGACGCCGACGCGTGGCCGAATACGTGGCGGGCGTCGCGGTTCTTTCCGGCTGTCGATTATGTGCAGATTGACCGGCTGCGGCGCAGGCTGATGACGGAAATGGCGGCGGCGTTTGAAGGCGTCGATGCGCTGATCGGTCCGCATTATGCCGGCGGCGCGCTGCTTGCGACGAACTTCACCGGCTATCCGCAGCTCGCGCTGCGTTCCGGTTTCTCGCGAACGCCGACACGCAACATATACGATGACGCGCAAGACGCGAGCGGTGCGGAGACTTTCAGGACTCCCCGGGGAACGAGCCTTTGGGCGAACCTCTATCAGGAAGGAAAGATCATCGCCCTCGGCCGTGCGATCGAAGCGGCGCTCGATGTCGCACACGACCGCCCGCCGGGATTTTAACTATTCGCCAATTGGGCGAGTTGGGCGCCCGAAAAATACAACTAAACCGACGCTTGAAAGCGCGGCGGAATTTTCCATCTCAACTTGTGTAATTGGCGTGCGATGCGATTGCGTCGTACGCGGCTCTTTGACAAGTCAGTTTTTTTAAAAATCATTCCGGACACCGTCTGCAATGAGAGAGGGGGAGGTGCGCCCGTTCGCCGGATCAACCGCAAAATACGCGCAATTCAACCGAGAGGCGAATTCTAGATGAACCGTGCGACAACATCCTTGTAGGAACGCGAAAGCTTCAGCTCCGAGCCGTTTTCCAGAATGACGAAATATTCGCCGTTCGAATGCGGATGGAGTTCCTTCACTTTCTTCACATTGACGATCGCTGAACGGTGAATGCGCTGGAACCTTGATGGATCAAGGAGCTGTTGCAACGTCTTCATCGTTTCCCGGATGATGTGGGTCTTTCCCTGCGCGTGGATGCACATGTAATCGCCGGCGGCGTCGATCCAGTCGATGTCGTCGGCGTTGAGCATCACGACCTTGGAGCCGTCCTTGAACGACAAGCGTTCTGAATAGCGCTCCTTGTTCGTCCAGGACGGATCCTGAATGAGTTCCTTGATCTGGTCGCGATCTTCGTCGCTAAGAGATGCAAGGAGTTCGACAAGGCGGGATTCGCGGCTCGCTGCGGCGCGCGTCTTGATTGCGTCTCTCGCGCGGTGAATGGCGTCTTTGAGCCGTTCGTCTTCGACCGGCTTCACAATATAATCGAGCGCGTTGGCCTCGAAAGCGTCGATCGCGTATTTGTCATACGCGGTAACGAAGATGATGAGCGGCGCCGGCGCTCCGATAAGCGCACGAACCACGCCAAAGCCGTCAAGGCCCGGCATCTGAATGTCGAGAAAGACGAGATCTGGCGCATGCGCCTTGATCTCCCGGACCGCCTCGCGTCCGTTTGCGCATTCGCCGATGATTTCGATTTCAGGAAATTCCTGAAGCCGCAGTTTCAATCCGCGAATGGCGAGCGGCTCGTCGTCCACGAGCATCACACGGATCTTTTGTTCGTCCATTTTCAGGCTCCGTTGATTTGTCGTTTGGTCTCGTAGGGAATACGCAAATTGACGCAAAGTCCGGCGGGTTCCATGCGTGAGAGGTTAAAGGATTGCCGTCCGCCGTAAAGATGCGCGAGCCGGTCGCGCATGTTGACAAGGCCGACTCCGGTCTTGCCGTCGGCGAGCAACGTGTCGAGATCGTCGGGCGCCGAAGGCCCGTTGTCGCAGACCTGCATTCGCAGCATTTCGCCGTCCCGCTTGGCGGCAATGCCGATTTCGCCGCCAGACTCCATGCGCGCGATCGCATATTTGATCGCATTCTCGATTGCGGGCTGGAGGATCAGCGATGGAACCTGCGCCTCCAGCGCTTCCTCATCGACATCGATCATGATCGAAAGCCGGTCCGCAAAGCGCGTCTTTTCAATGTCGAGATAGAGCTGCAAGGCGCGCAATTCCTCAGCGAGCGACGTCTTTTGCAGCGGATCGCTGTCGAGAGAATAGCGCAGGAACGCCGATAACTTGGTCAGCATCTGGTTCGCCTGCTTGCCGTCTTTTTCAAGCACCAGAGTCGAAATCGCATTTAGCGTATTGAATAGAAAATGCGGGTTAAGCTGATAGCGCAGCATTTTAAGCTGCGCCTGATCGGCAAGACGCGCGGACATCAGCGCGCGTTCGGACTCGTCGCGCAGCTTAAGGTAATAATTGATGCCGAAATAAAAGCCGCCCCACGACATCAGCAGGAAGAAGTTCGGCGGAAGGTCGGGGCGGATTAGCATGAAGAGGTTTGAACTGCCAAGGTCTGCGCCGCGGTTGAGCACCCACTCCTCACCGAAGATGAGGACAAAGGTTTGCAGCTTGGCGATCGACATCGCGACCGTCGCGGCCGCGGTCGTCGAAATGCCGATAAGGAGCAGGGCGGCCGGATGCTGGCGCCGCGCAAAACGGTAAATGGGCCTCAGGACAATCGACGTGGTCAGAAGGCCGACAATCGACATCGCGATCGAATAGGCGATCGCCTGCTGCGACCAGCCCGCGACGAGCGATGAAACCGCAAGAACGTGAAAAATGAAAAAGCCCAGCCATCCGGAAATCTGGAGAAACCAGAACAATCGCTCTTTCTCGGCGAAAAACCAGTTCATCGCCTTGCGCGTCGGCGCGGGCGACGAAACGAACGGCCCGTGATGGCCGGGGCTGACGTCGATGGCGGTCATCGGGGCGTGTTGCATCCTTCCCCTATAGCACAGTCTCGAAAGGCGAGGCGAAACAAGGCTGTTGCGGCGAAAGGCGGGTCTGGTGCGGCAGGCGGCTATTCCGGCAGGGAGAGCAGCCGAACGTCGCCGCCCGCTGCGGTGGTGTTAATCGTTAACGTCCGTTCGGTCGCATACCGCCACGGCGCATCAAGGCTCGACAAAAGCGGAATGATCGGGCCGTCGCGGCGGGCGAGCGCTCTTTTAATAGCCGCGCGCGAATCGGCGGCGCCGTCAAAAGCGACCCCCCGGACCCGCGTATCGAGAAGCGCCGCTTCATGGATCGACGGTCCGATCGGAAGACCGATCACGAGGTCGGCGGGCGCGCCGGCTTTAACCAGTGCGTCGATTGCCCGGTCTCCAAGAGTTGAGGCGCATAGGACGGAATTGCCTGCGGCGAGCGCAAGCGCAATCTGCTTCCGGTTCGCAGCATTTGCTCCGCCGCCGAGGCAGACGATGACGCCGCGGCCTTTCATCCGCAGCGAATTGGACTCGCCCGTCGGTCCGGGCAATTCCGTCGTCGCCTCAAAATTCTGCCCGAAAATTGCGGTGGCAAGCCGGAAAATTTCCGCGACCTCGTCGCCAGCGACCGCAGCGGCGCGCGCAAGTATGTCGCGCCGGTCGGCCGCCGCCGCCCACGCAACGAATGCGGTTTCCGACTTTTTCAGTTGCTGATCGAATAGCGGCATCGGCGAATTCGGCGAGACGGCAAGCGCCGCGCCGCCATTGGGCGATGGGGCCTTTTGCATCGCGGAAAGGTAATGCGGCCCGCCCGCTTTCGGACCCGTACCGGAGAGGCCTTCGCCACCGAAGGGCTGCACGCCGACGACTGCCCCGATCTGATTGCGATTGACGTAGATGTTGCCGATACGCGCCCGCGCAACGATCTCATGCATCGTTTCATCGATGCGTGAATGAACGCCCATGGTGAGGCCAAAACCGAGCGCGTTGATCGTTTCGATAAGAGCGGGAATGTCGCCAGCCCTGAAGCGCACAACGTGAAGGACCGGCCCGAAAATCTCACGCTTGAGATCGCTGATCTTTGCGATTTCGAACGCGGCAGGCTCAACAAATGTTCCAGCAGAGCCGTCCGTGACCCGCGGCGCGCGCGCAATCAGCCGCGCTGTCTTGGTCATCTCCTCAATATGAGCCTGAATTATCGCGTGGGCTTCGGCGTCGATAACCGGGCCGACATCGGTTGCAAGGCTTGCGGGATCTCCGACGGTAAGTTCAGCCATCGCGCCGGCGAGCATTTCATTGAAGCGATCGGCGACATCTTCCTGGACGCACACAAGGCGACAGGCGGAACAGCGCTGGCCAGCGCTTTGAAACGCCGAGCCGACTGCGTCACGCACTGCTTGTTCGAGAAGCGCGGTTGAATCAACGATCATCGCGTTGATGCCGCCGGTTTCCGCGATCAACGCTGCGTCGCTCTTTCCCACCTCGATCATCGAGCGGTTGATGATCTTTGCAACTTCGGTCGAGCCGGTAAAGACGACGCCTTTCACAAGAGGATGCTTCACAAGCGGTCCGCCGACTGAGGGACCATCGCCCGGAAGGAAGTGAAGTGCGCCGGAAGGAACCCCCGCCTCGTGAAGGAGCTTTATAGCGTCGTAAGCGATGATCGGCGTTTGTTCAGCCGGCTTTGCGACGACAGAATTTCCGGCCGCAAGCGCGGCTGAAACCTGTCCCAGAAAAATCGCCAGCGGAAAATTCCAGGGGCTTATGCACGCGACGACGCCCAGCGGCTCGCCGGAAAGCTTTTCCGCTTCGACCGCGTAATATCGCAGAAAATCGACCGCCTCGCGAATTTCTGCGATAGCATCGGGAATGGTCTTGCCCGCTTCGCGCGTCGCAAGCTGCATGAAATGTTCAGCGCGCGCCTCAAGCATATCGGCGGCGCGGCGCAAGATTTCTCCGCGTGCGCCGGCGCCAAGCTTTGCCCAAGCCGGTTGCGCCGCCGCTGCGCTCGAACAGGCGAGCGAGACGTGCGCCGCTTCGGCTTGATCCACCTCACCGATTATTTCGCCAGGATGCGCCGGATTGACCGAAGGTGAAGCGTCGCCTTTCGGATTGACGCCGTCGATGATCGGGCCATAGGCGCGGTGTGATTCAAGCGCCTCCCCGACGGCAAGCTGCAATTGTTCCGCCGTATCGGGATCGGTTTCATCCCAGCCTTCGGCGAGCTGGCGCGAACCGCCGAAGAGATCGCGCGGCGCTGGAATTGCCGTGTTCTGAACGACGTTGAGGGCCCGCGCTTCTTCAACCGGATCAGCGACCATGTCATCGACCGATGTTTCCGGGTCGAACAGCTGATTGACGAAGGACGAATTTGCGCCGTTTTCAAGAAGACGCCGGACGAGATAGGGCAGCAGCTCCCTGTGACCGCCGACAGGCGCATAGATGCGCGAGCGGAGCCCTGCTTTGAGCAGGCTGTCATGCAGCGCTTCTCCCATCCCATGGAGACGCTGCAACTCGTACTCTTTCACATCACCAGCCATCTCGCGAACGATCGCTGCTGTAAGCGCGTTGTGCGTGGCGAATTGCGGATAGATGATGTCTGCGTTTGCAAAGAGTTTTTTTGCGCAGGCCTGATAGGAAACATCGGTCAGAACTTTGCGCGTGAAAACAGGATAGGATTGAAGCCCCATCACCTGCGCGCGTTTGATCTCGGCGTCCCAATAGGCGCCCTTGACCAGCCGGACCATGATCCGCTTGCCGCGTTCGCGGGAGAGCGCTGCGAGCCAGTCGATGACGAACGGCGCGCGCCGCTGATAGGCTTGCACGACGACGCCAAGCCCGTCCCATCCGTCGAGTTTGGGATCGCGCATCAGCGCTTCAATGAGGTCGAGCGAGAGGTCGAGGCGCGCTGCTTCCTCCGCGTCGATATTAAAACCAATATTTGCTTCCCTGGCCTGAATGGCGAGGCGGCGGGCGCGGTCGCCAAGCTCTTTGACGACGCGTTCGCGCTTTCCATACTCATAGCGAGGGTGGAGCGCGGAGAGTTTGACCGAAATGCCAGGATTGTCGATTGAACGGGCGTTAGTCGCCGACTTTGCTATGTCGGCAATCGCCCTTTCGTAATCGCGGAAATATTTTTGCGCATCCGCCTCGGTGTGGGCGGCCTCGCCGAGCATATCGAACGAGAAATTATACCCAGACTTCGCGTAGTCTTTCGCACGGCGCTGCGCCTCCGCGATTGTCTCGCCGAGCACGAAATGTTCGCCCATGATCTTCATCGCCTGCGCGACGGCGCCGCGGATGACGGGTTCGCCGACACGGTCGAGCAGGTCCTTCGTCGCCTTCACGACCTTGCGTGTCGGATCGGACCCTTCGATGTCGTCGAGCCAGGCGGCGGTGAGGATCAGCGCCCGGGTTGAAAAGTTGACGAGCGGAAAGGGGCTTTTGCCTTTGTGGGCGGCCCAGTCGCCGGCCTCGACCTTGTCCTTGATGAGGGCGTCGGCGGTTGCCGCATCGGGTGTCCGCAAAAGCGCTTCTGCAAGGCGCATCAAAGTGACGCCCTCTGCGGTCGACAGGCCGTATTCCTGCAGGAACTTATCGACCAGAGAGGATCGCGACGCATCAGCGCGGGCCTCGCGCACGAACGCCGCCGCGTTTTCCTGCGCGGATTTTCTGACGCTTGGTGAAATCTCCGCCTCGGCGAGCAGTGTTTTCACCCGCAGGCTTTCATCTGCAAGAGTATTGGCGCGGATCAAATCGCGGTGATCGGCCAGCGTCGGGGCGGCAGTCATAATAGGGTCAACCTGAGGGGCTCAAAAGCGGCCTCGCAATAGCGTGAAGCGATGCGCCTGTCATGCCTTTGCGGAGGGGCGTATTACCTACTGCAACGCAACATTGCGTGGGCCTCCACAGGCGCTTAGGTAGACCATTCTAGAACGGCCGACCTAGGGTTTTTGCGGACCGTCCAGCATCCGGAAGAGGATATTTCCCATGACTGAAGCCTATGTCTTCGACGCCGTAAGGACCCCGCGCGGAAAAGGTAAGTCAGACGGAAGCCTTCACGAGATCACGCCGGTTCAACTCGCAACTCAGGTTCTTGAAGCGATCCGCGACCGCAACAAACTCGACACGTCGCAAGTTGACGACGTCGCGATGGGTTGCGTCTCTCCGGTCGGCGAACAAGGCGCAGTCATCACCCGCACGGCGGTCCTCAACGCCGGTTTTGCCGAAACGACCGCCGGCATCCAGGTCAATCGCTTTTGCGCCTCGGGTCTGGAAGCAATCAATATTGCGACCGCCAAGGTCAAGTCCGGCGAAGCAGACCTGACGATCGGCGGCGGCGTCGAATCGATGAGCCGCGTTCCGATGGGATCGGACGGCGGCGCGTGGCCGGTCGACCCTTCGGTCGCATTCAAGACCTATTTCGTGCCGCAGGGAATTTCTGCGGATCTCATCGCCACAAAGTATGGTTTCTCGCGCGATGACGTCGACGCCTACTCGGTGGAAAGCCATAAGCGCGCCGCACGGTCATGGGCGGAGAGCCGGTTCAAGAAATCGATCGTGCCGGTTAAAGATGTCATGGGCGTTGAAATACTCGACCGTGACGAAACGATCCGGCCTGAGACGGACATGCAGGCGCTCGGCGCTCTGGCGCCCTCATTCGCCATGCTGGGCGAGAATTTCGGGTTCAACGCCGTTGCTCTTCAAAAATATCCGGAAGTCGAGAAAATCAATCACATCCACCATGCCGGCAATTCGTCGGGAATTGTTGACGGGGCAGGGGGCGTGCTGATCGGAACGAAGGAAGCGGGCTCGCGGAACGGGCTTAAGCCGCGCGCACGGATCGTCTCGATGGCGTCGATCGGGGCCGAGCCGACAATCATGCTGACGGGCCCGGAGTTTGCTGCGCAAAAAGCGCTAAAGCGAGCTGGGATGACAAAGAAGGACATCGATCTTTGGGAGCTGAACGAGGCGTTCGCCTCGGTCGTTCTGCGTTTCATGCAGGCGCTCGATATCGACCACAAAGACATCAACGTGAATGGCGGCGCGATCGCGATGGGGCATCCGCTCGGCGCAACCGGCGCGATGATCTTCGGCACGATGGTCGACGAGCTTGAGCGTTCAGGAAAATCGACGGCGCTAATCACGCTCTGCATCGGCGCAGGCATGGGCACCGCAACCATCATTGAACGCGTTTAACGAACAACAGACGGAACAAAATCATGTCCGACCAAGCAATGACAGTTGAAGTCGACGGCGACGGCATCGCGCTCGTCACCATCGATCTTAAAGGCCAGTCGATGAACGTCTGGAACGAAGCGCTGATGTCGGAATTTGCGGCGTTCATCGAACGTCTAGGCAAGGACGACGCGATCAAGGGTGCGGTCATCACGTCCGGCAAGGCGTCGGGCTTTCTCGCCGGCGCGGACCTGCGCATGCTCGGCGGCGGCGGGATCAGCGCCGGCGCATCGACGCCCAAGGAAGTTTTCGACCGTCTGTTCAATCTCAACTCGATGCTTCGAAAGCTGGAGACGAGCGGCGTTCCGGCGAAAAAGCTTCAAAAGGGCGAGGCGTACGCAAAGCCCGTTGCGGCGGCGGTCAACGGCCTTGCGCTTGGCGGCGGGCTTGAGCTTGTTCTGGCGTGTCATTATCGCATCTGCGCGGATGATCCGAAAATCCAGCTTGGCGTGCCGGAAGTGAAAGTCGGCCTCTTGCCTGGCGGCGGCGGCACGCAACGCCTTCCGCGCCTTGCGGGACTTCAAAACGCTGCAATGATGGCGACGCAGGGCAATCCGATCGACCCAGCGACGGCCAAGGGTTACGGCATCATTCAGGAGATTGCGCCCGCTAACGAGATCGTCGCGAAAGCCAAAGCCTGGGTCAAAGGCAATCCGAAGGTCGTGCAGCCCTGGGATAAGCAGGGCTTCAAATATCCGGGCGGCGCTGGTCCGACGCATCCGGCGGCGTTGCAGTTCCACATGGCGTCGAATGCGATGGCGCAGCGCGAAACGCAGCACAATTATCCGGCGGTGCAATATATTCTTTCATGCCTCTATGAAGGCTCTGTCGTTCCGTTTGACACCGCGATCCGGATTGAATCGAAATATTTCGGCAAATTGCTGACGAGCCCCCAGACGCGCAACATGATCCGCACCCTGTTCATCAACAAACAGGCGGCGGAAAAGGGCGAACAGCGCCCGAAAGGCGTCGAGAAATCAACGATCAAGAAGGTCGGCGTACTCGGCGCAGGCATGATGGGCGCCGGTATCGCCTATGTGACGGCGAAAGGCGGCGCGGAAGTCGTCCTTCTCGACCGCAATCTTGCTTACGCTGAAAAGGGCAAGGGCTATTCCGTCGGCATCGTCGAGAAGGGCGTCTCCAAAGGCAAGGTTTCAAAGGAAAAAGGCGACGAACTGCTCGCCCGGATCAAACCGACGACCGACTACAACGACCTTAAAGACGTCGACATGATCATCGAGGCGGTATTCGAGGATCCGGACGTCAAGGCTGACGTCATCAAGAAGACCGAAGCCGTAATCGGCAAGACAGTGATCTTCGCGTCGAATACATCGACGCTTCCGATCACCGGACTCGCCAAGAATTCCGTGCGCCCGGACCAGTTTATCGGCATTCACTTCTTCTCGCCTGTCGACAAGATGCCGCTCGTTGAGATTATTCCGGGTGAGAAGTCCGGCGATCGCTCGCTCGCCATGGCGCTCGATTATGTCGGCATGATCAAGAAAACGCCGATCGTCGTCAAAGACACGCGCGGCTTCTACACTAACCGTGTTGTGCCGCCCTATCTCAACGAAGCGATGCTTATGGTGAAGGAAGGCATTTCGCCGGCGCTGATCGAAAACGTCTCGAAGATGCTCGGCATGCCGGTCGGACCGCTCGCGCTGGTCGATGAAACTTCGCTCGAACTTGGCAAACGGGTCATGGAGTCGACGAAAAAAGAGCTGGGCAAGGATTACAAGCCGAGCGGCGTTGAAGACCTTCTCAATGTCATGGTCGACAAACTTGGCCGCCTTGGGCGCAAATCTGGCGGCGGTTTCTATGATTATCCGGCCGACGGCAAGAAAGCGCTCTGGAAGGGTATCGCCGACTATTTCCCGCCCGCGAAAGTTCAGCCGAGCGCCGATGAAGTCAAGGAACGCATTCTCTACGCGCAGCTGATCCCGGCGGCGCATTGCTACGCCGAAGGCATCGTGCACGACCCGCAATCTGCGGATCTTGGCGCGATCTTTGGCTGGGGCTTTGCACCCTGGACCGGCGGGCCGATGAGCTACATCGACACGATCGGCATCGACGCATTCGTCCGCAAATCCGAGAGCCTCGCGCAGAAATACGGCGCGCGGTTCAACCCGCCCCAGAAATTCCGCGACATGGCGGCGAAGAAAGAAACCCTGTACAAGGCGGCCTAACCGCTTAGGCGAGGGCTCTTTGATCGTACAGGCAATTCAAGCACTGCTGTCGCTCGCCGCCGGCGTTCTCATTTATTCGTGGTCGCGGCTTTTTACCGGCGGCGCTGAGCGACCGGCGACATCGGCAGCAGCGATTGGGACAGGGGCCGTCACCAATTTTTTCGACACGCTCGGTATCGGCTCATTCGCGCCGACGACGGCGGTGATCAAATTTTTCAAGCTGACATCTGACGAGCAGATTCCGGGAACGCTGAATGTCGGGCACGCGTTGCCTACAATCGTTCAAGCGCTTGTCTTCATTTCTCTCGTCAAGGTCGATATTGCGCTCCTGATCGCCTGCATCGCCACGGCGGTTGTCGGCGCGCTGATCGGCGCGCGCGTGGTTTCGAAGATGCCGGTGCGCGCCATTCGACTTGGGATGGGCGCAGCGCTGCTGGTTGCGGCGACAATTTTCATTCTTCGAAATCTCGGCGTGCTTCCAGGCGGCGGCGAAGCGATTGCGCTTGCAGGGGCGGCATTCGCCGTTGCGGTCGCACTTCATTTCGCCTTTGGGGCGCTGATGACGCTCGGCATCGGCCTTTACGCGCCGTCACTTATTTCGCTCAGCATTTTGGGGATGGACCCTCGCGCCGCCTTTCCGATCATGATGGGCGCCTGCGCATTCTTGATGCCCGCGGCGAGCCTGCAGTTTATAAGGGCGCGCCGATTTGATCCGCGTCTTGCTCTTGGACTGGCGATTGGCGGCATTCCTGCTGTTCTTGTTGCAGCCTTTATTGTCAAGGAGATGCCGCTGGATATGCTGCGATGGCTGGTTTCGATCGTCGTATTGATCGCAGCGGGAATGTTGCTTTCAAGCGGCGTCAAGGAACAGTCGGCGCTGATTGAAAAAAGGGCGGATTGATATGCTTAGATCAGTCATTGCGGTAACCGTCGGCGTTCTGCTGGGCGTTTGCATCGTCATTTTCGCGTCATTCATTGTCGTGCAGATGGTTCCGGTGCCCGCCAATATTGATCCGAACAGCCGTGATGTGATGAAGCTGCTGCCGATTGCAAATCAGCTTGGCGTCGTCTTCATCTGGTTTATCGGAACATTTTCCGGCTCGATCGCGGCCAGCATTATCGGCGTGCGCTGGGCGCCTGCCGCTGTGGTTGTCGCCGCAACGATGGCGATTTTCGCGATTTCCAATCTTGTCAGCTTTCCTGCGCCGGCGTGGATGGCGCTCGCGACGATTGGCGCGATTGCAGGCGGCGGATTTCTCGCGATCAGGGCGACAAACGCATCCTTTGGCAGACCCGTCGAGAATGCGCCGAAGCCAGGCTTGTGATGAGCGGCGATCCAACGCACCAGGAGCACGCTGCGCCCGCTGCAACAGTCCTGCTTTTGCGAGATGAGCCGGCCTTCGAAGTATTAATGATCGCGCGTCACGAGAAATCCGCCTTCGCAGGCGGCGCGCTGGTCTTTCCGGGCGGCCGTGTCGATCCTGGCGATAGGCTCCCGCATTGGCGCGACCATGCTCGCGGATTAGCAGACGACGAACGCGTCGCGGCGGCGCAAGTCGCATCGATCCGCGAGGCGTTCGAAGAGGCGGGGATTTTACTCGCCAGGGATCAGACTGGGGCGCTGGCGTCCGCAAGCCTTATCTTTACGCTTAATGAATGGCGTTCACGCGTTGAAAAGAATGATCAATTGTTCTTTGAACTCATTCGGATGGAGAAGTTGACTCTTGCCTGTGATGAACTGCACATGTTCTCGCATTGGGTCGCGCCGCCTGGACTGCATCGGCGGTTCGACACGCTGTTCTTCGCCGCCCGGTTTCCGTCGGGACAACAGGTCCTTGAAGACGGGGAGGAGGCGACCGAGGCAATCTGGATTTCTCCAAACAAAGCGTTGGAGGCGCGCAAAAGCGGTGCGCGCAAGATCATCTTCCCGACCGCCTGCAATCTCGGTCTGCTGAACCAGACTGATGGCGTCGACGAAACATTCGCTTTTGCAAAGCGTCGTCCGATCCGCCCGGTGACGCCTATAGTCTTCAGCCGCGATGGCAAGCCGTACCTTCAGATTCCGGAGGACCTTGGTTATCCCGTGACCGAAGAGCTGCTCGATATCGCCCGACCCGATTGAACATCCAGTCCGGCTTCTTTGATCGCGCGCCTGGTCCAGTCGAATGCGATGTAGTCGTAAAGGGCGTGGGTGATAATCGGCGCGCAAAGGCTTTCCGTCGCCCAGAACAGAACGCCGAGATAGGCACCGACCAATCCCGCGATGACTGCGTACAAAATCGTCCTTGCATGCAAAAGGCCGAACAAAATGCTCGGCAGGACTATGGCGGCGATGAGAGGCAATTGCCGGTCTGCCGCAGTCTGCAAAACGCCGCGAAACATCAACTCCTCGCTGACGCCCGCGATAATCGCCAGCGCAAAAATTCGCACCGGCGTCAACTCAAATCCTATTTCGGAAAAGAATTTGAGCTGCGAGATTCGGAATTCGGCGAGCGGGCGCCACTTCGCGATCATGAAGACGTAGAGAAGGGCGAGCAGCGGCAGCGTCGCCGCAAGCCCGAAAATCACATCCGAAAATCTGAAGTGCAAGAGTTCGGAAAGATCTATCGAAAGGCCGGCCGCAATTCCGAACGCTGCAGGAATCAACGTGGCGCCAATTCCGGCCGCGACAAGGAATGCCCGCGTCTGTGAAGTTCCGTTCACAAGCTCTTTTACGCCGCCGCTTTCCCCGCCGGACGCCATGTTATCTTCGGCGCTTTAGGCCGCCGAGCATCCCGCGGACAAGTTCGCGTGTAATCATGCCGGAAAAAGTCCTGACGGCGGTCTTGACTGCGGCTTCGCCAGCCGACTGGCGGTTCGAGCGCCGGGGGGAAGAAGTGCGTGGGCTGGTTGGAGGCTTTGTCGGCTTTTCCACGCGGCGCGGTTCGTTTGCGTCATTACGCGCATCGCGCGCAGCGCGCTTCGCCAGCACTTCATATGCGGACTCTCGATCTTCCGGTTCGTCATATTTGTCGCCGAGATCGGAATAACGCATAATCTCAGCGCGTTCTTCCGGTGTCACCGGTCCGATGCGCGAGGCTGGCGGACGGATGAGCGTGCGATCGACGATCGACGGAGCGCCCTTTGTTTCTAGCGTCGAGACGAGCGCTTCGCCGACACTGAGCTGAGTGATGACGTCGAGCGTCGAGAATGCGGGGTTCGGACGGAACATTTCTGCGGCGGTCTTTATGACCTTTTGCTCCTTGGGCGTAAACGCCCTCAACGCATGCTGTATGCGGGCGCCGAGCTGACTGGAAACGCTGTCTGGAATATCCTGTGGGTTCTGCGTGACGAAATAAACGCCAACGCCCTTCGACCGTATAAGCCGAACAACCTGTTCAATCTTGGCAATCAACGCTTTTGGCGCATCGTCGAAAAGAAGGTGCGCCTCATCGAAGAAAAATACGAGCTTTGGCTTGTCCGGATCGCCGACTTCCGGCAGCTCCTCGAAGAGTTCAGATAAAAGCCAAAGAAGAAACGTCGCGTAGAGCTTTGGGGTTTGCATCAGCTTGTCGGCGGATAGAATATTGATCACGCCGTAGCCGGCGTCGTCGGTGCGAATGAAATCCAGAAGGTCAAGCGCCGGCTCGCCGAAAAAATTCTCGGCGCCCTGTTCTTCGAGTGCGAGCAGTCGCCGCTGGATCGAGCCGACCGTCGCCTTTGCGACATTTCCATATCGAATTGTCAGTTCGGATGCGCGGTCCGCGATGTCAGCCAAAAGCGCCCTTAGATCCTTGAGATCGAGCAGCAGGAGTTTCTCATCATCCGCGACGCGGAAAGCGAGCGTCAGAACCCCTTCCTGAGTTTCGTTGAGATCAAGGAGGCGCGAGAGCAGCAACGGTCCCATCTCAGAGGCGGTTGCCCGGATCGGGTGGCCCTGTTCGCCGAAAAGATCCCAGAAGACGACCGGAAACGCTTCTGGCGCATAATTTTCTACGCCGACCTTTGCCGCCCGTTCATTCAGGAAGTCCTTTTTGGCGCCGGCCGCTGCAATGCCGGAAAGGTCGCCTTTGACATCTGCGGCGAAAACCGGAACGCCCGCCTTGGAAAAACCCTCAGCAAGAATTTGCAGCGTTACGGTTTTGCCAGTTCCAGTCGCACCCGCGATCAGGCCGTGCCGGTTTGCGTATTTCAACGCAAGCGATTGCGGCGCCTCGCCTTTTCCAATGAAGATGGCGTTTTCGCTCATCGCCGGGCCTCCTCGATTTTAGTGTTGCCCCGGGATAGCTGCGACTGGGGCGGGCCGGCAAGCGGGTCGGGTCGGCAGTGTTGCTGAATCTGTGGCAATCCCTGTAGAATTAAAGAACCCGCAGTTTTCCGGCCCGCCACCATCTGGGCGCATGGAAGGCGCTGGACGGGACAGGAGGGACTGACATGCTGAGAATTTTGCTGATTATTCTGGTGGCGCTCGCCGTCATCATTGGGCTCATGAAGCTCACGGGAACGAAACCGGAAGCCGCCGGTGAAGCGGTCGAGAGCGCGGTCGAAGCGACCGGGGATGCTGTTGAAGCAACTGGCGAAGCGCTTGGCGACAGCGCAGACGCCGCAGGCGAAGCGGCGGTCGATACGCTCGATGCCGCCGACGATGCGGTCGATGCTGCGGGCGAAGTAGTGGACGACGCTGGCGCTGCGGCTGCGGGCGCGGCGAATGACGCTGCTGAAGCCGTTGATGAAGCGATCACGACGACTGACGAAGCGACTGAACCCGCTCCAGAATAATAGCCTGTTTTGAGGGTTAATCGACGGATCAGGGGCGCGGTCATCGAATGGCCGCGCCTTTCTCGTTTGGATAACGCGCAATTAACCGGCGCATCGAAATTTTTAGCGAATTTGAAGCGAATTCAAATGTACACTCGTCAGGTTAGCGGATGTGGCCCGGCGAAATGACGGCTCCAATCGATATTCAACATCTCGAACAGTATGTTTTCGGCGACCGGGCGCTGCTCGATGAAATCCTCACGATCTACATTGAACAGGCGTCGATGCTGCTCGACCGGTTCAATGTTTCGATGGACGACGAAAGCTGGCATTCGACCGCCCATACGCTCAAAGGCGCCTCGCGTGGCGTGGGAGCGTGGTCGGTCGGCGACCTTGCCGAGAAAGCAGAAGCGCTCATCGGCGAAGGATGCGGTCCAAATCGTCACGCATTGATCATCGAACTGCGCCGCGCCGGTAAGGCGGCTGTTGATTGTGCGCGCGAGTTTCGGGACACGCCAGCCTAAATGGCGGTCCTTACAATTTGATCAGGATCATTGCGTGTGCCTGCTCAAGGTCCGATATTCATCGGGCAACTTGAACGGAGGCCCGTTATGGCGCGCGATTATGCCGACCGGATAACATGGATAGCGGTGGCTGACGGTGAAAAGGCCGTCATTCTTCAAAACATGGATATCGATGCGAGGCCGGATCTACGCGTCCTGTCCGTCAAGGAAATCGACAATCCGCCCGCCAGAGAGCAGGGGGTCGCCCGCGCGGGGCGGATGAATGACGGAAGCGCCGGGGGAGCGCGAAAATCGGCTTTCGAGGAAACTGATTTCCATCGTCTTGCAAAGACGCAGTTCGCAAAAGACCTTGCTGCGCGGCTTGGCAAGGCTGCGCATTCCGGCCTGTTTGACCGTCTGGTCATAGTAGCGCCGCCGGGGACGCTTGGCGAGTTGCGGGCGCACTATAGTCCCGACTTAAAGACCCGGCTTGTGGCGGAGATAGACAAGGATCTGATCAAACATCCGATTGAAGATATAGAAAAGCACGTCGCAGCCGCGTTGAAGACGCATTAAGCTCAGCGCCTCAATTCGGTCATGGCGGCGTCGATTCCCGACAGGGTCAGCGGATACATCCGGTCTTTCATCAGCTCACGCATCAACTTGATCGAGCCGGAATAATCCCACTGCTTCTCTGGTATCGGATTTAGCCAGACTGCGCTTTCATAAATGCCAGTGACGCGATCAATCCATACCGCGCCCGCTTCTTCGTTGAAATATTCAACCGAACCGCCCGGCACCGTGATTTCATATGGGCTCATTGAAGCATCGCCGACGAAAACAACCTTATAGTCGTGTGGAAACTTGTGCAGCACGTCCCATGTCGGCGTCTTGTCGGTCCACCGCCGCTTGTTGTCCTTCCAGACGAAATCGTAGAGGCAATTGTGGAAGTAGAAATACTCCATGTGCTTGAACTCGGAACGGGCGGCGGAAAAAAGCTCCTCGCACAGGCGAATGAACGGATCCATTGAGCCGCCAGCATCAAAAAAGATCAGCACCTTGATCGTGTTGCGGCGCTCGGGCCGCATCTTGATATCGAGATAACCGGCGCGCGCCGTCGCATCGATCGTTCCGTCGAGGTCGAATTCGTCAGGCGCGCCCTTGCGCGCGAAGCGGCGCAGACGTCGAAGCGCGACCTTTATGTTCCGTGTGCCAAGTTCGACCTGATCGTCGAGATTCTTGTACTCGCGTTTTTCCCAAACCTTGACGGCTCGTCCCTGGCGTTGGCCTTCATTGCCGATGCGGACGCCTTCGGGATTGTAACCGCCGGATCCAAATGGCGATGTGCCGCCTGTGCCGATCCATTTCGATCCGCCTTCATGGCGCTTTTTTTGTTCTTCGAGCCGCTGCTTTAGCGTCTCCATCAACTTGTCCCAGCCGCCGAGGGCTTCGATCTGCTTTTTCTCTTCTTCGGTCAGATATTTCTGGGTGATGAGCTTTAGCCAGTCCTCTGGAATTTCCGCTGTCACGGTGTCGGCGAGGCTCTCAATGCCTTTGAACACATGGCTGAAAACCCGGTCGAACTTGTCGAGGTTGCGCTCGTCTTTGACGAGAGCCGAGCGTGAGAGGTAATAGAAATCCTCGACCTTTCGTTCCGCGAGGTCAGCTTCCATCGCCTCCATCAAGGTGAGGTATTCGCGCAACGAAACCGGTAGGCCGGCCGATTTCAGCTCGTGGAAAAACTTTGTGAACATACGGTCAGTCTAGCGCTTAGGTTGCCTACCCGCGAGGGCCCGCGACAGTGCTGGACCGTTTCCATTTCGCCGGAAACGCCTTAGACTTACCGCATATGACAGCGATTGAGACATCACGCCCTGAAAGCCGGCTTTCGTTGGACGCCCCTTGGCGTTGGCTCGGCGCCGGGTGGAAAGACCTTTGGGCGGCGCCGGTTCTTTCGATCGGCTACGGCGCGCTTGTCGTCGGCGGCGGCGCGCTTGTCGTCTATGGGCTCTGGCGGACCCACCTGGCCGCTTTGATACCGGTCGCGCTCGGCGTGTTTGCGCTTGTCGCCCCGTTAATGGCGCTCGGTCTTTATGAGGCGAGCCGAAGGATTGAAGCAGGCGAGCGGCCGGGCATGTTTCCAATCAGATTTGCGGGGCCGCGCTCGCCGCTGCAGATTGCATTCATCGGCTTTTTTCTGCTGTTTGCCGCTCTCGTATGGGTCCTCCTTGCAATGGTGCTCTACGCGATTTTCACAACGGGAACCTATGCGCCGCTTGGCGATTTCGTCGCCTTTGCGGTGACCACGCCGCAAGGCCTTGCAATGTCGGCGATTGGAACGCTCATTGGGGGCGCGATTGCGTTTGCAATCTACCTTCTTACTGTCGTTTCAATCCCGATGCTGATGAATGAGCGCTCCGACGCTTTTACGGCGATTGCTGCGGGCCTCAAGGCGTTCCAGGAATCTCCTGGCGTCATGATTCTCTGGGCATGGCTTATCGGCATCATCGTGCTTGGCGGCGTTGTCTCGATGTTCGTCGGCCTAGCAGTTGCGTTCCCGTTGCTTGGGCACGCGACGTGGCATGCTTACCGGGATATTCGCGCAGCGTCCTGATCTTCGTCCTGAATATCGTCGTTGAGCAGAATGCGCTCCGCCGCGCCCTTGGGATCGTCGAACTGACCTGATCTCAGCGCCCAGAAAAACGCCGCGAGCCCTGCGCCCCCAAGAAAGAGCGCAATCGGAATGAGAAAGACGAGAACGGTCATTTGCGGACGCCTCCCGCAAGACGTAAGGCGTTGAGCGTGACGATCAGTGATGAACCGGACATCGCCACGGCGGCGATCAGCGGCGTCACCAGACCCATCGCAGCAAGCGGCATGGCGCAAGCGTTGTACAGCGCTGCAAACGCAAAGTTTTCGATCACACGCCGCCTCGAAGCGCGCGCCACTTTGATTGCTTCGACAATCGGCGCAACGCCATCGCCCTGATAGACGAAATCCGCCGCGGCCTGGCTAGCGTCGACAGCCGTGCCGGGCGTCAGCGATGCGTGCGCCCCTGCGAGCGACGGCGCATCGTTCAGTCCGTCGCCGACCATGGCGACCTTTCGTCCTTCGTCCCGCAAGCGATCGATATAATTGATCTTCTCTCTAGGGGACATGCTGGCGCGCCATTGGGTGACGCCGATATCCGCTGCGACTTTGGCGGCGGCGGGCTCCCTGTCACCGGAAAGCATTTCAACGCTGAGCCCCAATTCGCGCAACTGGCTGATTGTATCTGCGGCGTCAGCGCGCTTTCTGTCTTCGAACCGGAATCGCACGGGTTCCGCGTCGCCGATCCGAAGCCAGCTTTCCTGCGACGCGTCGTTGCTCGCCGGCGCGCTGGCGAATGCGGCACGTCCGAGCCTTGCGCGAACGCCGTCAATTGTTCCTTCAATTCCTTCGCCAGGAATTTCAATAGCGTCCGGCGCAGCTTTTCCCGGTCCGGATTCAGAAACGATTGCACGGGAAAGCGGGTGGCGGCTGATCCGCGCAAGGGCAGCCGCCCCAGCGACCGCGCCTTGCGGAATATCGTCACGATTGGCGAGACGCGGCTTGCCGAAGGTGAGCGTTCCCGTTTTGTCGAAGACTATCGTATCGACTTCAGCAAGGCGTTCGAGCGCATCTCCAGACTTGACGAGGACGCCAGAGCGGAAAAGACGCCCGGTTGCAACTACCTGAACAGCCGGCGCCGCGAGGCCCAACGCGCAGGGGCATGTGATGATCAAAAGAGCGACTGCATTCATGATCGAGACGCGAAATCCAGCGTCGCCGATGAAATACCAGCCAAGAAACGTCGACAGCGCCAGCGTATGGACGACCGGCACATAGAGCGCGGCCGCCCGATCGGCGAGACGGATGTAACGGCTCTTCGTTTGCTCGCCGGCTTCGATGAGCCGTGTAAGGTCAGCGACGAGTGAGGCGTCGGCAGTCTTCGTCGCGCGCATGATCAACCGGGTTGTCAGGTTGAGCACGCCGGCGTGAAGAAGCGCGCCTTCGCTTGACCGAACCGGTGCGCTCTCGCCGGTGACCAGCGACATGTCAAGATCTGACGACCCTTCTTCGATGACGCCGTCCACCGGAACGCGATCGCCAGGCGCCAATTGAATCCTATCGCCCGGCTCAATGTCGCGCGCTGACACTGATTGCAGCACGCCGTCGGAGTTTATCCGGCTGGCGGTCACGGCCTGAAGGGCAAGAAGGTCGCGCGCCGCTGCCCGCGCCCTCAGTCTCAGCCGATGATCTAGATACCGGCCGATCAGAAGAAAAAAAAGCAGCATGACGGCGGCGTCGAAATAAGTGTGTTCGCCGCCCTCAAAAAATTCGTAAGCGCTGATCGTCAAGGCGAGAATGACGCCAAGCGAGATGGGAACATCCATGTTGGCGCGTCCGCGCTTTAGAGCGCGAAAGGCTGAAATGAAAAAAGTTTGGCCCGCGTAGAGCGCCGCCGGCACCGCGATTATTCCGGAGACCCAGTGCAACAGATCGCGCGTTGCTGGCCCCATTTCACCGCCACCCGCCCACACGGAGACGGATAGGAGCATGATATTGGCCGTCGCAAATCCGGCGACCGCTAGTGCGCGAATCAATCGCCGGCCTTCGGCGTCGCTCTCTTTCTCGGCGGCTTCCGGATCGAACGGCGCGGCGCGATAACCGATCTTGTCTATGGTCTCCGTAATCGTTCGCGGGATCAGGGCGCCGTCGGTCCAGACAAGCGAGAGCCGACCCGTTGAAAGATTAAGACGCGCCGACTGCATTTGCGGCAGCGCGGCCATCGCGGATTCAATCTTGCGGATACATCCGCCGCATTTGGCGCCGAACACCGCCAGGTCGAGGCGCGCGATGCCGCCGGCGCGCCTCACGAACGGCGCAGGATCGATAATGGTTCCGTCCGCCGGCGGTTCAAGCCCGCTGGGGCAACCGAGAGTCGTCTGGATCGCAACCGTCGTCATTCGAGAATCAGCCGCTTTTCGAGAGCGAATTTATCGCCGCTTTCATTTGTCGCGACTGCCTGTAGCCGCCACGCACCCGGTTCAGCTCCATCAACGACGGCGATATAGCGGCCCGGCTCTGTCTCATCGAAACGAAGCGCGTGGTCGCTTTCGTCATCAGCTGGACGCGCCATCAGTCCAACTATTTTAAGGCCCGAGACCGGCGCTGCCGGCGCAGCGGTGAAAATCAATGTGACGACGCTGTCACCGCTCTCATTGCGTTTGTCTGATATCTCAGCGGTCCAACCTAACGACGCCTGCGCATTGCGCTCAGCAATTCGATCATTGAACGCAAGGCCCTGAAGATAGGACTTCTTCTCCTGCTCTCCCGGAAAGCTCTTTATTGCGAGCGTAATGAAAATCGCATTGGCGGCGATGATCGAAAGAAAGAATGCAATGATGATTGCAAGAACATGGCGGCCCGTCAGCCTGAATGTCGATGCTGTCATTTCCGCTCCATCATGAAAGCCGTTTTATTCTCTACAAACTCGCCGCCGCCGGATTCTCCGACGGAAATAGTGATCTCCTTCGACGCGCGCATTAGGTAGGACGCAGGAACTGTGACAAAAAGCCTTACCGTTCTCAGACCATCGCCGTCCGCCCTCGCTGTGATCGTATTGTTCTCGGCGGTCTCGCCGACTGACGAAACGATCAAGCCCTCTGGCCCATCGACTGAAATCATGAAATCGCGGGCAATATTCGCCTTGTTGATGATCTTCACTGTATAAGCGTTCCGGATCGAGCCGTCCGAAAGGCGGACGAAGGGCGGCGTCCTGTCACGCAGGACATTGACTTCAAGCGTTGCGCGCGATGAAAGGCCGTACAACATGAACACCCCGAGCGCGACAATCAGCACAGCGTAAAGCACGGTGCGCGCCCGGATGAGGTGAATTTCCGGCCGCTTTCCCGCCGTGCGTCGCTCGATATTGGCGTCGGTATCGTAGCTGATGAGTCCAAGCGGACGCCCGATCTTGAGCATGGTCTCGTCGCACGCGTCGATGCATAGGGCGCAGTTGATGCACTCTAGCTGCGCGCCGTCGCGAATGTCGATCCCCATCGGGCAGGCGGCGACACAGGCATTGCAATCGACGCAGTCGCCACGCCCTTCCCAGCTTTCATTCTTCTTATGAGACCCGCGTGGTTCGCCCCGGTCGTATTTATAGGTCACCTGAAGTGACTCCGCGTCGGTCAGCGCTGCCTGGATGCGCGGCCATGGGCACATATAAGTGCACACCTGTTCGCGCATCGAACCTGCGAGCAGATAAGTTGTCGCTGTCAGCAATCCGATAAAAAGGTAGGCCGAAGATGGAGCCTCGCCTCGAAAAATCTGCGGAAAGACCGTCGGCGCATCGTGGAAATAGAAAACCCAGGCGCCTCCCGTCGCTGCAGCAATCGCCAGCCAGAGCGCATGCTTTGTCGCTTTCTTTGCAAATTTCTGCGCCGACCAAGGCGCTTTATCGAGTTTGATGCGCTTGTTTCGATCGCCTTCAACGAGGCGTTCGACAGCGATGTAAAGGTCGGTCCAGACGGTCTGCGGACAGGCGTACCCGCACCACACGCGGCCGAACAGGGCGGTTGCAAAAAAGAGCGCAAGAGCTGCGAGGATCAGCAGACCCGTAAGGTAGTAGAGTTCATCCGGCCAAATTTCGATGAAGAAGAAATAAAACCGGCGTCCAGGGAAATCGACCAGCACCGCCTGATCGGGTTCGCCAGGGCCGCGCGCCCATCGCAACCACGGAAGGATGTAGTAGACCGCGAGTGTCGCGATCAGCACCGCCCATTTGAGAGTTCGAAACTTCCCATGGACAAGCTTTGGATAGATTGGCTCGCGCGCCTTGTACAAGCTGCGGGCGGCAGCGCTGTTGACGGCGGCGACATCGAGTTTTTCAACACTGCCGCCAGCCTGCCTGCGTTCGCCCGTCTTCAACACCAATTACGCCTTTCGCCGGGACCGGCGAGCCTTACTCGCCGCCGCCAAGGGAATGCACATAGACCGCAAGCGCGGTAATCTGTTCTTCAGACAATCGTTCTGTCCAGGCAGGCATGACGCCGCTGCGCCCAAAATGAAGCGACTTTTGAATATCTAGGCGCTCCCCGCCGTAAAGCCAAATTCCGTCGGTCAGGTTCGGCGCGCCGAGCGCCTGATTGCCCTTGCCGTCGAGGCCATGACAGGAGGCGCATTGCTGTTCAAAGACGACAGCGCCGCGCGCGCCTAGCGCCGCATTCGCCTCTCTTCCTGATATCTGCATCACATATTCGACAAGGTCTCCGATCTGGTCTGCTGGGAGGAGGCCGCCCTGACCGAAGGCCATCATCTGGTTAAATCGCGTGTTGGGATGCGTCGACCTGATGCCGTAATGAATTGTCGTCTGAATATCGGAAAGCTTGCCGCCCCACAGCCATTCATCATCGACAAGACTTGGATACCCGACATTGCCCTGTCCGCCGGCGCCGTGGCACGTCGCGCAATTATCGCCGAATAAAGAGTCGCCGGCGGTAATTGCGTATTGAAGAAGATCGGGACCAGCCTCGATGCTTTCTATCGTGCCGGCGCTCAGCAATTTCGTCATCTGCGCGCCGCGCGCCGCTTCGACAGTCTCGAGTGCGGCTTCGACATTTGCGCGTTCGGTGTGGTTGCGGATCCCCTTCAAATACCCGGTGAGGCCAGGCCAAGATGGCATGAACACCCAATAAGCGACCGCCCAGATGATCGAGATCCAGAAGGTGATCACCCACCAGCGCGGCAGGGGATTGTTCAACTCCTTGATGCCGTCCCATGCGTGACCGGTCGTCTCGACGCCGGTCGGCTTGTCGATTTCCTTGTCCGCCATGTCATTCATCCCCTTCATTGAGCGGAATCTTTCCGGCGTCCTCAAACGTTTTCTTGTTTCGCGGCGAAAGCGCGTAGATCAGCACCAGTGCGAACGCGAGTACGAAGAGCAAAAGCCCGCCCGTCTGCGCAAACCTTGAGAGAAATTCGTACATGTCGGGTTACCTGTAATTTTCTTCCGGTTCATAGGTGCTGAAATCAACCATTGTGCCCAGCACCTGAAGGTAGGCGACAAGCGCGTCCATCTCGGTGATCTCGCTTGGGTCGCCGTCGAATTCGCGGACCTGCGCTTTTGGATAGCGAGCCATGAAGCCGTCGAAATCGGCGGCAAACGGATCGACCTGCGTTGCAAGGTCGCTCGCCGCTTTCTCGATCATTTCATCAGTATAGGGAACGCCGACCAACCGGTTCGCTCTTAGCCAGCCCTCGGCGTCCGCCGCGTCAATCCTCTTTTCGGCAAGGAATTTATAAGGCGGCATGATCGATTCCGGCACCAGAGTACGCGGGTCGATCATGTGCTGGACGTGCCATGCGTCGGAATATTTGCCGCCGACGCGCGCAAGGTCTGGACCAGAGCGCTTCGATCCCCATTGGAACGGGTGGTCGAACATGCTCTCTGCGGCGAGCGAATAATGGCCGTAGCGTTCGACCTCATCGCGCAGCGGACGGATCTGCTGACTATGGCATGTGTAGCAGCCTTCGCGGATGTAGATATTGCGGCCAGCAAGCTCGAGCGGCGAATAGGGGCGCACGCCCTGTACTTTTTCAATTGTCGATTCGAGATAGAAGAGGGGCGCGATCTCGACAATGCCGCCAATGGCGACAACTATAAGAATGGCGACGGTCAGAACTAACCCGCGCTTTTCGAGGAATTCGTGACGGTTCAGCATCGCGGTGTTCCTTATTCGGCCGGAGCGAGAGCGGGACTTGCGGCGAATTCGCGGGCGCGCACGTCGCCCTTCGCCGTCCGCCAGAGATTGTACGCCATGATCAGCGCGCCAATGAGGAAGAGTAGGCCGCCCGTCATGCGGATGATGTAATAGGGATGCATCGCCTCGACCGTCTCGACGAAGGAGTATTCGAGGAAACCGAAAGAATTATAGGCGCGCCACATCAGGCCCTGCATGATGCCAGAGACCCACATCGACGTGATGTAAAGCAGAATGCCGAGCGTCGAGATCCAGAAATGCCATTCGACGAGCGTATTTGAATAAAGTTGCTTGCGCTTCCACAGCCAGGGAACAAGGCAATAAAGCGCGCCGAACGAAACATAGCCGACCCAGCCAAGGGCGCCGGAGTGCACATGCCCGATCGTCCAGTCTGTATAGTGCGACAATGAATTGACTGCGCGGATCGACATCAGCGGACCTTCAAACGTCGACATCCCGTAAAACGCGACGGAAACGACGAGCATTCGAAGAACCGGGTCTGTCCTCAATTTGTCCCATGCGCCCGAAAGCGTCATCAATCCGTTGATCATTCCGCCCCATGACGGCATCCACAGCATGATCGAGAATGTCATGCCTAGCGTTTGCGCCCATTCGGGAAGCGCCGTGTAATGAAGGTGATGCGGGCCCGCCCAGATGTAGAGGAATATAAGGGCCCAAAAGTGGATGATCGACAGGCGGTATGAATAGACCGGCCGCTCGGCGCGTTTTGGAATGAAGTAATACATGATCCCGAGAAATCCGGCGGTCAGGAAGAATCCGACGGCGTTATGGCCGTACCACCATTGCGTCAGCGCATCCTGAACCCCGGGAAAGAGCGAATAGCTCTTCGTTCCGAGCAATGACACCGGCATCGCCAGATTGTTGACGATGTGGAGCATCGCAACCGTCACGATGAAAGCGAGGTAAAACCAGTTTGCGACATAGATGTGAGGCTCCTTGCGCTTGAGGAGCGTTCCAAGGAAAACGAGCAGATAGGCGACCCAGACGATGGTGAGCCAGATATCGGCGTACCATTCGGGCTCTGCGTATTCCTTCGACTGGGTAACACCCATGAGGTATCCGGTCGCCGCGATAACGATAAAAAGGTTGTAGCCCCAAAACACAAACCAGGAGGCGAGACCGCCGAACAGCCGTGTCCGGCAGGTGCGCTGCGCCACGTAGAATGAAGTGGCGATCAGTACGTTGCCGCCGAAAGCGAAGATGACCGCCGATGTGTGCAGCGGGCGAAGGCGCCCGAAATTCGTCCAGCCCAATTCGGGAAAATAGAAGAGATTCGGAAAAGCGAGTTGCGCCGCGATGATGACGCCGACGAGGAAGCCGGCGATGCCCCAGAAGGTCGAAGCAAAGACGCCGGCTTTGACGACGCCCATCTCATAGGAATTAGGATCTGGACGCGCTCCGGACGAAACGTGATGAATGAGCGCAAAGGCGCCGGCAATAAACGCCGCAAGGAACATCATCGCATGCGCGCTCATTAGCGAATCGGTCGTCCGTGCAGCGACAATCAGCGCCAAAAGCGAACCGATGCCGAGAAATGCGCCGATGAATGGTATCTCCCCGCCGCCCGTACCGCCCGAGCCGTTGATGTTGGTCGCCGTCATGATGCGCCCCTCTTTTCCTTGCGGATGCTATTGGATTACGCCGCAAAATCGCGCTTGATGTAAATCAAACCGGCCGCGCGCGGCTGTGTGATGTTCAATTTGCCGCATGCTTTGGTTGCTCTGCGATGCCTGCCAAAACAATTTCACTGACTGCTGCAGCCGCATTTGCGCTTGCGCCGCTTGCGCTGGTCAATAGCGCTCGCGGTTTCGAACTCAGCCTTTGCACATCGAAAGGACCGCTTCGCGTCCCATTCGTTAACGGCGATGAGAATGCCCCGCAAAAGCACGAAGGCGCTGCGTGCCATGTAGCTTGCATGAGCGACCGTTCGAAAGCCGCCCAGAAACGATCCGCTGCCTAGGCTGCAATCACGACTGAATGGCGGGCCAGCTCGAGGATTCGGCCATCCTGCTTCAGCGCCGCCAATGTCCGGCTCAAAGTCTCAAGGCGTAGTCCGAGGTAATCGGCGATATCCTGGCGCGGCATCGGCAAAGGTACGATACGCCGCTTTGGGCCGTCGTTGACGCCGATCGTTTTCGCGATGAGGCCGATAAAGGAAATAACGCGTTCTTCGGCGGTCTTTTTGCCGAGCAGGACGATATGATCCTGCGCCTTGTGATATTCGGTCTGGCCTCGTGCGATCAGGCGGTCTTTGACCCCCGGGGCGTCGATTGCGATTTCGTCAAGGTAGCGGTGAGGAAAGAAACACACGGTGCTGTCTTCAAGCGCCTCGGCCGTATAGGCGCTGGCTTCCGTCGAACGCACGCCGACGAAGTCACCCTTGAAGAGGAATCCCGTCACCTGTCGGCGCCCGTCTTCGAGCACTTTTGAAAGGCGGAAACTGCCTTCGACGACGATATAGAGCGACTCGTTCGGTTCGCCCTCGACCATCAGCGCCTTGTTCTTGATGACGTTTCGGCGCGCCATTGTCTTTTCGACGTGCGCGAATTCGCGCGGTCCCAAGTCGGCGCAGATCGATCGCTCACGAACGTCGCAAAGCTCGCAGGACTTCGGGCGCTCATGCGCCTGACAATGTCGTTCCGCCGTTTCTGATCTATCGCCCATAGCTTTCCGGAAGGACCATAAAAGTCCGCACCGAAAGCTACCTAGCGCCGCCCCAAAACGCCAGTCCGCATCCTTGCCAAATCAGCGCGCTTATATGGCGCGGGCCAGAGTCCTCGCGGGCTGGCCAGATCTCACCGGCTCATAGGGGTCAAGGGCCATGGCGACCACCCGCGACAGGGGGCGGGCATCTGGCGCGAGCGCGATGATATTGCCGGACGAGGTAATCACCCCGTCCGCTTCAAGCGCGTCGAGGCGCGCGCAGACGGAATTCGCCTCCGTAGGGGACAGCGCGGCGAGGAGCGCTGCGATATCGGTCTGGGACCGGCAAAGCATGTCCCTGATCGTTCGGCCGATCGTGACCTCTCGCGGCGACAAAATGAGGCCGCGCGTCGTCGAGAGTTCCTGTTTGTCGATGCGGCGGTAATAATCGCCAAGGGTCTTCGCATTTTGAGCGTAGAGCCCGCCGACATATCCGATCGCCGACGCGCCAAAGCCCAGCGTCGTATCGGCGAGGTCATCGGTGAACCCTTGAAAATTCCGCCTTAGCCGTCCTTCCAAGTCCGCCTTGGCGAGCAAATTGTCAGGCTTTGCATAATGATCAAACCCGACCCGCCGGTACCCGGACGAGACAAGCATGTCATCGGCGAGACCGGCGAGGTCGGCTCTGAGTTCCTCTGGAGGGAGGAGGGTTTCGTCAAGAAGCCGCTGACGCGGCATCGCAGAAGGCAGGTGCGCGTATCCAAATACCGCGATCCTGTCGGGAGAAAGGGCGACTGTCTTTTCAAGAGTCGCTTCGAAACTGTCGATCGTTTGTTTCGGCAGGCCGTATAAGAGATCAAACGAAATATCGTTGACGCCGACGCGTCGCATCTCGCCGACAGATGACTCTATCATCTCGAAACTCTGTATGCGATTGATCGCCGCCTGTACGCCGGCGTCAAAATCTTGAACTCCAAGGCTCATCCGATTGAAACCAAGAGCGGCAAGCTGGGCAATATCGCCCGCAGCGATCAACCGCGGATCGAGTTCAATCGCAAGGCGGGTCGAATCCGTCAGCCCGAGGGCGAGTTCGACGGCGCCGAGAATGTCACCGATTTCAGCAACTTTCAGATAGTTCGGCGTGCCGCCGCCGAAGTGTATGGAAAGCGGGCGTCCTGCACCGCCGAGATGGCGGCCCACAATCTGAACTTCGGTGTTAAGCGCCCGCACGTAGCGCAGTGCGCGCGCATAATCATTTTCGACGCGCATGTTGCAACCGCAATACCAGCACATCTGACGGCAGAACGGGATGTGGATATAAAGCGATAGCGGCTCGTAAAGGCCAACTTCGCCGAGGCGTTTTTGATAATCGGCGACGGTCGCCTGCTCATCGAAATGGAGGGCAGACGGATAGCTCGTATACCGTGGGGCGCGGACGCCGAGATATTTACGCCATTCGGATCTCATGCGCGGCATTCTGCGCAAAGCCGCACGGCAGCGTACTGATCCAGATCAAAATGATTTGACTATTCAGCGACCGGAATCAGAGCCGCCTCGGCAAGGGCTGGTTCGTCCTCATCGACGGATCTTTCACCGCCGAACTGGTGGCGGGTGTTTGCGCCGGCGCAGTCGTCATTGATGGTCGCCCCCTTGCCGCAGGGAACCAGCGCGACCGGCCGGCCGATACCATAAGCTGGCCGGAAAATTTCTCGCGCCGCTGTGCGGGATGGGGCGCGTGAAAGCGGCGCCGCGGCAGGCGCCGCGTCCGCAGTCGACTGCGCTCCGCCGTCCAAAATCGCGCAGCCGCCGAGGAGAAGGCCAAGACCTGCGACGAATAAAATTTTCATGATAGCCCCCACGCGAATGATCAAAGATATCACCCGGACTCGGCAACAGACGCGACAGGGAAACGGACGGGCGGCGCTAACCTACTCCGCGCCGGCGACGGCAGCAACGCCCTGGTCATGCTGCACTTGCGAGAGCCAATGAAAGCGAAAGGCGCAGGTTGAAATCACCCGGCCTTTTTGGTCCAGACGTACCCGCGGCGGAGCGCCGCCGATACCTTGCCGGTGCGTTTCCCATTGGTTGCGTGATGCGACCAGAACGCCTTGTCGAACGACTGGCTTCCGTGTTCGCGATAGATGACGCCCATCGCCATCGGGAAGGCCGGGTGTTTCATCTCGACAAGAAGATGCGCAAGCGTCCTGTTGGTCTCGTCGTGAATGAGCACGTCCTGCTGCGGCACGCCGCCGTCGCCAACCTGTATGACCTCAAGGGAAAAGGACTGCGGGTTGAACTTGATCCCCTTTTTGCCGCCGGCGAAAAGGAGCGGTTTGCCGTGCTCGACTTGAATCTGGTTGTCGTCGACGACTTTCTTCTCAGTGAAACCGGCGAAGACGTCGGCGTTATAGACGATGCAGTTCTGGAAGATTTCGACAAACGATGCGCCATCGAAGGCATGTGCGGCTTTGAGGGTGTCAATCAGCGGTTTCGTCGCAGTATCGACGCCGCGCGCGATGAACTTGGCGCCCGCGCCCAGCGCGAACGCACATGGATTTAGCGGCTGATCAACGGAGCCCTTCGGCGACGACGGCGAGCGAGTTCCAACGCGGCTCGTGGGCGAGTATTGCCCCTTGGTGAGGCCGTAAATCTCATTGTTGAAGAGCATGATCTGCATGTTCACGTTACGGCGCAGGACATGCAGCAAATGATTGCCGCCGATCGAAAGTCCGTCGCCGTCGCCGGTGACCAGCCACACGTCGATTTCAGGATTGGCGAGTTTCAAACCCGTCGCGAACGCCGGCGCGCGTCCGTGGATCGTATGGAAGCCATAGGTGTTCATGTAATAGGGAAAACGCGACGAACAGCCGATGCCGGAAACGAACGCCGTCTTCGCCGGAATGGCGCCGATATCAGCCATCGTTTTTTGCACGGCTTTCAGGATCGCGTAATCCCCGCATCCGGGGCACCAGCGCACTTCCTGATCGGTTTCGAATTCCTTGATGGTGAGGGGAGCGTTCATGATGGCTTGTCCAATCTAGGAAGGTTCATTCTTGCACAATCCGAGTTTGCAGCTCGGGCTGGATGTTTGGTCATTGCATATGACGACGCCGTTTGTGTCGACGCCGTAGATTCCACCATGATCTTTGCAACAGCCCTTCAGCGACACGGTGACGCCGGCGCAGGTTCGGCTCGGCGATTCATCCATGCAGATCAGATTATTGTCTCGTATGTCTTTGACCCCGAGATGGCTGCTGCAACAACCGCGATAAGATTTATTTGCAATACACACCGCAAAAGAACTCGCCTTGGGCAGTCCGGAGAAATCGTCAACAATCGGCTGTTCCTTTTGGATCACTGGACGAGGCGGTTGGGGCAATAATGGAGAAGTCGCCGTGGCCAGGGTTGGCCAAACACATAAGACCCCAAATGCGCCCAGCGTAAGAAGCCCCCTCAGGCCCTTCGGGCCAGCTCCCCCGTAAGCGAGGGAGCTGAAGAAAAAACGGCGCGGCGGGTTCCCCGCTCCCCCGCTTGCGGGGGACCTGTCGGCGAATCCAACTGAGGGGGCTCTTTCTTGAGTTATCACTCCGCCGCCTTCGCCACGCGCGCATTGGCGCGGATCGCTTCCAGAATTTCGGAAATCTTGAACGGCTGGCCGGTGACTTTCGTCAGGGACTCAACCGGAATTTCGATGCGGTCTCGAAGGACTGTCGCGAGTTGGCCCATGTTCATCTCCGGCACCAGAACACGATCATAGCCGCGCAGCAGATCGCCCAAATTTTCCGGGAACGGATTAAGCCAGCGGATATGAATCTGCGCGACGTCGATGCCGTCCTTGCGCGCCGCTTCGACCGCGCGCCAGATCGGGCCATAGGTCGAGCCCCAGCCGACGACGGCAAGGGCGCCGGATGTCGGACCCTGCTCGACTCCCTGTTTGGCGATGAATTTTGCGACCGACGCAACCTTGGCGAAGCGAAGGTCCGTCATCTTCTGGTGGTTTGCGGCGTCATAGGAAATGTCGCCCGTGCCGATATCTTTCTCGATGCCGCCGACGCGGTAGGTGAGTCCTTCCATGCCGGGATAGACCCATGGGCGGCCAAGGCTTTCCGAGTTGCGGTTCCAGATCGCGCGCTTGACGTCAGTTGCGTCGCCGCTTGCCGGAACTGGCGGGGGCGGGTTCGATTTGATCTTTTCGAATTTTTCCATGTCCGGGATGATCCATGGACCCGCAGCATTCTGAATATAGCCGTCGGTCAACAGGAACACCGGCGTCATGTGGCGGAGCGCGACGCGCACGGCCTCGACCGCGACCTCGAAACAATCATCAGGTCCGGATGCTGCTATTACCGGGGCCGGCGCGTCTGCGTTACGTCCGTAGATCGCCTGATAGAGATCCGATTGTTCGGTCTTGGTCGGAAGGCCGGTCGACGGTCCGCCGCGCTGCGAATTGACGATGAGAAGCGGAAGCTCTGTCGCAATCGCAAGGCCGATCGCTTCGGTCTTTAGCGCTATGCCCGGGCCGGAGGACGAGGTGACGCCGATAGATCCGCCATAGGAAGCGCCGATCGCCGCGCAACAGGCGGCGATTTCGTCTTCCGCCTGAAAGGTCGAAACGCCAAGCTCGCCGAGCCGCGAGAGATAGTGGAGGAGCGCCGAGGCCGGGGTGATCGGGTATCCGGCAAAAAGGATCGGCTTGTCGGCAAGCTCGCCCGCCGCCGCGATTCCGAGCGCGAGCGCCTCCGCGCCAGTGATCGAGCGATATTCGCCCTCGCGCATCGGCGCCGCGCCGACATGATATTGGGGGATTTCGGCGGAAAGCTCCGCAGTCTCTGCGTAAGCGTGGCCTGCGTTAAACGCCATCATATTGCCGGCAAGAACGTCGGGCTTGCCGGCGAATTTGCGATTGATCCACGATTCAATCGGCGCACGGTCGCGACCGAACATCCACATCACGCAGCCAAGGCCCCAGAAGTTCTTGCACTGCTCGCCGTCGCGCTTGTTAAGACCCGAGGGCTTCACCGCTTCAAGCGTTTGCGTCTTGATCGGGATTTCGATGACGCGGAAATCGCCGAGCTCGCCGGTCAGGCGCTGGTCCTGCTTGATGTTCGCCTTGGCGAAATTGCGTTCGTTGAATTCATCCGTGTTGAGGATGATGACCGCGCCCTTCGGCATTAGCGGAAGGTTCACCTTCAGCGCCGCCGGGTTGAAGGCGATGAGCACGTCCGGGGCGTCGCCTGCCGTCGCGATCCGCCTTGCGCCGAGATTGATCTGGAAGGCCGAGACGCCAAAGGTCGTCCCGACCGGCGCCCGGATCTCCGCCGGGAAGTCCGGAAAGGTTGAGAAGTCCGACCCCGCGATGGCGGTCGAATCGGCGAACTGGCTCCCGAGAAGCTGGATGCCGTCGCCGGAGTCGCCGGCAAAGCGCACGACGATCGAAATTTCCTCAATCGGTTTCGTCATTTGATAGGCCCGTTGTCCCTGCCGCCAGACCCCATCCTAGCGCGGTGAGGGCGGCGGGCGAATGGAAAAAGGCTGGATGCCTGGAAAGCGCCAGCCGCTAGGTGTGCATATTTCAGGCGATGGGGCGCTAGACAAGTCCCGACGGCTCACGGAGGCCGGAAAATGCAAGCAAATTCCATGAGTTTGATTGCGGCAACCGTCAGTCTGGCTAATGGCTTTCGGCCACAAGTGTTTCTGTCGAAGGTGGATTTTTGGCCCGACGCGAGGCAAGACGGGCTCGCCAATTCGGGAGTCCCCATGAAATTCTTTGTCGATACCGCTGAAGTCTCCGAGATCAAGGCGCTGATCCCAACGGGGCTAGTCGACGGCGTCACGACCAATCCAAGCCTCGTCGCCAAATCGGGCCGGGATTTTCGTGAGATGATCGCAGAAGTCTGCGCGCTGCAGCCGGGGCCGGTCAGCGCCGAGGTCACCGCGCTTGAAACAGAGCAGATGATCGCCGAGGGAAAGTCGCTCGCCAAAATCGCCAAAAACGTCGTCGTCAAACTTCCGCTGACGCTGAAAGGCGTCGCTGCCTGCAAGGCGCTGACGGGCGAGGGAATCAAAACGAACGTGACGCTTTGCTTTTCTGCCAATCAGGCGTTGATCGCGGCGAAGGCTGGTGCGACCTATATTTCGCCTTTCATCGGCCGCCTTGACGATATCGGCGAAGACGGAATGCAGCTCA
The DNA here is from genome assembly GCA_041740755.1 of Parvularculaceae bacterium. Taxonomy (GTDB): domain Bacteria; phylum Pseudomonadota; class Alphaproteobacteria; order Caulobacterales; family Parvularculaceae; genus Amphiplicatus. The sequence continues at coordinate 11,539 of JBGSLM010000209.1, read as the reverse complement.
TTCGGGATATCCGCGCGATCTACGACAATTACGGATTTCGGACGGAAATTCTCGCAGCATCGATCCGCTCGCCGCAACACATTCGGGAATGCGCATTATCGGGCGCCGATGTTGCGACCGCACCGCCTTCGGTGATCAAGTCGCTCGCCAATCATCCGCTGACGGACAAGGGACTTGAAGCGTTCCTCGCCGACTGGGCCAAGACCGGACAGAAGATACTTTAATGACGACAGGCGCCGACGAGAACGGCAATCCTTGCGATGACGAAAGCGCTGGCGCTGATTGCCCGGCACTTATTTGCGCTTTCGGCGTCAAAAATTCGACCGGAACGCCGCTAAGCTGGGAAGATGTCAAATCCGGCGCAAAGCGAGGCGACTTCGAATGGATCTGGATTCACCTTCACGCGGCCTCAAATGAAGCGTCTGACTGGCTCAATGCGCAGTCCTTTATCCCACCCGATGCGGTAAAGGCGCTGCTTGCGGGCGAGACGCGCCCAAGGACGATCCGTATCGATGGGGGCGTCGCGGTCAACCTGCGCGGGGTCAACCACAACCCGGGCTCGGAGCCCGAAGACATGGTGGCGCTGCGTATCTGGGCGGACGAAAAGCATGTCGTCACGTCGCGGCGACGGCTGGTGAAAGCGATCGCCGATGTGCGCGACATCATCGAAAAGCCGATGAGCGGCCCGTGCAGTCCGGGCGAATTTGTCGCTCTTCTTGCGTCGAAGATCACGACGGCGATCGAACCTTATGTCGATGAAGTGACAGACGCGATCGATGAACTGGAAGATGTCGTCATCGAAGAGTCGGAAACCAAAATCCGGGGACGCCTAGCTGAAGCGCGGCGCGTCGCCGTGCAATTGCGCCGCTATATCGCGCCCCAGCGCGACGCCATCAATGCGCTGTCATTGAGCGATATTCCGCTTTTCGATCCGCGTACGAGAATGTCTCTGCGCGAGACGTCGGACGTCGTGACGCGAATGACCGAAGAAATCGACGCCGCGCGCGAGCGCGCCATGATCCTTCATGAAGAAATAATGGATCAGCGGTCAGAGGAGATGAACCGCAACATGCTGATCCTTGCGACAGCGACGGCGGTATTCCTGCCTCTGCAATTTCTGGTCGGGCTCCTTGGCATCAATGTCGTCGGCATCCCTGGCGCTGAAAGCCCGCTCGCCTTTTGGATAGTTCTCGGCATTTCGCTGTCGACAGCCGCCGGCATGATCGGCGTTTTCCGGGCGCGGGGCTGGATTTGAGGTTCCTGGCGGCAATCGCGCTTTTCCTTGCCGCGATCATGGGCGTGGCGCTCGCCCAGGATGAAAAAGACCGCGCGCGCGAAAAGGAGATTACAACGGCAAGCGCTCAATTATCGCGCCTTGCGAACGATATTGAAGACGACGGCGTAGATGATCCGCGTGAGTTCGAACGAAATATTCGTAAAATTATTGAAGAGTCGCGCGCGCGAATTGGACCTGTTCAGGATGCGCTGAACCGCACGCAAGATAGCCTGACGCTGCTCGGCCCGGCGCCGAAGGAAGGAGAAGCGCCGGAAGCGACGGCGCTCGCCTTCGAACGAAATGCGCTCAACACGCGCATATCTTTCTTGAGAGGGCAGCGAACCAGAATACAGGCATCGATCGATGAGGGCGCGGTAATACTCGGCGAGCTCTCGAAGCGCCGCATCCGCGATCTTTACAGAAATGTTCTAAAGCGCGAAACGCCGCTGATTACGCCATCCGTCTGGTCTGCGGCGGTGCGTGAAACAGGCTCGTTCTGCTCAGCGTTCGGGCGCCATTTTGCCGCCTGGAGCGCGAGGAATAACGCTGACGGAGGCATTGCGCTCAGCCTAGGTGGCCTGGCCGCGGCATTCCTGTTCTCATTTTTGATGTTTGGTCCGGTAAGGGATTGGACCAGAAGGGCGTTTACGACGCGCATTGAAGCGCATGAGCCGACAGCAGGAAGGCGCGTCGCCGTCGCTGGCGTCAAGATGCTGACGCGGATCGTTCCCGGCGTCATCGGCGGCGTGATTGTCGTCGAGACGTCTCGAGCGGTCGGCCTTCTTGATGCCGAAGGCGTGCCGGTCGCGCGTGCAATCTGGGTTGCGCTTGTCGCGTATCTATTGGTCGATGGGTTCACGAGCGGATTGTTCGCGCCGAGCGCGCCGGCCTGGCGGCTCGCGCCGCTCGATGCCGCCAAGGGGAGGCGCGCATCGACGCTCCTCCTTTCAATTGTGTTTGTTGTCGGCGCAAAGACGGTGTTTGCCGAAATCGCGCGCGTGGCCGGCGGCGTCGAAGTTCTCAGCCGTTTCGTCACTGGCGTCGCGTCCATGATCGTCGGCGGTCTGCTATTCGCTTTATGCGAAAAGCGCCTTTGGGTTTCGCGGAGCGAGGCGCCTGTCGAGCAGACGGCTGATGCGTCTAAGCCGCAAAACGGCGGACTATGGCCCGGCGTGCGCTTTGTCGGCCGCGCGCTGGCCGTTCTCATTATCGCTGCGGCCTTCGCGGGGCACGTGAACCTCGCCGACTTCGTTTCGACCCGGCTATATTATTTCGCCTTGCTGCTCGCCGTTGCGTGGTTCATTCGCGCGGCGCTGAAGGAGGCCGCCGCGTGGGGCGACCGCCGGCTCAACGCCGGACAAGCCGGCGGGGCAAGCAAGGATGAAAGCCACACATTCCAGTTCTGGATCGGCGCTGGAATCGACATTGCGTTGATACTGCTGGTCGCACCGATGCTCTTCATCCTAGTGGGCGTCGACGCGTCCGCCGTCCGCGATTTCTTCTTTCGCGCGCTTGTCGGCTTCCGCGTCGGCGGAGTTGTTGTTTCGCTTTCAGATATCTTTGTCGCCATCGTCACCTTTGTCGGCATCCTCTTCCTGACACGGCTTCTGCAGGGAGCATTGCAACGCGGGCCGCTTGCACATTCGCGGATGGATTCGGGCGTTCAGAATTCACTTACGACGCTTTTTGGATATGGCGGTCTGATTATCGCGGCCGTCGCGGGCCTTGGCCTTCTTGGCGTCAATCTGACAAACCTTGCCCTGATCGCCGGCGCCTTGTCCGTCGGCATCGGATTTGGCTTGCAGTCGATCGTCAACAATTTCGTCTCGGGGCTGATCCTCCTCTTCGAGCGTCCGATCAAGGTAGGCGACTGGATCGTCACGGCGTCGGGCGAGGGGATCGTAAAAAAAATCAGTGTGAGATCGACTGAACTCGAGACCTTTGACCGCGCCGCAATCATCATTCCAAATTCCGAGTTGATCGCATCGACCGTCACCAATTGGACCCACAAAAGCGCGCTCGGCCGCATTCGCGTGCCGGTCGGCGTATCCTACGGCTCGGACCCCGAACTGGTGCGCGAGATCCTTCTCAAATGCGCAAACGATCACCCGTTCATTGTGCGCTATCCCGAACCCTTCGTTGTTTGGCAGGAATTCGGCGCGTCTTCGATGGATTTTGAAATCCGCGCATTCCTAAGCGACATTTCGAAGGGGATTCAGGTTCGAACTGACCTCCGATATGCAATTTTCAAGGCTTTCAAAGAGAAAGGGATAGAAATTCCCTTCCCGCAGCAGGATATTCACATCAAGGCCGATCCGAATTTCCAGATGAAGCCTGCGCCCTCCCGCCCTCGCCGCGCTTCGGGTGAGGCGCCTGCGCACGAGCCCGATGAAATTGACGCGCCGGATGACTGAAGAATGACTACCGATCGGAAGGATCCGCCATGCTTGAACTTCGTCCAAATTGCGAATGCTGCGACAAAAACCTGCCACCTGAAGTCGATGCGAAAATATGCACATTCGAATGCACGTTCTGCGCCGACTGTGCGACGGAAGTTTTGAAGGGCGTTTGCCCGAATTGCGGCGGCAATCTCGTCGAGCGGCCTGTGCGGCCTTCATCGCTCCTCGCGAAGTATCCGCCCTCGACAAAGCGAGTCGTCAAAGAAGGCGGATGCGCGGCATGAGATACGTATTCGAGCCGCCTGCGGTCCCGTCCGCGCCTGTTCTTGGCGGCGGCGAGTTTCCGGTTCGGCGTATTTTCTGTATCGGAAGGAATTATGCGGATCACGTTAAAGAAATGGGAGGCGACCCGAAATCGGATCCGCCCGTATTCTTCACAAAGCCGGCCGATGCGATAGCGCCGACGGGCTCTGTCATTCCCTATCCTCAATCAACGACTAATTTGAATTTCGAGGGTGAACTCGTCATTGCGCTGAAAGCCGGCGGACGGGACTTGGAATCGCGGGAGGAAGCAGGCGCACTTATATTCGGACAGGCTTGCGGCTGCGACCTCACAAGGCGAGATCTGCAAGCTGCGGCGAAGAAAGCAGGGGCGCCATGGGATACGGCGAAAGGTTTCGACAATTCGGCGCCGGTAGGTCTCATCGCGCGGATTGAGGATTTCCCGCCCGATCTCTTCGACGAAGCGCGCCTCAAGCTCAAAGTGAACGGCATCGAGAAACAGAACGCGGGGCTTGGCGACATGATCTGGACCGTGCCAGAAATCATTATCGCGCTATCGCGCCTCTTTGAATTGAAAGCGGGCGACCTCATATTCACGGGAACGCCGGACGGCGTCGGCGCTCTAAATTCCGGGGACCGGGTCGAGGTGTCCATCGGGCCGCTGCCGCCGCTTGATTTTATCGTTGAATGATAGGGGAGCGGGCCGGATGAACGGCGGACCGGAATATTTCAACGAGCAGCAGCAATTCCCATCGTGGCTTCAAGCGCTCTTGCTCGGTGGAATCGCGCTTGCGGTGCTGGGCGCCGTTTACGCGATTGAGGACTCGCCTGAATCGCGGTCCGCTTTCTTCATTGTTCTACCCTGGGCGCTCGTCGCACTCGTGTTGATTCGCACATTCACGCTTACAACAAGGGTGATGGATGAAGGCGTCAATCTCAGGGGCATGTGGTTCTTCAACCGTCTCATCAAATATTCTGATATTCAGTCGGCAGAGATGCGCGTCTATAAACCAATCGTCGAATATGGCGGCTGGGGCTATCGCATCGGCCCATCGGGCAAAGCCTACAACATGCGGGGAAATGAAGGCGTGCAGCTTGTGCTGAACGGCGGCGGACGAGTGATGATCGGCTCGCAGCGAGCGGCGGAACTTGCAGCTGTGATTTCCGCCCGTATCGGGAAGAACGCGTGATGGCGACCGGCAAGAAATCCCGCTATCTCGAAGTCGGCGGAGAGATCGCCGCAGTCCTCGACGGCGAGATAAATCTTGTCGCAAGGATGGCGACCGTATCTAACATTCTGCATCACGCGTTCGACCATTATTTCTGGACTGGGTTTTATCTCGTCGATCCTGATAAGCCGCGCGAGCTAGTCGTCGGCCCCTATCAGGGAACGCTCGGTTGCCTGCGCATTCCCTTCGACAAGGGCGTCTGCGGCGCATGCGCAACGCAAAAGAAAACAATCATAGTCGAGGACGTTCACGAATTTCCGGGGCATATCGCTTGCGACAGCCGTTCCGAATCGGAGATCGTGGTTCCCGTATTCGACCGCGCCGGGCGCCTCTTTGCTGTTTTCGACGTCGATAGCGACCGGAAGGCGCAATTTGACGAGGATGATCGCGCAGGGCTTGAGGCGATCATGATGGCCTCATTTGCTGCCTGACTGGAGCAGATCAGCCGATGAGCGATCTGGATGACTATTCTAATTCAGCCTGTTAGCCTTCGATTCTAACGCCCCTTCTCAGAGGGCGGATCACTGGGCGGAGGCGACCCCATGAAGCAGATGCAGGGCCTTGATGCGGCCTTTGTTGCGTTTGAACAGCCCAACGCGCCGATCCATATCGGGTCGATTGCGATTTATGACCCTTCGACGGCGCCCGGCGGATTTGTCCGTTTCAAGGACATCCTGAATTTCATCCGTCACAGGCTGCATCTCGCCAAGACGATGCGTCAGCGCATGGTCAAAGTGCCGTTCGGGATCGACTATCCCTATTGGATCGAAGACCCGAATTTCGACCTTGAATATCACGTGCGCCACGCGGCGCTGCCAAAACCCGGCGATTGGCGCCAGCTCTGCATTTTGACAGCGCGCACCTTCGCAAGGCCGCTCGACCTGACCCGGCCGCCTTGGGAGTTGCTGGTCGTCGAAGGCCTCGACAATGTCGACGGCGTTCCAAAGGGAAGCTACGCGATCCTGTCCAAAGTCCATCATGCGGCGATCGACGGCGTTTCAGGCGTTGATCTCATGAAGGCGCTGCACACGATTTCGCCCGAAGTTGAGGAAATTCCCGACCCCGATCCATGGAAGCCTGGACGCATGCCGAGCCAGCTTGGCATGTTCGCGCGCGGCTATGTGCGCGGCTTCACCAATCCGCTCCGTCAGGTGCAGGTCGCGGTCCAATCGGCGCCGGGCGTCTTCAAGATCGCAAAAGGGGCGATCAAGGGCGACTTCGATATCGCCTCGACATTCAACACGCCGCGAACGCGCTTCAACGGAAAAGTCTCGGCCCATCGCGTCGTGGACGGCCGCTCGTTTTCGCTGGCGGATGTCAAGAAAATACGCGTGCTATCCGAAGGCTCGACCGTCAATGACGTGATGCTGTCGATAGTCGGCGGCGCCATGCGCGCCTATTTGACTGAAAAAGGCGAACTGCCGGCGGAAACGCTGGCGGCTATGGCGCCGATCTCGGTCAGGGCAGAAAACGAAAAGAACTCGATGGGCAATCAGGTGTCGGCGATGCGCGCGCCGCTCGGCACTCATATCGCCGATCCGTCGCAGCGCATCGACTTCGTGCGTCAGGAAACGCAAAAATCAAAGGCGATGACCAACGCGCTCGGCGCGCGGCAGATGGCGGAAATGAGCAAGCTCTCGCCGGCGCTCTATATGGGCATCGGCGCGCGCCTCTATTCGCAATGGGGCCTCGCCAATCGCATCAAGCCGATATTCAACACCGTGGTGACGAATGTGCCGGGGCCGCCGGTTCCGATTTACTCGACCGGCGCCAGGCTCGTGAATATTTTCGGCAATCTTTGCCTTCTCGACGGCGTCGGCCTTGGTCATGTCGTGCAAAGCTATGTCGACCAAATCACAGTGACGGCGACGGCCTGCCGCGATGCGATGCCGGATCCCGCTTTTTACGCCGAGTGCCTGCAAGCGTCGTTTGACGACCATCTCGCCGCCGCAAGGGACGCCGCAAAGGCGGCTGCTTAATGCGTTTGGCTACGCGCGTGATGCAAGTCAGATTGGCGGGAATGAAAGGACTGTCCGATGGTTGCGTTCGCGGAAGCCGGAGAGGGCGCCTACATGGATGACGACAAGGAGGCTCGACCGCCGTCGTTGTTCTGGACACTGATGGAAGGGCGCGCGGTCTTCGAACTCGGATCGTTCTATTATCTGCGCCTCTTCATGCGGTATCTGCCGAAAGGCGATGGGCATCCGGTGATCGTATTGCCGGGGTTTGTCGCCAGCGATATCTCGACGCGGCCCTTGCGCGGCGTGCTGAAAGACCTTGGGTACCCTGCCTACGGCTGGGGCCTCGGGCGCAATCTCAAATTCACTGAAGAACGCGAGGCGGAGATGCACGCGCTCCTCGATCGCGTTCATGCGGACCATGGCCGCAAGGCGACGATCATCGGCTGGAGCCTTGGCGGCGTATTCGCGCGCGAGCTTGCCAAGGTTTCGCCAGAAAAAGTCAGAAGCGTCATCTCGCTCGGCAGCCCCATCACCGCCCATCGCAACTATTCAAACGCGCGCGGCCTCTACGACGCGATCAACGGCCCACCGGAAGAACGCCGCGCCGCCCAGCTTGCCCAGCTCGGCGTTGCGCCGCCGGTTCCGACAACCTCGATCTTCACAAAAACAGACGGCATCGTCTCCTGGCGCGGCTCATTGCAGCGGCGCGAAGATGGCCACGATCTGATCGAGAACATCGAAGTCCCGGCGAGCCATATCGGCCTCGGCGTTAATCCGATCGTCATGTATGCGATTGCAGACCGTCTGGCTCAGCGGGAAGACGACTGGAAGCCGTTTGATCACGCAGGAATGAGGAAACTGTTTTTCCGAAAGCACTGAAAAGCGAGCGACGGCATCTAATGCCTAATCGTCGTCGCCGAGACGTTCTTCCCGATTGTTCTGGCGCAGGTCCGCTTTGGCTTTCTCGATCACGCGGCGAACGATAATCGGGTCATCGACGTTGGGCAGCGTGATCACGCCGACGCCGGTGCCGCGCAGGACGAGGCTGCCATATCCGAATACGCGTCCCCAAATTGATTGACTGAGAGTGATCTCCTCGATCTTGTTCAGCGACACTTCCTGCGTGTTCCGCGCAATAAGGCCGGTCTTGTAGACAAAGCGGTATGTCGTGATCGCGATTTCCGTCGTCCACAAGATAATCAAGTGATTGAGCAGGATAAAAAGGCCGGTGACGAAGCCCGCGCCAACGAACCACCACCCGACCTGCAATTCGCTGAAGGGGATCTTCTGGCCGAATGTCCCGAAGTGGAGAAGCGTGTACATTAGGACCGGCGCGGAGCCGAGCGCGAACCAGAGGACCGGGAAAAAGCTGAAGGTCCAGTTGAAATGGACCCGGTAGATGATCTCCTCACCCGGAGCCAAGGTTTTGTCGACGTAACCGGCCATCGTTGAATACAACCCCTCTTATCCCGGCGCACCGGCGCCAAGCCCCTGCAGACACTATATAGAGACGAAACCGAAACAGGAAAGCGCAAGGCGGCGTTGAAACCCGCCGGAACGCGCGATAAGACCCGCGCCTGTTTCACCGAAGACACGAACGACAACCGGAAAGAGCGCCCGGCGGGCGGAAAAATATGGCCAAATACCAGTATATCTACTTCATGCAGGGCCTGACCAAAGCCTATACGGGCGGCAAAAAGGTCTTGGAAAACATATATTTGCAGTTTTATCCTGACGCCAAGATCGGGATTGTCGGCGTCAACGGCTCGGGCAAATCGACGCTGCTGCGGATCATGGCCGGGATCGACAAGGAATTTTCGGGAGAAGCCTATCCCGCGGACGGCGCGACGGTCGGCTTCCTTCAGCAAGAACCCCAGCTCGACAATTCCAAGACCGTCTTCGAAAACGTCATGGAGGGCCTCGGCTCAATCAAGGCCAAGATCGATGAATTCAACGCGGTCTCAGCCCAGATGGCGGAAGATTATACCGATGAGCTGATGGACCGCATGTCGCGGCTTCAGGAGGAAATCGACGCCGCAGACGGCTGGGACATCGACAGCAAGATCGAGATGGCGATGGAGGCGTTGCGCTGCCCGCCGGGCGATTGGAAAGTCGACAAACTGTCGGGCGGCGAAAAGCGCCGGGTCGCGCTAGCTCGCCTTCTCCTGTCGAAGCCGGATCTTTTGCTTCTCGACGAACCGACGAACCATCTCGACGCCGAATCGGTCGCGTGGCTCGAAAAGCACCTCAGGGAATATCCAGGCGCCGTCATCATCGTCACCCACGACCGCTACTTCCTCGACAATGTCACAGGCTGGGTGCTTGAACTCGATCGCGGGCGCGGCATCCCGCATGAGGGCAATTACTCCTCATGGCTTGAGGCAAAACGCCAGCGTCTCGCCCAGGAAGATCGCGAAGAGCAAAACCACAAGAAGACGCTCGATCGCGAATCCGAATGGATCAGACAAAGCCCGAAAGCGCGTCAGGCGAAATCGAAAGCGCGCATCAACTCCTACGAGGATTTGCTGTCAAAAGCGAGCAAGGAAGAAATCAACACGGCCCAGATACAAATTCCGCCGGGACCGCGCCTTGGCGGCGTAGTGATCGAGGCCGAGAATTTGAAAAAGGCTTATGGCGACAAACTGTTGTTCGACGGCTTGTCATTCAAGCTCCCGCCGGGCGGGATTGTCGGCGTGATCGGGCCGAACGGCGCCGGCAAGACCACGCTGTTCCGTATGCTGACCGGCGTTGAAAACCCGGATGACGGCGCGCTTCGCATCGGCGAGACGGTAAAGATGGGATATGTCGATCAGAGCCGCGACGATCTTTCGCCGAACAAGAACGTCTGGGAGGAAATTTCCGGCGGCCTCGAGGTCGTGAAGCTCGGCAATCGCGAAATGTCGAGCAGGGCTTATGTCGGCTGGTTCAATTTCAAGGGCGGCGATCAGCAAAAGAAAGTCGGCAACCTCTCGGGGGGCGAGCGAAACCGCGTTCACCTCGCCAAAATGCTAACCGAAGGCGCCAACCTTTTGCTGCTCGACGAGCCGACCAACGATCTTGACGTCGACACCTTGCGCGAACTTGAGCGCGCGCTTGAAGACTTCGCCGGCTGCGCGGTGATCATCAGCCACGACCGCTGGTTCCTTGACCGCATCGCGACGCATATCCTCGCTTTTGAGGGCGACAGCCATGTCGAATGGTTCGAAGGCAATTTTGCGGCTTATATGGACGACAAGAAACGCCGCCTTGGGGCCGACGCCGACACGCCGCACCGGATCAAATACAAGCCGCTGACGCGGTAGAAATCTGCAACCGGCGCAACGCCAATTCGGAGTAGAACGAAAAAGCGGGGCGCAGTTGCGCCCCGCTTGATTTCCGCATGCAGCTATTTAGTTGATGTGGCTGGCAAACGTCCCGTAGAGCCAGTCGAGATCGTCGGTCTGATCTATGCGATAGCCGCCGCCGGTTCCGGCGCAATTGCCATTTATCCCGAATGACGTGACGGCGCCGATGACGTTTGTGCCGCGATAAAATTCCGGTCCGCCGGAATCGCCAAAGCACGTTCCGCCAGTGTTGTGGTTATTTGAAAGTTTGATTGACGTTCCATCAGGCGCGCCGAATACGCCCTTTATGCCGATGACATTTGTAAGCGCTTTCAATCGGACAAGATTGCTGACGACGATTGGTTGAATGTCCTGCAGCCCGTATCCCACGGCTTCCATCGTCGGGTAGTCCGGCCCGCGCATATTCGCGAATTCATTGAGCAGACCAAGCGTCGGCAGCGCTTCATATGACGCCATATAGACCGGCTCATCCAGAATGACGACACCGAGGTCGTAAAGGTAGAATGAGGCGTCATTGTATTGCGGGTGGGTGTACGGCGTTCCGTCAACTGAAGTCGGACCGCCAACAGGGTATCTATTTCCTGGGCGCCCGGCCCCCACATCTTCTTCGAACCAGATGGTGACGCGGTCGGCGCCGAACGTGCAGTGGCCGGCGGTCACAAACATGGTCGGCGAGATCAGGGCGCCTGAGCAGCGCCACTGCGGCACGCCGCCAATGTCGGCGACCATCAATCCGACATACGGATGTTCACCTGCATCAGGTTCGCCCCCTGCTGTGATCGCCATGGCTGACGGAGAAATAAGCGTGAGCCCTATGAGCCCAGCGAGGGCTCCTAGGAATTTCTTCATGTACTAACTCCAGTTTTGATTTTTCTATTTTTACGGGAAGATCTTCCCAGCGATAGCTTCGGGTGTCCAGCCCCATTGTTATGGGCCAATTTCTTGTAGAGTTTCCGGGACTGGCGGGCGCATGTCGAGGGCCTGATGCGGCCTGATGTGGTTGTATTGTTTCAGCCAGATTCCGATGACAGTTCTGGCCTGCTCGACG
>JBGSLM010000208.1:0-16748 GCA_041740755.1 Parvularculaceae bacterium | reverse complement strand
AGAGGGCGCGGCGGCTGGCGTAGGAGACGGCGGTTCGGTTGCGACAATCGTCGTCGACGTTCCGCTTGCATTTGGAATGATTAGAACCTGACCGACTCTAAGTCGGCGGGGCGCCGTGATCTTGTTGTCGCGCATCAGCCTTTCGACGCTGACGCCGCTGTTCTGCGCTATGCGGTAGAGTGTCTCTCCAGCCTGCACGACGTAAACGCCGTGACTTGCCCTGCTCGGCGCGACTTCGGCAGTGCGCTTCATTCCAAGCTCGGATTCAAGGGCGCCGATCCGCTGGGTTTGCTCGCCAGCCAGTTCGTTCAACCGCCTGATCGTCTGCTCAGCCTCTTCTAACCGCAACGCCTGCACGGCCATGACGCCGCGGATATGAACAAGCTCTTCTTCAAGCCGAGGTTTTGGCGCAAGCTTGGTCTCGCCAGCGGCGACGTTCGGGGTCTGCGCAAATGCCGCCATGGGCGCCGCGGCGATCAATACGGCGGCAAGAATGAGTTTTGTGAAATCGTTCATGGCGGCCAATCCTTATTTTCGCAATCCTTGATACGCCGTTCACAAACCAAGCACACGCCGCAATTCGTCACGCATGCGCGTTATATCGATGCCGTCGTCAGCGAGCTGTTTTCTAATTTCGCCGCACTTTTCCCGATTGATTTTCAACCGCCGCGCCGCCGCGAGGACGACGCCGTTTTCTTTCGCCAGCGCGGTCGCAGCGAGGTACCGAGTCACGAGTTCGCCAGCTGTCCGCACATCCGGCATTTCGTTCGCTGCGGCGCGCGCCTCTAACTCGATGTCGTTTACGTTTATGACGCCTTGCCGGACATGGATGGCGGCCCGGCGCAGCGCATTGCGCAATTCGCGGACGTTTCCCGGCCAATCATGGGCGCGAATGGCGTCCTTCGCCTCGCCCGACAGACTGAACGACGCGCTGCGCTCGACGGAAATTTGCCGGATGAGGTATTCCGCGATTTCGACGCTGTCGTCGCCGCGCGCGCGAAGCGGCGGCACATCGATGCGCAATGCGGCGAGGCGGTAATACAAATCCTTTCGAAAAGAGCCGTTCATTGCAGCAACGGAAAGATCGGTGTTTGTGGCGACGATTGTCCGCACATCAACCGTGATCGGGGTCGACGGCCCTAAGGGGGTGACCACGCCGTCTTCAATCACCCGAAGGAGATTTGCCTGCAACTGGATCGGCAATTCGGCGATTTCATCGAGGTGCAGCGACCCCTGGTGCGCCTGCTCGAACAAGCCTGCCCGGCGTTCGAGGGCGCCAGTGAACGCTCCGCGCGCGTGACCGAAAAAGTCCGCGCCGGCAAGATCGCGGTCGACGCGGCCGACATTGCGAACGACAAAAGGATGAGGCTTTCTCGGCCCTTGCAGATGGAGTTGGCGCGCCACAGCTTCTTTGCCGACGCCAGTCTCACCGCAAATGATGACGGGATCCGACTCCGGCGCGTAAAGCGCGATGAGTTCGCGAATTCTGCAGATTTCTGACGACGTGCCGACTATTTCCTCGCCCGCTCCGTTGCGCCACAATGATTTTTTCGGGCGCTGGGGCTTGGATGAAAAGCCGTGGCGCGTATCGACGTGCGCCGCGCCGCCGTTACCGTTGGCTTTTGCGCCGCCGATTGGAAGTGGCAAGTCGAAAACCTCTTCGCATGCGCCCTCAAGATCGTGCTGGTACCCGGTCAAACTGTTTCTCCACACGCTCAATCATCGAACGCTTGGACGCAGCTGCCCAAGCGGCGGCGAGAAACTGGGTGGTTTCCAGGAACGAAACGCTTTCGTTGCAACGCTGAGCGTTGCGCCATTCCACAAACGATAGACCCCCAAGTCTCCCTTGTGGAAAGTTAACCTAAGATTACTACACTGTCACGTCGGTTAACCGACGGTTCTTGCGGCGCGCCTAAAAATCGACGCTTGGAAATTGAGATTGAATCTCCAAATAAAACAACATGTTACGTTGGCATGCGGACGATTCTCCGGTTCGAAGCGGTTTTCTCGTTCCAGCAACGGTGCCGAAAATGTGGCGTCGCCAAGCCCCCTGCCGCCCTATTCGGCCCGCGTTGGGATCAGCTGGCGGAGGTCCTTAAGGTCAAGACGATCGAGTTTTTTGCGGAAACGGCAATGAATCCAAAGCCTTCTCCTTTACCGCGCGGGCGGCGTCAAAAGAGGGCCGCAAAATCGCGTCACAAGTCAACCAATCGAGGATGATTCCGAGATCAAGGATCGTGCTGTCCTCGCGTATTTTGCGGGATTCTTTTGTTTAGCGTTTACGGATTCGCATTCGTATTTGAATTCTACAATTCCGCGCCGACGAAATCTCCGCGCTCTGCGCCCTGCAGATTTTTTATGTCGGCGCGAATATCAGCTTCCGGCGAGAATTTTAACGGCTGTGCGATGTGAAATATGTGCTTCAAAATCATTTTCTTGCCGCGCCGAATGATCGCGCAATAGCTTTGCGCGCCGTATCTGCGCTGCAAGAACATCTCCAGATCTGAAAACGGCGTGACGTTTTTGAGAATTGCCGGCGTAATGTTTTCGCCGTTCTCGATCCAATAAACATACATATGATCGTCCGGATTTTCTTACCAGAGAAGTTTCCAGAAACGCAAATCAGTTTTGGTAAGGCCGAACAATTCATCCATATACGGACTATAGGCGCAAGAGGTAGCATTTTCAAGTTGAGCTGCGATCTGTGATCAACGATGCAGCATAGCGACAGACTTTCGCGGCACACGTTCGGACCCGGCAATCGTGTCCTTGTCGCAACATCACTTTCGAATTGTTCTCACGCCGTCGAACGGCCGCGAAAGACGGTGTGTGAACCTTGTGCTATTCGTGTGGTGACTGATGTGGTCCTTTCGGTGAGACTGTTCTGGTGATACTTTACGCGCGTCCTAGCTTCGACTAATCGATTGACACCGCCCTTGTCTCCAGCGACCAAAGGAAACCCTCTTCAACGCGATTTCTTCGGCCATTCGATTTTGAATGGAGAGGTCCGCCCATGTCGCTTTATCGGGTCCCGCCGCCGGCCAATGACGAGAGAATAGCGCCCCAAATACGGGTGGAAGGGCTCGAATTGCCGCCGTTATTCGACGCTGAGGTGGAAATCTTCGACGCTTTGATCTCCACTATCGCTGACCTGGTCGAGGCGAACGACAATCAGCCGCCGCCAATGACGGAGAAACGCCCATGAAGCGCTGTGCGCTCTACGCCCGCGTATCAACGCCGAAGCAGGCGGAACAAAATATCTCCATCCCGGACCAGGTCCGGCGCATGCGCGAACATGCGGCTGCGAGGGGAATGGAAGTCGCCGCCGTCTATGTTGAGCCGGGCGCGAGCGGGCGCGACGAGAGCCGTCCCGAATTCCAGAAAATGATCGATGCGGCCTGCGTCAAGCCGAAGCCGTTCGACGTCATTCTAGTGCACAGCCTCTCCCGCTTCTTTCGGGACGAGATCAATTCCGAACTCTATCGCCGCCGACTGGAAAAGCACGGCGTCGCCGTCGTTTCGATCACTCAAGAGGTGAGCGAGGGAACGGGCGGCGAGATCACGCGGCGCGTCATCGCCCTGATGGACGAAATGCGCTCGAAGGAAGACGCCAAGCATGTCAGTCGCGGGATGCAGGAGAACGCCCGCCAGGGATTCTGGAACGGCGCGCCGGCGCCTTTCGGCTATAAGGCGGTCGCCGCCGAGAAACGCGGCGACAAGATCAAGAAGAAGCTCGCCATCGAGCCGAAGGACGCCGAAACGGTCAAACTCGTCTTCAGCCTGTTTCTGGAAGGCGACGGAGCGACGGGACCGCTCGGCGTCATGAACATCGCCAAATGGTTGAATGCGAGGGGCTACAGGACGCCGACGGAAAAGGCGTTTTATACAAGCCGCATTCATACGATCCTCACCGACGAGACCTATATCGGCTGCGCCTGGTTCAACCGGCGCAACTCGCGCACCGGCGAGACCCGTCCGCGCGAAGAGTGGATCAATGTTCCGGTCCCGCCGATCATCGCCGAGGAGGCGTTCCAGCGGGTCCAGATGCTGCTTAGCGACCGGCGTCCCACCAAGACACCGCCGCGCCTGTCGTCCAGCAACGTTCTGTTGACCGGACTCGCCGTCTGCGAGGGCTGCGGTAGACCCTTGATGATGACCACCGGCAAGGGCGGCGCCTATCGCTACTACAAATGCGCGGAGAAGCAATTGAACGGCAAATGCGCCGGCGATCTCGCCATCGCCATCCCGGAAGCAAAGCTTGATCAACTGACGCTCAACGCGCTGACGACCCGGTTGCTCACGCCGGAGCGCACTCAGGCGATCGTCGCCGCCGTCGCAAAGAAGCGTGAAACCAGACGTGGCGACTCAACTCACTCCCTCAACCAGCTTCGCGGCCAGCTTGCTCAGGTCAACAAGCGCATCCGGAATCTGCTCGATGCTGTAGCCGAGGGCACGGTCAAAGACAGCGATCTCTTCAAGGAGAAAATGCAGGAAGCCGAAACCGAGCGCAGCGACCTTCTACGCCTGATTGAAGCCCAAGAGCGCCAAGTCAAAGAAGCGCTGAAGCCGATCACCATCGATCAGGCGAAGATCGCGGCGTCAAGTTTGAAGCGCCTTCTCGAAGACGCGCCAGCCGATCTCAAGAAACGCTATATCCGCGCCTTCGTCTCGGAAATCATCGTCGGCAAATCGGAGATAGTCATCTCCGGCCCGAAAGACGCGCTCGCGGAAGCCGCCTCAAGCGATAATCTTGCGCACGTCGCCGCCGCCTCTGGTCCAGTTCGCAGTTTTATACGGGAATGGCGCACCCGAAGGGATTCGAACCCCTGGCCTTTGCCTTCGGAGGGCAACGCTCTATCCAGCTGAGCTACGGGTGCTTTGGCGGTTTTCCTTAGCCGAATGCGCCCGATGCGGCAACGGCGGGGCGTAAGGCGCCTCTTTCCGGCCTTTTTAGTTGCGCATAGGGTTGGCGCCCGACCGTTAAGGAACCAGCTTCCGTGAGATTATTGCGTATCGCCGCCGCCTTCCTCCTTTTCGCATCATTGGCGTCGCCAGCCGCCGCCGACCGCAAAAAGGAAGACGCCCCGCCGCCGCCGACGCCGGCGCTTTGGCGCATTTCTGACGCCGACAGCGCCGTCTACATTTTCGGCGCCATCGGTCTTTCGGCGCAGGACGCGACCTGGCGATCGCGCAGCGTTGCGCGGGCGATCGACGCGTCGGAGACAATCTGGTTCGAGGCGGCGGTCGATGACCCTTCAGCGCAGGCATCCGCGAACAAGATTTTTCAGGGCGAGGGAAAATTGAGCGCCGGAGGGAAGCTCTCAACGCTCCTAGCGCCAGATACGCGCGCGTCGCTTGCCGCCGTCGCCGAAGAGGCGGGATTGCCGATTGAGACGCTGGAGCCGCTGCGGCCCTGGTCGGCCTTTGTCGTTTTGTCCTCGCGCATTGAGCCGGACGGCTCCGGCGAAAGCGTCGACGCCGCCATTATTCGGGAAGCGCGCGGGCGCGGCCGGGAACTTCGCTATTTCGATACGGTGGAGGAAACGCTTCGCGTCTTGACAAGCATGCCGCAAAAACTTCAGGTCACCCTCGTATCGCAGCTCGTCGCGGATTTCGCTCGCCAGCGCACCGATGCGCGGGAAGGTTTCGAGGCGTGGCGGACCGGCGACATCGACGGCGCCGACGCCTATCTGAACCGCCCGCTTAGAGAGGCGGCCCCCGACATCTATAGCCGCCTCGTTTCGGACCGGGCCGCCTCGCTCGCCGGCGAGATCGGAGGAATTCTGGCGACGCCGCAAACGGCCTTCATTTCGCTGAACGCAAGCTATCTCGTCGGCGCCGGATCGATCCCGGAGCGGCTTGCCGAGGCGGGTTTCAAAGTCGAGCGCGTCGCGGATTAGCCCATGCAATACTGAGCGCTGGTTGAGAAAAGCTCACAATCCGGCGGCTTGACACCGCCCTTGATTGCGCCTTTCTCGCCCCAGTCCAACCATGAAAGCATGTTTATGGAATACAAAGTCGCAGTCGTCGGCGCTACGGGCAATGTCGGGCAGGAAATGCTCGCCATTCTAGACGAGCGTCAGTTCCCTGTCAGCGAAGCCTTCGCGATCGCGTCGCGCCAATCGATCGGCCGCGAGGTTTCCTTCGGCGACAAGACGCTGAAATGCCGCGACCTTGAAACCTTCGACTTCTCGAAAGTCGACATCGCGCTCTTTGCCGCCGGCGGCGCCGTCTCGAAAGAATGGGCGCCAAAGGCCGCGCGCGCGGGCGCTGTCGTCATCGACAACTCGTCGCATTTCAGAATGCACCCCGACGTTCCGCTCGTCGTCCCGGAAGTGAACCCGGAAGCGGTCCGCGATTTCGCCAAGATGAACATCATCGCGAACCCGAACTGTTCGACCGCGCAGCTCGTCGTCGCGCTAAAGCCGCTGCACGATGCGGCGACGATCAAGCGCGTCGTCGTTTCGACCTATCAGTCGACGTCGGGCAAGGGCAAGGCGGCGATGGACGAGCTTTTCACCCAGACGAAAGGCATCTACGTCAACGACTCCCCGACGCCCGACCAGTTCACCAAGCAGATCGCTTTCAACGTCATTCCGCATATCGACGTCTTCATGGAAGACGGATACACGAAAGAAGAGTGGAAGATGGTGGTCGAGACGAAGAAGATTCTCGATCCGAAAATCAAGCTGACCGCGACTTGTGTGCGCGTTCCGGTTTTCGTCGGCCACTCCGAAGCGGTCAATGTCGAGTTCGAGCGTCCGATCAGCGACGATGAAGCGCGCGAAATCCTGCGCGAGGCGCCGGGCATTCTCGTCGTCGACAAGCGCGAAGACGGCGGCTATGTGACTCCGGTCGAATGCGTCGGCGAATTTGCAACCTTTGTCAGCCGCATCCGCGTCGATCCGACGGTCGAAAACGGCCTTTCTTTCTGGTGCGTTTCCGACAATCTTCGCAAGGGCGCGGCGCTTAACGCCGTGCAGATCGCCGAAACGCTCATCAAGCGCGGCCTTTTGAAAAAGGCCGCCTGAAGGCGGCGCGCCGCCGCAACCGGAGACCGCCATGCGCAGCAAGGCGAGAGCCGCAATCGCCGTCCTTGCCCTCGCCGCCCCCGCTTTCGCGGCGGCGCCCAAGGGATATGAGACGATTTACGACGGGCCGACGCGGGTCAACATGGGCGGGCGCCCCGTCACCGCCGGCATTGCTCTTTATACGGACAGAGCCGCCGCGAAAAAGGGCGATCTGAAACTCGTCCTTAAGACCGACGTTACCGACTTCATCGCCGATGTCGAACGCGACCTTGAAAAATGGGTGGCGGCGCATCAGGACCGCTGCGGCCAGCGCTGGAACGCCGGCAAGCCTTATATCGGCTTTCCCAAAGGCGCGATCCGGTTTGCGCTCGACATCGAGCTTGAGGTCTGGAATTGCGGATGGAACGGCCAGGGCGAACCATCGCGCATGATGCTTGAAACCGGCAAGGTTGACGTGACGCTGATCCCCTCCGCCGTCGGGGGCAGGCTGCAGGCGAGCCTTGGCGAGTTTGCGATTTCGGACCGCAGCGGCGTTTCGAAATATCTCCCGCTCGAATTCGTCACCAAGACGATCATCGAGCAGGAACTGAAAAAACTCAACGAGAACCCGAAATTCTACAAGGCGCCAAAGCCGTTCGTCGGCGAAGGCTTCGTTTATGAATCGATCTCAGGCGTCACAGGCGAAAACGGGCGCGTCGTCATAACGGCGCGCTATCGCGCCAAGGGCGCGGAAGCGAAACTGAAAAAAGTCATCGACCGCGTGCGCGCCGAAGGCATCAGCGCAGAAGGCGTCAAACAGTGACAGGGACGAGCGCGGGCGCAAGCGACGCGGACGCAGAAATCCGGCTCGGCCTCATTTGCGGCGTCGTCGCCTACGCGCTTTGGGGACTGTTTCCGCTTTATATCAAGGCGCTGGCGCCCGCCGCGCCGACCGAAATCGTCGCGCAGCGCATTTTGTGGTCGGTGCCGTTCGGCGCCTTCATTTTAAGCCTGCGCGGACAATGGCGCGAAACTTTGGCGGCCGTCCGGTCGCCGCGCGTCGTCGCTTTCCTCGCCGTCGCGGCGGTGCTGATCGCCGCCAATTGGCTGGTCTATGTCTGGGCGGTCGCCAATGATCGCGTGCTGCAGGCGAGCCTTGGCTATTATATCAATCCGCTGATCTTCATTGCGACTGGCGTTTTTGTTCTGAAGGAAAAATTGAGCCGCGCGCAAATCGTCGCCGTCGCGCTGGCCGCGATCGGCGTCGGCGTGCTGACTTTCGGCGCGGGCGTTTTTCCGTGGCCCTCCTTCATTCTGGCTTTCAGCTTCACCGCCTATGGATATGTCCGAAAAACGACGCCGGTCGGCGCGATGCCGGGCCTCTTCATTGAAACGGTGCTGCTGTCGCCGTTCGCCCTGTTATTCCTCATGCAACTTCAGTCCGAGGGCGCGCTGACGCTCGGGCATCACAGTCTTCAACTCGATTTCCTTCTTTTTCTTGCAGGTCCCGCGACGGTCGTGCCGCTTGTTCTTTTTGCGCTCGCCGCGCGGCGGCTGTCGCTGACGGTCATCGGCTTTCTTCAATATATCGGCCCGACGGGGCAATTCTTTCTCGGGCTCTATTACGGCGAGAAATTCACGCTGGCCCATGCGATCTGCTTCGGGCTGATCTGGACGGCGCTCGCGCTCATCAGCATCGATGCGATCCGGCGCAATCGGCGGCAAACGAAGCCTATCGCGGGTTGACGCGTTTCAGCGTTCCCGAAAAGGCGAGCAGCGGCTCGCCCTCGCAAGTGACCATTCCGCGCGCGAACAAGAGCGACTTGCCGATTTTCGTCGGCTCGCCCGTCGCCATGATGAATTTGCCGATCGGGCCGGGGCCGATGAATTCAGCATTGACGCAGACCGTCACGGCGCGAAAGGGACCGATGACGCGGCGGCAAATATCCCACAACGACATATCGGCGAGCGTCATCAAGGCGCCGCCATGTACGATGCCGCCGGCGTTCGCGTGATGCGGCTCGGTGAAGAATCCGACGCCCGGTTCTTTTTCCGCATAATCGCGAAAATAGAACGGGCCCGCATGAGCGCTGAACGTGTCGGGGAAGGGCTGCAGTTTCCAGCCCTTGGGGATTGCGGGGTTTACGCCAGCGTCGCTCATATCGCCGCTTTACCGCAAAGCTCGGATGAGGCAAGCGCGAGCAGCACAAGGCGAACAGGCCCGCATCAGCGTTCGTTGGCGCCCTTCCCGGCTAAAATCTTGTCCCTTAGCCGTTCAATTCTCGCAACTCGCGTCGCAGAGGCCTTTGCCGATGAAAGAACGATGACGTAACTGCGTTTTCGCCCATGTGTCAGCTTGTGAAACGCTTCAGCGAGCGGCGGGTCGGCGTCGAGCGCTTCAACGAGTTCGTCCGGCAATTCGTGGTCGGCCTTCCCCTTTGGCGGAGCGACGCCCGCATCGGCATAGCTGATCGCTTCCGCCAGATAGGATAGGATCACGCGTTCCATTTCTTTCGGCGCGGCGTTGTCCGTAAAGCGGATCGTGTCGGCGTGCCGCGTATTCGGGCCTTGCCGTTCCAGAACGCCGTCCTTGTCGCGCATCAGCGCAGCATTGAAAAAGTTCAGCCTGAAATCGCCTCGAAGCGCGCCGATCAAGGCGATGTTGCGATCGCCGCGCATGTAGCAGGGATGTCCCCACTTCACCGTTTCGACAAGCCCCGCCTTAAGGCAAATCCGGCGGAGCGCCGCCAATCCGTCGGCCCACCGGCGCGTCGAGCAATCGGGCGTCGCAAATCTTTCGCATCGTCCGCATCCGACCCTGAAATAATCTTCGATGTTCTCAATCACGAGACCGCTTCCCTAGCGCGCCGCTAGAGATTAGGCGCCGCGGCGCGCCGTCTGCAAGTGCGCGACATTCTTGCGCAGCCGGCGCAAGCGCAGCAAGGTCGCGTCATGAAGGATTTTCCGGAAGCTGATTTTATCGACGCTGGCGATGTGCGTCTCGCCGTTCATTCAGCGGGCGAAGGCTTGCCCGTCGTCCTCGTTCACGGCTGGCCGGAGATCGCCTATTCCTGGAAAAACCAGATCGGCGCGCTGGCGGCGGCGGGTTATCGCGCGATCGCGCCAGACCTCAAAGGGTTCGGGCGTTCGGACGCGCCAAAAGACAAGTCCCTTTACGATATTCGTCACATGTCGGACGATCTTGCGCGCCTTCTCGATGCGCTTGGCGTCGATAGAGCGATCTTTTGCGGTCATGATTGGGGCGGCGCGATTGTCTGGCCGATGGCGCAGCTTCATCCGGACAGAGTATTGGGCGCAATCAGCGTTTGCACGCCGCACCGCTTGGCCCCGCCCATCCCGCCCCTGTCGATCATCGAAAAGCGCTTCGGACCGAAACATTATTTCATCCAGTTCCAGCAGGCGGATGCGCCGGAAGCGTTATTTGAAACTGATGTCGAGAAATTCTTCCGTTTGATGTTCCGCCGTCCGCCCGCCGCCGCCGATATTGAAAAACTTGGGACGAGAATTTTCGATTTGCCGGGACGCTTTCGCGACGGCCCGCCGCCGGACCCCGCCAGCGTCATCATCAACGACGGCGACATCGCCGTTTATGTCGACGCCTATCGCCGATCCGGCTTTGCCGGCGGCATAAACCTCTATCGCAATCTCCATCGCAATTACGAGATCATGAAGAATGTCGATCCGGTCATCCCATTGCCCGCCCTGATGATATCGGCTGAACGCGACACCTTCTTGCCGCCGTCGTCGGCGGATGGAATGGAGGCGATCGTTCCGGATCTTGAAAAGGCGCTGATCGCCGATTGCGGCCATTGGGTGATGTGGGAAAAACCGGCGGAGCTCAATCGCATCATCATCGACTGGCTCGAGCGACGATTCAAATCTCATTCGTCGAAAATTTGAGAAGATTCCGCCGCCTCATTTTCGACAAATCCCCGAACGGCGCGTAAATCTTTCGTGAAGGTTTGCCGCGACGCTTGATCCCAAGGGACGGGAGGCGAGCATCATGAGGACAATTGCGATCTTTCTGGCAACAGGACTTTGCGCTGCAGCAACGCCTGCGGACGCGCAAGAAGCGGAGCCGCATTTTGCGCCTTTCGACGTGGTGCAATCGCCAGCGCCCGGCGCAAAAGCGATCACTGAGTTCGATCTTGCCGGCGCGCCGGTATCGCTGAACGCATACGGCCGAAAGGCGCGGGCGCGGATGCTGAATGCGACTGAAGAGAGCGACGAGGCGCGCAAACTGGGCGGCGCATTCGACCGCGCGGCGCGGCCAGCCGTCGTCACCATCGAGGCGCGGGTGAGCTTTTAAAGATTTTCGTCGAGCGCGGCGAACAATCTGACGGCGCGCGGATCACCCGAGAGCGACGGCGACATCTTGTTCATGACATAGGCGGCGGAAACTTTTTTCGCCGGGTCGATCATCGCCGCCGCGCCGCCAAATCCCGGATGTCCGAAGGCGGAAAGTGACGGCCCGAAATGTCCGTTGGTGTTGATCATCAGCCCGGCGGACCAAACGAGGTGAAACGGCAGGACGAGATCGTCGCCGCTGATGCGCATTTTCAACGCGTCGGCGACCACTTTCGAATCGATTGTGCGTGCGCCGCGCGTATCGACGCCGCCATTGGCCAGCGGGTGGATGATGTCGGCGAGCGCTCTTGCCGTTGCGTGCATGTTCGACGCCGGGATTTCCGCCGCCATCCAGTCCGCGCGCGCAACCTTTCCCGCCGCCGACCATGGTTTCAAAAATGCGATATCGGTGAGAAAGCTGCCCTTTCTGTGAACGGGCGCGGAAGGCGGCTTTGGCATGAAAGCGACGCGGGCGATTTCGGCGGGGCCCATCCCGCAGTGAATGTCGCGCGCTTTTTCTCTCAACAACGCGCCGATGGACTTCGTCTTCTTCCGGCGCATCAGCTCGTTGACGATGTAACCGACCGTTTGCGGATGATAGCCAGGGGCGGAGCCGGGCTTCCATAAGGGCGCCATCGCGGCAAGCCGAGCCGCGATCTTGTCATGGTCGATCCATTCCGCCGCCGGTATTTCTTCCGCAAATCCGCAAAGCCCCGCCTGGTGAGACAGCACCATCGCGAAGGTCACGCTTTCCTTGCCGTTTGCGCCGAATTGCGGCCAGTCGGCCGCGACGGCGCGTTCATATGCCAGCGCGCCGCTGCTTACCGCTTCAGCCGCGAGCGTCGCCATCACGGCCTTTCCGCTGGAAAAGAGGCAGGCGAGCGTATCGTCCGCCCACGGAACGGTCATTTCGCGATCCGCCGCGCCGGCCCAGATATCGACGATCGCCTCGCCGTTCCTGAAAGCGGAAAAGCGCGCGCCAAGCTCGCCGCCGTTTTCGAAATTCGCAGCGAAGGCGTCCTTTACGCGTTCAAATCCCGGCGCAACGAAGCCTGAAATTTCGTGGGCGGCGGTCATTTCTTTCCAAGGTTCTTCTGGTCGAGCCGCCAGACGAGGCTGTCGAGCCGGTCCTGCCCGAAGAAGGGTTCGTCATCAAGTACCATCAACGGCACGCCCCAATGCTGAGCCATCTGCGCTTCTTCGTTTCGCTTTATCGCGGCGGCGATCCTGTCCGGGTTTTCGTGCGCGAAGACTTCGAGCGCGCCGAGCGAAAGCCCCCCTTCCTTCGCCGCTTCTTCAAGGTGCTCGCCCTGATGCCAGTTCTCCGTTCCGCCCCAGACGCGCCGCGACACGCTGCGCGCAAAGGGAAGCCCCGCCTTTGCGGTTTCTTCCGCCGCAACGCCAAGGCTCATCAGCCTTTCCATCAACGGCTGCTCAGCGTCGACCTTGCCTGTCCCCATATTCATCGAGATCGGGTCCGGGCGCGGCATGGTGAAAGGAACGCCGAGCCGTGCGCTCTCGCGCATGACGTCCCGGAAAAGATACGGCAGCCATTGCGGGCGGTTGCGTTCGAAGAAAGTCGGCTCGCGCATCGCTAGCGGACGAACGAAGCGGAATTCGTATGGAACCGCGTAGTCGCGCACGATCTGCGCGAGACGGTCGATCGCGAGATAGGAATAGGGGCTGCGAAAAGACCAGTAGATGTCGAGCTTTGACAAGAGGCGTTTTCTCCAGGCTGGAATCCTTGAAACTTCGGTGTTCCAACCGTATGCGTCAACGCCGAAAGACAGATCAGGCAAGGAGCCCCGCCCCATGTCACGCAAAATGCGCGTCGCCGCCCTTCAGGCAGCCTTCAGCCGCGACATGAAAGCGAACATTGCGACAATCGACCGGCTGATTCGCGCAGCAGCCAAGGACGGCGCGCAGGTGATCTTGCCGCCGGAACTTTTTCAGGGTCCGTATTTTTGCAAGCGCGAGGAAACGGAGTGGTTCCGCGAAGCTTTCCCCTGGCGCGAGCATCCATGCGTTACAGCCCTCGCCCCGCTCGCCAGGGAACTGAACGTCGCGCTTCCGATTTCAATCTTCGAGCGCGACGGACAGGAATATTACAACAGCCTCGTCATGGTCGACGCCGGCGGCGACATCATGGGGCTTTACCGCAAGAGCCACATTCCTGACGGGCCGGGATATGAGGAGAAATTCTATTTCCGCCCGGGAAACACCGGCTTCAAAGTCTGGAACACGAAATTCGGCCGCATCGGCGTCGGCATCTGCTGGGATCAGTGGTTCCCGGAATCGGCGCGCGCCATGATGCTAATGGGCGCGGAGGTTCTCTTCTATCCGACCGCGATTGGAACCGAACCTGAAAATCCGACGCTCGACACGCAGCCGCGCTGGCGGCGCGCCATGATCGGGCATTCGGTGTCGAACGTCGTCCCGGTCGTCGCGTCGAACCGCATCGGCAATGAAGAAGGGCAGATCTTTTACGGATCGTCTTTCATCAGCGACGAAGGCGGCGACTTCCTCGCCGAGATGGGCCGCACGGAAGAAGGGTTCATCGCAGCGACGATCGACCTCGACCATTGCGACGAGCGCCGTTCAAGCTGGGGATTTTTCAGAGACAGAAGGCCGGAGCTTTACGGCAAGATCGCCGGGCGGGAGTAGGATTTGCGCCTCAGATCGCCGCCAAAATCTCGTCTACCCATTCCGGCACGATCTCGCTCGCGCGGCCATAGCGCGCATCGGTGAAGGCGAAGGCGTTCTGCGACGGTTCGAGGTTAAGCTCGACGCAGGGAACGCCAAAGCTCCTCGCTTCGCCGACAAAGCCAGCAGCCGGGTAGACGCTGCCCGATGTTCCGACAGAAACGAAGAGATTCGCAGTCGAAATCGCAGCCGCGATCTCATCCATGAACACCGGCATTTCGCCGAACCAGACGACGTCCGGCCGCATGAAACGATCCGCCTTGCAATCGGGACAACGCGTTTCGACAGACAAATCGCCCGCCCAGTGATGCGAAGCGCCGCAGGTGGCGCAGCGCGCTTTCAACAATTCGCCATGCATGTGAATGACGCGCTTCGATCCGCCGCGTTCATGCAGATCATCGACATTTTGCGTCACAAGCGTCAGCGCGCCGGCAAGGCGTTCTTCAAGGCGCGCCAGCGCGACATGCGCCGCGTTCGGTTGAACGCTCGCCAAAGCCTTGCGGCGCGCATTGTAGAATGAATGGACAAGGACCGGATTTGCGGCAAACCCTTCAGCCGTCGCAACTTGCGTAAAATCGTATTTCGCCCAGATCCCGTCAGGATCGCGAAAAGTCGAGACGCCGGAATCGGCGGAGATTCCAGCGCCGGTCAAAATGACGATATTTCGCTTCTTCGACATGACGCCGTTTCACACTTCTCCCCTCTCCCGCAAGCGGGAGAGGGTTATCGCCATCACCGCGCCATGAAATCCATTTTTCCGAGCGGCACGCCTGCGTTGCGCAGATTGAGATACGCGGCGGTCGCGTGAAAATAAACGTTTGGCGTCATGAAATTGAGCAGGAACGCGCGCCGTTTCAGCGTCATTGGTTGATCGCGCATCGGCACGGTGATGTCGGCGTCGGGGTTCGCATCTATCTTGGACATATCGAGGGAATTGATCGCGGCGCGCGCCTTGGCGATCCGTTCTTTCAACTCCGCGAAAGTCTTTTCCGTATCAGCAAACGAAGGAGGCTCATTCCCTGCGAGGCGGTTCATTCCCCGCACCGCGATGTCGCATCCGATCTGCACCTGGCGCGCCATCGTGAACATGTCGGGCGCAAGCCGCCAGCTCGTAAAGACGGTTTCGTCAACGCCGGTCGCTTTTGCGTGCGTCGCGGCCTTGTCAAGCGCGATCGTCATGCCGGCGAACATCTGATCGAACGCGGCGTTCGCAATTGAAGAAGTCGTATAGGTCATGAATGCTCCTCTTGGGAATTGAATCGGCGCGGACCTTACGCCGGAGTTTGAGATTGCAACAGGCGGCGCGCGTCAATTAAATGTGATCCGCATCGGAATCGTTGAAACGCTGACTCCCCGTTCTCCGCTGCGCGGAGCCCCGGCGTGACGACGAAAGTTGAAACGGCGTCGGATCAAGCGCGTGACCGCGCTCAGGAACCGTTCGCCATCTGGTCCGAGTAGGCTGACGCCTGCGCCTCGATGCTGACTGCAAGCCCATAGCTCGCGATGATTTCGTAATGCGCAGCTTCTGACCCAAGATGCGATTCGAAGAGATGAAACTCGCTCACCGGAAAGGGCCCGGCTGAAAACAATCCGTTCACGGCGCAAAACCCGGCCGCAGCGTCCGGCGCAACGCCGTGCAGATAGGCGAGCGTCACATGCGGCGTGAATTTGCGCTTTCCTTCCCCAAAGCCTGCGCGCTTCAGCGCCACGGCGATTTTGGCCTGCAGATGCGCGAGCGCCGGATTTGGTGCGGCGCCGACCCAGAGGGCGCGCGGCTTCCTGTCGCCGAAAAATCCGCAGCCGGTCAGGCGAAGGTCGAATTCGGGCGCCGACACGGCGGCGAGCGCGGACGCAATTTCATTCAGGCCGTGCCGGTCGACCTCGCCGATAAAGGCGAGCGTCATGTGGAAGTTCTCGTCTGGAAGCCATCGCGCCCCGCGCACGCCGGACTGGAGCGCGCCAAGGGCGTCAATGACATTTTCAGGAAGCGACAAAGCGACAAACAAGCGATGCATGGCGAAGGCGCCTTACGAAGCTACTGCTCGCCGCCGGCTGTTGCGCCGACTGCGGTCCAGACCATTTTACGCGGACAGATAAAACCAAGACAGCCGGTCGCCGCCAGCGTGCCGTCGAAATTGTCGTCGACCTTTAACCCGTACCAGATCATTTTTCCCTTGATCATGGACTGATCGAGCGCCGCGATTTTTCCGTCGCGGAATTTTCCATCGCCCTCCGGCTTCAAGCCCTTGACGACGACAAACCCGACTATCGGATCGCCGTTCGGCAAGATCGTCCGCCCGGACGGCCCGTTCGGCTCCACCGCTTCAAGAACTGTCGCGCATGTCAATTCCGGTTCATCCGCACAAGGATGAAAACGGATGTTGAGGGACGCGCCGACCGTCTCTTTTTCAGGCGAAGGCCCCGTATTGAAATCGCCGGATATCGCCTCGCCGAGCGCGGATGCGGGCGCTGCGCAAATCGCAAGGGCCGCAAGCAAGACCGTCAAAGTCTTCATCGTCCGCCTCGCCTTCCCGTACGCGCCGAAGGGAAGTATCTCTTGGCTCCCCTCCGGGCGCAATACGCGCCCCCCCGAAGTTGAAAGTCTGGTCCGAGAACGTGAAAAAGATATTATTGCTCGGATACGGCTACACCGCGCGCCGCCTCGCC
>JBGSLM010000207.1:0-12247 GCA_041740755.1 Parvularculaceae bacterium | reverse complement strand
GCCGCCACAGGCGTCGCTTCAGGATTCAGCGAAGCCGCCTGCTGCGCATAGCGTTTACCGGCGCCCGGATTGGCGATTGTCGCGCCAAGAAGACCCGCCGCGACTAACGCCGCCGCAAGGCGCGTATAATGCTCAGACCCGAACATTCACCCCTGACCCATTCCCCCCAAAGTCGCGCCCCCAAGCTGCCGCCCAGACTCGCGACAGGACTGTGCGGAGTCAAGAAAGCCGCCGCCGATACAAGACATTCCATGCGGCTAGGCGGTCTCGCGTTGCCGCATCGCCTCACATAGCTTGCGCCTTAACCTTCACCTCGACAAAAAGTGGCGTATTCGCGATAGTGCCGCCCGCATCAGTTGCAGGATGGGACGGAAACAATGGTCAAATGGCGCGGCCGTGAGGGCAGCAAGAATGTCGAAGACCGGCGCGGTGCGGCGGGCGCGACGGGGCTGTCGGGCCTTGCGATTTTGCTCCTCCGATTCGTTTTTAGCCGTTTTGGGATTGGCGGCATTATCGTGCTCGTCGGCGGATTCTTTGCGCTTCGCGCGATCGGCATCGATCCCCTCGTCTTGTTGAGCGGGCAGCAATCGTCCGCACCGGCGCAATTATCCGCAGAGGACCAGGAGGCCTACGACTTTTCGACAGTCATTCTTGCGGAAACAGAAAAGACGTGGACGGATATTTTCGCCGCGAACGGCGCCCAATATGAAGCGCCGACGCTTGTTGTCTATACCGGCGGTACGCAAACGGCTTGCGGATTCGGGTCGGCGGCGGCGGGACCGTTTTATTGTCCTGGCGACCGAAAGGTCTATCTCGACACGAGTTTCTTCACAGAGCTTTCGCAACGGTTCGGGGCGCCCGGCGATTTCGCCGCCGCTTATGTGATCGCTCATGAGGTCGGCCATCATGTGCAGACCATCACCGGCACATCGGAAAATGTGCGTCAGGCGCAGGCGCGCGCCGGACAGGAAGCGCAAAATGAACTGCAGGTTAAAATGGAGTTGCAGGCGGATTGTTATGCCGGCATCTGGGCGAACCATGCGGACAAATATTCCGGCCTGCTTGAGCCCGGCGACATCGATGAGGGTCTGGCGGCCGCGTCTGCGATCGGCGATGACACGTTGCAGAAGAACGCCGGGCGACGGGTGACGCCGGAAAGTTTCACCCACGGATCATCCGAACAGCGCGTCCGCTGGTTCACGGCGGGATACCGTACGGGCGACGTCAATTCATGCGATACGTTCAATTCGCCTTCGCTCTGACAATTCTATCCGCGCGGGTCAGTGGACTTTTCGATGCTCGTGCGGGCTGTCGAGCGAGAAAGCTGGGATGTCGATATCGAAAAGCTCGCCTTCTGCGCTCTCGATGCCATAGCGGCCGACCATCATGCCGGATGGCGTCGATAGCGGCGCGCCGGATGTGTACTCATACTTTTCGCCCGGCCTGATCAGCGGCTGTTCGCCGACGATGCCGACGCCGCGCACTTCTTCCGTCAGTCCCTTGGCGTTCGTGATGAGCCAGTGTCGGGTTCTCACGCGGATATTATCGCCGGTGCCGTTGTGAATCTTGACCGTGTAGGACCACACATAAAGGTCATCGTCAGGATCCGACTGCCCTTCAAGGAAAGTCGGCTTCACGCTCACCTTGATTCCTTTTGTCACGCGCTCATACATGTCGGCTCTCCACAGGATTTTTCCTGCCCTCGCCAATCGACGTTACTCTGCGTGCGACGCCTTCGCCAAGACGTAAGTTTGTTTGAAGAATCGCCTATTGCTTGCATTTGGCTGGACTGACAAAAGGCAAGGCGCAACGCAGCACACCGCAGACGGGAGATTTATGGGCGTCCTCAACGCCGAGCAGATTTCGGATCAAATCGCCTACGGCGGCGTTTGTCTGTCGGGCGCATTGCGACTGCGTCAATTGCAGCCTGCTTCGCTCGATCTGACTATCGGCCGGCGCGGATGGCGCGTGCGCGCATCTTTTTTGCCGCCGCCGGGTAAAAGCGTCGAAGAGCGGCTGAATGACGGCCTCCTGATGCATGAAATCGACCTGACGCGCGGCGCGGTGCTTGAGCGCGGATGCGTCTATCTCATTGAACTCGCCGAACGGTTGAAATTGCCGCGCGAAATCGCCGGCGCGGCAAATCCAAAGAGTTCGACCGGACGCATCGACGTTTTTGTCCGGCTCGTCGCGGATAGCGCTGCAGGGCGCCGTGTGGCGTTCGACGAGGCGCCGCCGGGCTATGAAGGACCGCTTTATGCGGAAATCAGCCCACGGACATTCTCCATTCTGGTGCGCGAAGGCGCAAGCCTCAACCAGCTTCGCCTGAAACGCGGAATGCCCAGGCTCGATGATCGCGACCTGGCGGCCCTTCATGCGAAGGAGCCGCTGATCGACAGTCCAGCCGATATCGAGGGCGGCATCGGGCTCAGCGTCGATCTCAAGTCTAAGAGCGCGCCGATCGGATGGCGAGCGCGCCGCCACGCCGCGCTGATTGACATCGATGCGGT
This sequence comes from Parvularculaceae bacterium, assembly GCA_041740755.1. Lineage (GTDB taxonomy): Bacteria > Pseudomonadota > Alphaproteobacteria > Caulobacterales > Parvularculaceae > Amphiplicatus. Next base: position 9,737 of record JBGSLM010000207.1, on the reverse strand, counting down.
GGGCGCGCTCGACGCCGACGATTATTTTGAGGCGATCGGCGCGCCGAAGTCCGGGTTCATCATCCTCGACCCGGACGAGTTCTACATCCTCGCCTCACGTGAGGCTCTATCGATTCCGCCGGATTTCGCCGCAGAAATGACGCCGATCAGCCCAGGTCTTGGCGAATTCAGAGTGCATTACGCGGGCTTCTTCGATCCTGGATTTGGATGGGGCCCTGATGGTCCAAACGGCAGCCGCGCGGTGCTGGAGGTCAGAAGCCATGACGCAGCTTTCGTTCTTGAACACGGTCAACTTGTTGCGCGCCTTGTTTATGAAAGAATGGCGGCGCGCCCCGCGAAGATTTATGGTGACGGCGTCGCCTCCAATTATCAGGGGCAGGGGCTCAAACTTTCGAAACACTTCAAATAGCGTTTTGTCACGATGATCGATGTATTTGCAGCCATTCTCGTCCAGTCTTCGTCTGCAGGCGAATTTCGTCCGGCGCGCCAGATCGATCCCTATGCGCTTTGCAGCTGCGCTGGCGTTGATAAATCGACTGTTGTTTCGTTTACCGGCATCGTAAGCGACGCGCAGATGACGCTAGGGCCGGATGGCCGCACAGCGGACGCGCGTCAGGCGACTGTCTTCCGGGTGGTGAAAGGCAAGGGCGCCGACGTGCCAGATCCCGCCAAAGTCTGGCATGTCACCGATCCGGCAAAGTGCGGGGTCAAATTTGATTATGGCAAGCGCTATGCGGTTACGGCCCTCAAGAAAGAAAACGGCGACCTCGAGACAAGTTATTGCGTGATGCCGAAACCTGCGGCGAACTAGACTTTCCTGAAGATCACGGAGAGGTTGTTCGCGGGCATTTCCTCGATTGCGACAAGCGGCAGCCCGGCCGCCACTGCAAGCGGCAGAATTTCGATTTCCAAATCACGCACCCCCCAGCGCAGATCGCGCGACTTCAGCGAAGCGTCGAATACTTCATTCGAAGGAGCGGAATGCGCGCCGTTGCGTGCAAAGGGTCCGTAGAGAAACAGAATGCCGCCACGCTTGAGCAGCGCGCCCGCGCCCGCGAAAAGGCCACGCGCGGCATTGATAGGCGCAATGTGAATCATATTGATCGAGATGACGCCGTCGCAGGGTTCAAATGCGTCATGCCAGCGGGGGTCGGTTACATCGGCGGCGTGCGGGGGCGCAACGTTGCCAAGCCCAAGATGAGCCGCCCACGCAGCGATCGATGCGCGCGAGGCTCCATCCGGGTCGCCCGGTCTGAAATAAAGATCAGGGGCTTCTGCAGCGAGGTGCGCGACATGCTCGCCGGTTCCAGATCCGACTTCGATGATCGTCCCGGTTCGCGGTGTGTATTTCAGAAAGATCTCGCGAATCGGATCGCGATTGCGCGCCGCTGACGGCGAGAACATGCGGGCGGCGTCTTGCATGCGCGCCTCCAAGGCGATTTCTGCTTTCTCATTCGTCATCTTGTTGCTCAACCAATGAAGGGGCGGAAAAGAAGATGCGAAAACGCCCGCCGCTGCAAGAACGGCGGGCGCAATAAAAAGCGAAAGTAGGGATTAGTTGTTGTCGCCGATAGGTGCGCCCCATGCTGCGTCATCCTCGTAACCGGGCTTTGGCGCATTCGGATTAACGGGCTGCGGCTGCGGCGCGCCATAAGGGGCGGACTGCGGAGCATAAGGGTCGGCGAGCGGAGCCGGCGCAACCGCTGGCGCAAGTGTCGAGGGCGCATCCTTGTGCGCGAGGCGCCATACGGAATTTTGCAAAGACGCAGACACGGGATTGTAAACTTCGCCTTTGTAGATGACTTCAGCAGGGGTCACATCGGCGGCGTAATAGGCCTTGTTGAAATTCTTGCGCGTTTTCAAAAGCGCGCCTTCCAGCGTCATGCCGCCATAAAGGCCGCGCGACCGCGAAAACGCGAGAATGTCCGTTGTCTGAGCTTTCGCGCCGGCGCCGATCGGTCCGGCGGCGATTGAAAGATCGGCGCCAAGCTTGACCGAGGTTGAAAGCAGATGCTCCATCCCACGCTGGGTCATGACAAGCAGCACGATCTCTGATTTTTCGACCCCGGCCTGGAAGCCAAACGAGCCCGAACCGACGACGAAGAACGTCGGTTGCGACCAGGTGCCGTCTTTATTGCGCGCGATCATGACAGCGTCGCCGCCCGAACCGCCGAAAACAAATCCTGCGCGCCATGAATTCGGAATGACGACGATCGCTTTCGCCTGATCTGCAAGCGACCACATCGGCTCAAAGGCGCTATCCTGCGCGAAATAGGTGATTGTCTCGGCGGCTTCCTCAACGAGCTCGATTGCTTCTTCGCGCTTGCTGCCGGCGTACGCCGGAGCGGTCGCGATCGCGACGCCGAGGGCGGCGGCGAGGCCGGCTCGAAGGACAGTTCTCATCATGGGAAACTCCTTGCTGAAACGCATCCCGGCCCCTTTTCGCATTGAAAGAGGGCGGGGATGGGGCGGGGTGATAAATTCTTGGAGAGGTTCGCGCGCTCAGTCGAGCGTTTCGGGCCTCAAATTTTCGTCACCCGCCGATTTCTCGGGTCTCGCTTGACAAATTCGGCCGTCCGGCGAAATCAGGATCGGCGATTTTCGGGCGTTATATAGCCGCCCGAGGGCGCGGGTATGATGTAATGGCAGCCTGTCAGCTTCCCAAGCTGAACGCGCGGGTTCGATTCCCGCTACCCGCTCCAGGCTCACTTTTCAGCTTTTAATGCTCGGAATGATCTTCTGCGGGCGCTTCTTCGGCGGTGGACGGCGCCGCCGCGTCGGCCGCCGCTTCGCCTTCTCCGGCGCCCTCAACAGGCGTTTCCGCAGCGGTTTCAGCAGGCGCTGGTGGCGACGGCAGGGCAAGCGGGCTATCGGACATGGTGTTCAGATAGGCGATCAGTTCAGCGCGCTGCTCGGCTTTCGGAAAGCGCTGAACCATCGCAGTGCCGGGAATATAGCTTTGAGAATTCTCAATGTAGGCGCTGAGGCGGTCAAACGACCACTCGCCGCCGGCGGCCTTTAGCGCGCCAGTGTAATTGAAGCCGTCATGGCTTGCGATGGCGCGACCGACGACGCCCCAAAGATTGGGGCCGGTTCCATTGGCGCCGCCTTTTTCGAGCGTATGGCAGGATTTGCATAGGGCGGCGCGGCGCTCGCCCGCCTTCGGGTCAGCCGCAGCGAGCAATGTCGCAAAATCAACCGGGGCGGCCGCTTCGCCGCCCGAAGCGCCGTCCGAAGCATAGGCGATCGGATATTGCGGGAACGGGTGGGCGCCCTCCGCTTCATGTCCCGCGCCGTGGTGTCCGCCGCGCAGAGCCGTCGCCAGCTGCGGCAGGCCGAAGAACAACAATAGCGCAACCAGCATGGCTGCGGCGATCTTGTTGAAGAACATCGGGTCGTTCATCGAGTGCCCCTAGGAATGGCGTCGGGAAGGTTGGCGGGCCTTTTACCGGCGCTCTCGGCGGACGGCAAGGAAGGGCCATGAGGCCCCGGCGCGGCCTAAGCGCGCGGTCTTTCTCACAAGGATGCGCTTGTCCGGCCGCTTTTCCTGCGGCATGGGACGGCGGGCGGTCGGACGAAGGGCGGAGACGATGTCGGCGGCGGCAATGATAGCGTTCCAGGGCGAACCGGGCGCCTATTCGCACCTGGCCTGCGAGATTTTCGAGCCGACGCTTCACCCCCTTGCCTGCCCTACCTTCGAAGAGGCGCTCGCCGCCGTCCGCGAGCGCCGCGCGGCTAGAGCGATGCTGCCGATTGAAAATTCACTCGCCGGGCGCGTGTCGGACATTCACCATCTTCTCCCTTCATCCGGGCTTCACATTGTCGGCGAACATTTCTTTCCTATCCGGCATCAGCTTCTTGGCCGTCGTGGCGCAAAGCTCGAAGGCATCCGCGTCGTCAGCAGTCATGCCATGGCGTTGGGTCAGGTCCGTACGCTCCTCGCGCGGCCGGGCATACGTGCGGAAGTCGCAGGCGACACGGCGGGCGCTGCGCGCCGCCTCGCCGAAAGCGGCAAAATGGACGAGGCGGTCGTCGCCTCTTCTAAAGCGGCCGAGATTTACGGGCTTGATATTCTCGAAGCGAATGTTGAGGACGCAGGGCACAACACCACGCGGTTTCTCGTCATGGCGCGCGAGCCGGAAGATCCCGGGCGCGGCGGACGGGTCGTGACCACTTTTGTTTTTCAGGTGAGAAATATTCCAGCGGCGCTTTACAAGGCGCTCGGCGGATTTGCGACGAACGGCGTCAATATGACGAAGCTTGAAAGCTACATGCTCGAAGGCTCCTTCAGCGCGACAATGTTCTATTCCGACATCGAGGGGCATCCGGACGATCCGAATGTCAAACTCGCTCTCGAAGAGCTCGCGTTCTTTTCGACTCGATTCAAAGTGCTCGGCGTTTACCCGTCATCACGCGAGCGCAGTTAACCAAGTGCGCAGCAGCAGGCGTATTGCATCGCAATACGCAACTCGCGACGGAAAATACCGGCGCTAACCAATTCTGCGCGCTTCACAAGCGCATGGAAGATATTCTAGCTTTTCAAGTCTCTGTGTTGGGAGGCGGGCGCGCCTTCAGATGCTGCGCCCCAAAGCCGCGGGCGGACTGGAGAAGGCGCAAAAAAATGAACTTCCATTCGAAATCAAAATTACGTCTTTCGTCCGCAGTCCTCGCATCGCTGCTGATGGCGTCCCCGGCGCTCGCCGGAAACAGTCGCGACGTCGAAACAAAACTGTACGGTTATGTAGGCAAGGACGCTCAAACCGCATTCGCCGCCAGCGCACGCAAGCAGCTTTCCGCGACCAGCGTCGCGAGAGCTGCGAAATCAAAAGCCGCACGGGTATTGTTTTGGCATGATGCTCTGCTCGATTCGATCGGTATCGACCTGACGTATGATCCGAACCTTGGCTATACGCCCGCCGACCAGGTTGGGCCGACGCGTGCGGCCCGTGCGATGGCGATCACTCAGATAGCGGTATTCGACGCGCTCAATTCGTTCGATGGAACCTATAGATCCTATTCGCAAATGGCGCGCGCGCAGAAGGGCGCATCAGAGGACGTCGCAATCGCCTATGCGGCGCACAAAACATTGTCGGCGCTCTTCCCAGATCAAGCTGTGCGGCTTGCGCAACTTCTTGCGGATGACCTCTCAAGCATCACGGCAAGCGCCGGGGCGCGTGCTAAAGGGCGCGCGGTAGGCGAGGCTGCGGCCGCTGCGATTTTGTCCAGTCGTGCGACAGACAATTCATACGCGTTCGCGGACGAGCCGAGTTTCGGCGAAGGAGGCGTTCTCGCCAGCGGCGGAACGACGACGTCATCTGGAAACGGCGTCAATGACGGCGCGGTCGGCCCCTTGCAGTGGTCGCCCGACCCGTTGACGCCCAACCCTTCGACGCCGTCCGGGTTGAACGAGCTGGCTCTTGGAGCCGGCTGGGGCAATGTAACCCCGTTTGCGTTAACCAGCGGCGATCAGTTCCGGGTTCCGCCGCCGCCTGCCCCGGGCACGCCCGAATATAACGCAGCGCATTCAGAAGTCGCTTCGATCGGCGGCGCCCCGACAAACGCAAACACACTAAGCGCTTCGACGCCTACGACAAGATTCATCGGCAATTACTGGGGCTATGACGCGGTCCCCCGGCTCGGAACGCCGCCGCGTCTTTACGGTCAAATCATCAAGCAGATTGTGATCGACAAGAAGGTCCCCAACGCCGCGCATCTCGCGCGTCTGCTCGCCCGAACTCATATCGCGATGGCTGATGCGGGCATCGCCGCATGGGACAGCAAATATTACTACAATTATTGGCGCCCAGTCAGAGGTGTTAGAACGGAGGACGGGGTCGCTGCGACTGCGACGGACCCGACGTGGGATCCTGTCGGCGCGTCGGTCATCAATACGACCGCTGCAATACGCGCGACGCCGCCGTTCCCGGCCTATCCATCCGGGCATGCGACATTCGGGGCTGCGTCATTTGAAGTGCTGCGGGACGAGTTCGGCGACATACCGTTTACATTCGTTTCTGAAGAATATGACGGGCAAGGCGTCGATCCCTTCGGAACGCCGCGCCCGCTTGTTCCGGTTCGCTTTAATTCGCTCACCGAGGCTCAACACGAGAACGGCGAAAGCCGCATCTATAACGGCGTGCATTGGGCCTATGACAATACGAGCGGCCAGACGCTTGGCGTTCAGATCAGCCGGCATATCCTCGACAATTTCGCGCCGTTCCGGAAAAGCAAGTGAGTATGGTCCGGAGGCGGTTGCGGCATGACCGATCGCTGGCGAACTGTCCGGCTTGCGGGACGCGGCGATGAGGAATTCAATCGTCACGGCAGCGATGCTGGTTCTGCTTGCAGCGTGCGCCGGCGTGAGCGCAAGCGCGCCGCTTGCCCCCGCCGAATCAGAAACAGAATTTGTTGAACTCGGCATTGACGAATTTAGTTCGCCGTTCACCAAGGAAACCGTCGTCAGGCTGAATTCAATTGTCGGAAGGTCCTTGGCGTCGATTCAGGCGTATGACGGCTCAGTCAAGAAGATCGAGGAATCGATTGACGCCTCGCTCGCCGGCGGCGCATCCGCCGCTGAACGGGCCGATGCGATGAAGGGCCTTGCCAAGCTTGAAATACTTTCGAGAGAAGCGAAAGCCGCGCGCAAGGATTTGAACGACGCTGAAGCCGAACTCAAATCGGGCGATGAAAAATACAATGAGGCGATTCTTGCGGGAATGGTCGCGTTCGTCGTCAAAGTGGATGATGAGCTTCGCATAGCAGTCGAGGTTTTAAATGCGAAGCTCGGGGCCAATTAAGACCCGCCTGCCGCCCAGCGCTCAATCAGGCGCCGCGCGATCGTAAATCGCGGCGGCAGACGAAAGTCTTCGCGCGCAGATCCGGCAAGGAGCGATTCGATCGCAGCGCGATCGAACCAGTGCGCCTCAACAATTTCTTTCGTATCGAGCGTCAGCGCACGGTCCTTCGCCTCGGCGAAGAAGCCCATCATCAGCGACGAAGGAAACGGCCAAGGCTGTGAGAATTGGTATTGGACAGCGGTGAGCGTCACGCCCGCCTCCTCCCGCAATTCCCGAACTGCGCACTCTTCCGGCGTTTCGCAGGCTTCAACAAAGCCCGCGAGCGTCGACAGCACCCCCGGCGGAAAATGAGATCCCCGGCCGAGAAGGCAGGCGTCGCCGTGAACCGCGAGCACGATCGCTACAGGGTCTGACCGGGGAAAGTGCTCCGCTGCGCATTCCGGGCATTGGCGCTTGGCGCCGCCGTCCCGGATTTCGGATTTCGCTCCGCATACTGCGCAATGCGCATGCCGGCGATGCCAATCAAGATACCAGCGCGCTTCGCCGATGATCGAAAGCTCGTCGCCTGGCAATGCATATGCAGCCTCGCGCAGCGGCGTATAGGCTCCAAACTCGGCGAAAGGAGCGTCCTGCGGCGAAGGCGCGTCGGAAAAATCAACGGCGAAATGCGCGGCGCCGTTCCTGAGACCAAGCAAGACGACCGGCGATCGTTGCGGAAACTCAGCACGCGCGGCGCTGGAGAGAAAGACAGCGCGCCCTTCGCGAATCAGCGGATCGCCGCGATAAAGCGGAAGAATGATGCTCGACGCATCCCGAAGTTGCGCGTCGATCCATTGGGGATCGGTGCGTTGGTCGGACGCGCGGTCGAGCGGATTGCCTGCGAAAGCGAGCGGTTCTGCGGTGATGGGCATGCGGGCGATTTACCTGCTCGCGCGCGAACGCGCCAGCGTAATGCGCACTTTTTTCACTGTTTTAAGCTGCCCCGCCGCGCAACGAGAATGCACAATGCAAGAACCCAGCTTGCGCAGGCGGAATAAAACAGCGCCGGCGAAAATTTCGTCGGCGCCCCATTCGCCCACTCGACAGGCGTCTCAATGCCGAGCGGCGTGCAAAGGTGGAAAAATATCGCGCCTGTCATGATGCCGATCGCGATCAGCGCGCCGCTAAACTGCGAAAGGTCAGCTAGTCGGGGTCGCTTCGCCGCAAGCAACGCCAGCGGCGCTGCAATGAGAAGGACCGAGGATGCGAGTTCGCCAAGCCCGATCACCCAAGGCCCCGCCGGATAGAATAGCTCGATCCCTGACCAATCCCTCAATGTTTCAAATATGTGGCGCGGGGTCGGGTGCCCGCTGAATTTGAACCGGAGCGAATCGAGAAAAATCGCCGATATGAATAGGCCGCCGGCCCAGGGAAAAAAGCGCTGAAACATCGAATTCGGCCCTCATTCGCCGGTCTTGCGTTCAGCGAGCGCTCTAGCATGCCTCACTGGCGCCAAGACATCACGAATCGCCCTCTTGCCTTCACGGCGTCGAGCGCGGATATAGCGCCCCGGAAGGCTGGCGGACGGACCCCTCGCCAACCCGGTCAGGTCCGGAAGGAAGCAGCCGTAACGAGTTTCGGCCCGGGTCGTTTCAGCCTTCCACCTTTTTCCAATGCCTGCCGGGACGGTTCCTGAAGGCTTTGTTTGCGCCGTGCTGTGCAAGATCGCGATCAGCGAGTTCAAAGGTTTCGCGCCTTGCGGGATGGCGGTCCGAGGGGATAATGACCCTCATGGCCGACGCACCCGAAAAAACGCCCTATCAGGTTCTGGCGCGCAAATACCGCCCGCAGAATTTCGACGACCTTATCGGCCATGGCGCGATGGTGAAAACCTTGCGCAACGCCTTCGCCACGGGACGGATCGCTCACGCCTATGTTCTGACCGGCGTCAGGGGCGTCGGCAAAACGACGACAGCGCGCATCCTTGCGCGCGCGCTCAATTACGTAGGCCCAAACGGCGAAGATTCCGGACCGACCATCGATCTTTCTGTTGAAGGCCGCCACTGCCGCGCCATCGCGGAAAGCCGCCATCCCGACGTTTTTGAAATGGACGCGGCTTCCCGCACCGGCGTCGGCGATATCAGGGAACTGATCGAAGGCGTCCGCTATGCCCCGGTTGAGGCGCGCTACAAGGTCTACATCATCGACGAAGTGCACATGCTGTCGACCGCGGCGTTCAACGCGCTTTTAAAGACGCTGGAAGAGCCGCCGCCGCATGTGAAGTTTATTTTTGCGACGACGGAGATCCGGAAACTGCCCGTCACCGTTCTGTCGCGCTGCCAGCGATTTGACCTTCGCCGGATCGAAATCGAAACGCTGACGGGACATCTTGAAACGATCGTCGCCAGGGAAAGCGCCAAGGTTGAGCGCGACGGCCTCTTTATGATCGCACGCGCCGCTGAAGGCTCGGTGCGCGACGCGTTATCCATTCTTGATCAGGCGCTGATCCAGCGCACGAGCCCAGATGAGACCGTAAGCGCAGAGATGATCCGGGGCATGCTCGGCCTCGCCGACCGCAGCCAAACCTGGGACCTTCTCGAAGCGGCGCTTCGCGGCGACGCCAAATCGGCGCTCGAACAGTTCCGCCTGCAATATGATGCGGGCGCCGACCCAGCTGTCATTTTGCGCGATATTCTGCAGATTGTACATTTGCTGACGCGCGTCAAAGCGGCGGGACCTGACGCGGCAAGCCAAGGCTCCGCCGGAGAAGCGGATGCTTCGCGCGCGCGAGATATGGCTGCAGCTCTCGCCATGAACACGCTGACGCGGGCCTGGGCGCTTCTCATGAAGGGGCTCGCGGAAACCCAAACCGCGCCCGATCCGGTCGCTGCGGGCGAGATCGCTCTCATTCGCCTTGCATACGCCGCCGACCTTCCGACCCCGGATGAAGCCTTGAGGTTG
>JBGSLM010000206.1:0-10048 GCA_041740755.1 Parvularculaceae bacterium | reverse complement strand
GCTAGAGACCGCGATGAAATCGGCGCCCGCGGCGACGACGGCCCCGCAATTTTCAGCGTTGAGGCCGCCGATTGCAACGCATGGAACGGTCGTTGCGAACGCCCAGTCTTTGATCAGCGAAATCTCAGCCCGGGCCGGCGCCTCTTTCGTCCGTGTCAGGAAGAACGCGCCGAAGGCGACATAGTCGGCGCCGGCCTCTCCCGCCGCGATCGCAAGGTCGTAGGAATTGTGGCAGGTGACGCCGATCGTCGCCGAGCCGCCAAGCATCGCGCGCGCCTCAGCAAAGGCGGCGTCTTTTTGCCCGATGTGAACGCCGTCCGCGCCCGCGCGCTTTGCAAGATCGGGCCGGTCATTGATGAGGAAATGGACGCCTTTGGCGCGCAGCAAAGGCGCGATCGCGGCGGCGGCGGCGAGAATTTCATCGTCGGAGGCCGAGACACCGTCGGCGGTCTTCAGCCGCAATTGAAAGCAGGCGACGTCGCCGCCCGACAACGCAGCCGTCAACGCTTCAACAAAGCGCGCAAGATCCGGGATCGCGGGCGGCGAGACGAGGTAAAGACGGCAGGTCATCGCCGCCTTCTATAGCCCCGTGCGCAAATGTGAAGCCTCGGCGGCGGCGCGCGCCCTCGCCTCGCGCGGCGGAACGCCAGTCCAGCGCTTGAAAGCTCGGCTGAAGGATGCAGGGTCGGAAAAGCCGACGAGATAGGCGGTCTCGTTGATCGACGCTTTGCGCCCGGTCAGATAATGCATCGCCATCTTGCGCCGCAAATCGTCCGCCACCTGTTCATAGGTCGCGCCCTCAGCCTTCAGCTTGCGGAAAAGCGTCTGACGGCTCATGCCGAGGTTCTGCGACACGCGCTCCATGCTGACATCGCCCGTATGAAGAAGCGGCAACAGCGCGCCCTCGACCCGGCCCCGCACTGTCTTCGACGTTTCGAGTTCGCCGAGCAGCGTGTCCGCGCGATCGCAAAGAATGCCGAAAACATAGCGATTTTCAGGTCCGATCCTTAGCGACGGCCAGGCCGGATTCATGCGGATCGCGTTGCGGTCGCTGCCGAATGTCACAGGGATTTCCCAGACGCGTTCATAGGCGGCGGCGTGTGACGGGGCGTCATGCGTGACATGCGCTTCAAGAGCGAACACCGCCTGCGGGAAGTTTTTCCGCGAGCCGCAGATGAACCGCGAAAATGTCGATTCCGTCAGTTCCGGAAACGCATTGGGATCAACGCGCCGGTCTTCGAGCCACAGGCCGCCGTCGCGTTCGACATTTTCAAAACGCGGCCCGTCGCGCAGACCGTCAAGCTCCATCACGAGGCGCCCATAGCGGTTCATCTGGAAAAGCGCGTCCGCCATCGTCGCCGACGCATGAGCGATCAGGCCGACAATCGAAAACTGCCGGAAATCCGTCTCGGCGCCGTATTCGAGCGCGAACGCCCTATTGCCGGTTATCGCGACCGCCGCACGCATCAGGGCGCTGTAGCGGGCCATCGGCACGCGGGCGTCCTGATCTTCGAGATCATGGGCGCCAATTCCGGAAAGCCCGAGGAGCCGCGCTTCATCAGCCCCGCTCGCGACGGCGAATTCGAGCAGGGCTCTGGCGTATCCGGCGGCGGCCGTCGGTTCAGCCACGGCGCCGAGCCCGTCTGGAAGCCGCCGGGGCGCAACCGGAGACCAAGCAAATGATACCTGCAATCATGGCGGCTCCCTGTCGCATCCGCTAACCATTATTGGTGATCGATCGGCGACGGCGGGGCAAGAGCGCCGCCGCCCGGTTGAGCGCGAGTTTCATCCGGCAGATCGCATAAACGCCAGCGGGGGCTCAATCGCGCCGGATCAATCGGCCGTCAAACCGCCCGCCTCGATAGGCATCGAGTCGCCGCAAGGCGACATTGCGCAATCTGAAATGAACGTCATTGCGCTTTTTGATTTTCCTCCGCCGCGCCCTCAATCTGGCGTAACAGCGTTTTGGCCTTGTTGCTCGCGCCGCCCTGCATGATCAGGTGTCCTTTGGCCCATCCTAATTGTGTTTGTATCGTCGCCGCCAATTTCGGATTATCCGCCACCAACGCGAGCAGCACATCTTTCTCGACGCCCCGGAAAGGCGACAGCCCGAAATCGAGGCCGACTTCAATTGCGCTATCTCGGCTTGGCCGAAAGGTCACTTCCTGCGCCTTCAGGAGTGCGGCCGTTAGCTGTCGATATTCCTGCAAACTTTGCACAAGAGCCTCATCTTGAAGAATGCCGAGTTCACCTGAGCTGACGAGGGAATCGAACGCGGTGGTGCTGGGCTGGTTGTTAGAGACGAGAATAGCCAGCGACCAAAGTTCGTCGCTAAAAGCTGCAGCGCGCTCTTCAAGGCTTTGCGCGCCATCTTGACCATTCATTGCGACGAAATCGTCGTATCTTAATCCGCTTACTTCAAAATTGTCAGTCAGGTCTCTTCCGAGAGGCGCATTCGCGTTGTCGAGCAAATACGATATGGCGGCGATTTTATCGAGTGTGCCATCCATTGAGTCTGAATATTCATCTATATCCGATCGAAGATCTGTTGCGATGTTGCGCAAAATGAGCGTCTCACGCTGGCGTTCGCTGCGCGCAGCATTCCAGTTGCTGACCTGCAGGCCGACGAAGACGCCGGTGACGACGATCAGGAAATCAATCCCGATGGCGGTCCATTCCTGGCGCTTGAAATGCGCGATGACGCGGCGGAGGATCATGGCGCAGTTCCGTGGTCGATAGCGAGGATGTCGTCGAGCCGGCGGTGGAGTTTAGAGAGGCTATCGTTCCATGGCGCCAGCGCATCGCGGACAAACCCGTCAAAACTGTCGGCGTTCTCGCTGAGATTGTTTAGGAAACGCTGGTTTTCGCGCATTCCGTCGGCGTCGCAGGCGGCCCGCGACCAGACTTCGCCGCGAGCCTCGTCGAAATACGACTGGACCTTGATCAGCGCCGGGTATTTGTCCGGCAGCGTATGCTGTTCCCGCGTTCCCCAGCTGCGCCAGTATGAAAGAACTTCCAGCGATTGCTGAAAGCTCGCGAGAGCGCGCTTCAGCTCCCGGTCGCCGACGATGTTGAGCCTCCCTGAACTCAACAGCTCATCGAAAGACGGAATGGCAGGCGCCGTCAGCACGTAATCATGGCTGAACGCGAGGTAGAGGCACTCCTCCTCGCTGAGGTCTTTGCGCTCTCTTTCGCCGAAGATCACCGCCATCCCCTCGATAATCGCCTTACTCTGCGTAAATCGGCGATCACGAAGCCTGGCGCCCTTGGCTTCTGCTTCAACGACGTCGTCGTGCAGGCGTTGAATGAATAAGCGTTCATCGGCTCTTGTCTGCCGCGCGGCGTTCCAGTTCGCGACCTGTATGCCGATGAAGACGCCGATGACGACAATGACGAAATCGACCGCCACAGCGGTCCAGTTCTGCGCTTTGACGTGTTCGGTGATGCGGCGAAGAAGCACGCAAATCTCCTTCCTTTTTCTTTGGCGGCGTATACCGGGGTTTGAACGGCTTCATAACTGCTAATTGCCGCCGTTCATTTTGATCCTTCGGGATGACAGCTTCAGGCAATGGTCGCCGTTTCAGTCGACGGCGCCGTTGACCGGCATCGGTCTTGAATGCGGACATTCGCAGCAAATCGCCGCTCTGACGCCTGCGATCATGTTTTTGGCGCATCGCATCATGGCCGAGGCGCGCCGTCGCCGATAGACAATGATTTGCGAAATCGGCTTCGCGCGATCAAGGCGGTAGACGTGAGTGAACAGGCTGCGGCGAAAGCGCCGGTGAAAATATCAGCGGCGGACGCAATCCTGAACGGTTCTGCGGGACTTTGGTATCTCGCAACGCTCGCCGGACAAATCGCATTTTTCTATTATATTTGCGCCTTTTATGGTCCGACGACGCTGACCGGCGACTATGAAGGCTGGGACAAGAACCCGTTTTTGCGCAAGGGATATGTCGCGGGCGACGAACCGGGCAATCTCGCCTTCGCCGCCCATGTCATTGTCGCTGCGATCGTCACCTTCGGCGGCATGGTTCAGTTCATTCCGCAGATCCGCGCGCGCGCGATTTCCTTCCATCGCTGGAACGGCCGCGCCTTCACGCTCGGCTCGATCGCCGCAGCGTTGAGCGGCCTTTACATGGTGTGGATGCGCGGCGAGATCGATGACTGGGTGAATGCAATTGCAATAAGTCTCAACGGCGTATTGATCCTTTCATTCGCCGCACTCGCCTGGGGAAACGCTATCGGAAAAAACATCGCCGCGCACCGGCGATGGGCGATGCGGACGTATATGGTCGCAAACGGCGTCTTTTTCCTTCGCATCATGGTCTCAGCATGGATCGTCATTACGCAGAAAGACCTGGGACCGCTCTTTCATGTGTTTGAGTTTGCGAGTTATCTTCTGCCGCTTGCAGCGCTCGAGCTTTATCTTCGCGCGCGCGAGGGCGGCCCGGTCGCAAAGATCGCCATGACGCCGGTGCTCGTCGCCCTCGCGGCGTTAACCGCCGCCGGCGTTTTCGGCTTCTATATGGTCTTCATGAAGACGGTGCTGGGCGCCGCCTGAAGACGCGGCAGGCGAATTCGACGTGCGTCTACGCCGCCTGCGCCAGACCTTTTTCCTGATCGCGTCCCTTGGCCTTTTCACGTTCGGTCTGTGTTTCCGTGACTTTCGGCCGGAGGACCGAATGCTTTTCCGCGTCAGGAATGGAATCGTATACCGCCGGCTTGAAAATGCCGAGGTCGGCGCGGACTTCATCGAGCGGACGTTTCAGCAATTCCTCGACATCATGCTGAAGCAGGAAGTCGACATTGTCGCCCATTCGCGCGGCCTCTCGCGCCGCCTTGAGCGCCGGCATTGACCAGCGTTCCAGCTTGATCGCGGAAAGGCCCATGAAGATGATGAGGCGAAGGCCGGGATTGCGCGTCTGGCGCCGCGTGAAGACGAGATTGCAAATCTCGCCCAATGGATCGCGGCCATAGCCGGTGATCACGTGCCACAGATCGTGGCTGACTTCGAGATGCGTGAACGCACGCTTGAATTCTGCGAGTTCTGGAAATTCCTTCAGGCTGATGCCTGCTTCATCAGCTGCATCAAGCAGTCCTTGCGGGGTGAAACCCGCCTCATCCATGAAATCGACATAGGCCTTGCCGAACGTCCCCGCCGACAGAGCGCGAAGGCGCGCAAAATCGCCGAGGATTTCCTCGAGCTTTACGGGCTCGGTGACGACGCGGCATCCATAGGGGGTCGAGATGAAGCGCGTGAACAGCTGGCGGCCGGAATCGCGCGACAGCGCGGTGATGACCTCGAAAACCTGGCGCGTGTCGTCCTTGTTGAGGATCAGCCGGAACGCTGAGGCAAGGGCGTGAAGAGGCCGGAATTTGGGGCTTGGCGGGGTCGCAAAGCCTTGAACATAAACGATATCTTCGGGGTTGATCGTGATCGGCGCGGCGGTTGTCATTGGGTCGTCCTGGCTGTTTTTTTGTTTATTACACCGACTAGTTTACCTTTGGATAATGCGGCCGCGCGATTTTTTCAAGGCGCCGCCTCGCCGCAATCGTAAATAAGGCCGCAGCAAACGGCTGCGGCCTCAAAAATCCGAACACGTTCAAGGTCACGCTGCGTTTTCGAGGCCATCCGACCAATCGCCGAGCTGGGCGAGGCTGTTCATCTTGGCGCGGTGGAGGAAGGCGCGCTGGCCGGCGGCGACGTTCTCCGCCTTGCCGCTCCAGGCTTTTAGCGGCGCTGCCTGCAACGCACGGCCATAAGAGAAGGAAAGCGCCCACGGCATGACCTTGCGATATTCCGCGTTCATCGCATTGAGATTTGCGGTCGCTTCCTCATCCGACTGTCCGCCCGACAGGAAGACGATACCCGGGACCGCCGCCGGAACCGTGCGACGGAAGCATTTGACGGTTTTCTCTGCAATTTCGGAAACGCTCGCCTGTTTTGGCGACTTCTTGCCGTCGATGACCATGTTGGGTTTGAGGATCGTTCCTTCGAGCGCGACGCGCGCGAAATAAAGCTCCTCAAACAGGATCCCCAACGTCAATTCCGTCACTTCGAAACAGCGGTCGATATCGTGATCGCCGTCCATCAGGACTTCAGGCTCGACTATCGGCACGATGCCAGCCTCCTGGCAAAGCGCCGCGTAACGGGACAAGGCGTGCATGTTGGCGCGCAAACACGGATAGGACGGCATCGCGCGGCTGCCGCCGCGGCCGATATCGATCACTGCGCGCCATTTCGCGAACCGCGCGCCGAGTTTGTAATACTCGGCAAGCCGCTCGCGCAGGCCGTCGAGACCTTCCGTAATCTGCTCGCCCGGAAACGCCGCCATCGGCTTGGCGCCGGCGTCGACTTTGATTCCCGGAATGGAGCCCGCCTGTTCGATCAGCTTGACGAGCGGCGTTCCGTCCTTGGCGTTCTGGCGGATGGTTTCATCGTAAAGAATGACGCCGGAGATGTAATTCTCCATCGCTTCCTTGGTGCGGAACAGCATTTCGCGATAATCGCGGCGGCTGTCGGCGGTCGATTCGACATTGATCTGGTCAAACCGCTTTTTGATCGTGCCGGACGATTCATCCGCAGCAAGAATTCCCTTGCCCTGCGCGACCATTCCAATGGCGATTTTGTTCAATGAGTCGATGTTCATGCTCTTTCTCCCTCAGACTCTACTTTTTGAGCGCGGCGACGCCTGGCAGGTCCTTGCCTTCGAGCCATTCAAGAAATGCGCCCCCTGCCGTCGATACATAAGTGAAATCATCTTCGACGCCGGCCGCCGCGAGCGCTGCGACCGTGTCACCGCCGCCCGCGACCGCGACGAGCGCGCCGGATTTTGCGCGTTTGGCGGCAAAACGCGCCGCCTCAACCGTTGCAGTGTCGAAGGGCTTTGTCTCAAACGCGCCGAGCGGGCCGTTCCAGACGAGCGTCTTCGCGGATTCAATTCTCTCGGCGATGAGATCGACGCTGTCAGGACCAAGATCGAGGACCATTTCATCAGCCCTCACTTCATCCGCAGAGCGGACTTCATGGGCGGCGTGCTCTTTGAATTCCCGGGCGACGACGACATCAACCGGCAAGATGATCTCGCAGCCCTTCGCGCGCGCCTGTTCCATGATCTCGCGCGCGGTTGCTGCAAGATCGGGCTCGCACAGCGATTTGCCGACCGGGACGCCATTCGCAAAGAGAAACGTATTCGCCATGCCGCCGCCGACGACGAGCATGTCCGCCTTGCCGACGAGATTGAGAAGCAGCTCGATCTTGGTCGATACTTTCGCGCCGCCGACAATCGCAATCAGCGGGCGCGCCGGATTGGAGAGCGCAGCGGCTAGGTAATTCAGCTCTTTCTCCATCGCGCGCCCTGCGGCGGCAGGAAGAACATGCGCGAGACCTTCGGTCGAGGCGTGCGCGCGGTGCGCGGCGGAAAAGGCGTCATTGACGTAAAGATCGCCGTTCGCCGCCAGCGCCCTGACGAAATCGGGGTCGTTCTTTTCTTCGCCCTTGTGAAAGCGCGTGTTCTCAAAGACAGCGACATCGCCGTTCTTCATGCCGGAGGCGGATTGCGCCGCAGCAGGGCCAATGCAGTCATCGGCGAAGGCGATTTTGCGGCCGAGCAGCTCTTCGAGCTTTCTTGCGACGGGCCGAAGCGAGTCGCTTTCCTCGCGCTTTCCGCCAGGGCGGCCGAAATGCGAGAGAAGGATGATCTTCGCGCCTTTTTTTGACAGTTCCTCGATCATCGGCAGCGCGCGTTCGATGCGCGTCGCATCCGTGACCGCGCCGTCTTTCATCGGCACGTTGAAATCGACGCGGACAAGCACGCGCTTGCCCGCAACGCTCAGTTCATCTATCGTTCTGTAGGCTGACAAATCCCGTCTCCTAAAGGAGCTTTCCCATCTCAAGCGCGACGTCGCTCATGCGCGTCGAGAAGCCCCATTCATTGTCGTACCAGGTGAGGATGCGCGCGAGGCCGCCATCGACAATCTGGGTCTGCGCGAGCGCAAACGTCGACGAGTGCGGATCGTGCATGAAGTCGCAGGAGACGAGCGGCTTGTCGGTGCAGGCGAGAACGCCTTTCATCGGGCCGTCAGCCGCTTCCTTGATAGCCTGGTTGATTTCCTCGACAGACGTCGCGCGCTTCGGCACGAAGACGAGATCGACGACCGAGACGTTCGGCGTCGGCACGCGAATCGACGAGCCGTCGAGCTTGCCCTTCAATTCCGGAATGACGAGGCCGAGCGCCTTTGCCGCGCCGGTCGATGTCGGGATCATCGACATCGCCGCTGCGCGGGCGCGGTAGAGATCCTTGTGCATCGTATCAAGCGTCGGCTGGTCGCCGGTGTAGGAATGGATCGTCGTCATGTAGCCGCGTTCGATGCCGATAACGTCGTTAAGGACCTTCGCGACCGGCGCGAGGCAGTTCGTCGTGCACGAACCGTTGGAGACGACGACGTCATCCTTCGTCAGCTTGTTGTGGTTCACTTTGAAGACGATCGTCTTGTCGGCGTTATCGGCGGGCGCCGAGACAAGAACGCGCTTGGCGCCGGCTGCAAGGTGCGCGGACGCTTTTTCCTTGCTGGTGAAAATGCCGGTGCATTCGAACACGATGTCAACGCCGAGATCCTTCCACGGCAGTTTTGAAGGGTCGCGTTCGGCGAAGACCTTGATCGGGCCGCGTCCGGCGTCAATCGTGTCGGCGGAGGTTTTCACCGCGACAGGAAACTTCCCGTGCACGCTGTCATATTGAAGAAGATGCGCGTTGGTCTCGACCGGGCCAAGGTCATTGATCGCGACGACGTCGATCCCCTGGCGGTTGTTTTCGATCATCGACCGCAGGGTCAGCCGTCCGATCCGGCCAAAACCGTTAATCGCAACTCTCAACGCCATCTTTCTTACTCCCTCTCGATCAGGTTCTTCGCCGCTGTGAAGACGGCATCGCTGGTAATTCCAAAATGTTTGTAAAGATCAGGCGCCGGCGCCGACGCGCCAAAGCCCTTCATGCCGATAAAGGCGTCCTTGCGGCGCAGGAACAAGTCCCACCCCTGACGCAGGCCGGCTTCAATGGCGATACGCGGCGCCTTGCCGAGCACGGATTTGCGATATTTTTCGCTTTGCGCCGCGAAGAGTTCAAACGACGGCGCGGAGACGACGCGCGCGCGCACCTTGTCGCAGGCGAGCTTTTTCTGGGCGCCGAGCGCGATCTCAACCTCTGAGCCTGTTGCGATGATGACGACATCGGGGTCGGGCGCGTCGGCGACAATATAGGCGCCCTTCGCGCAAAGATTTTCATCCGTATGCGCAAGGCGCGCCGGAACGAGATTTTGCCGCGTCAGCGCAAGGATCGACGGCGTCGATTTTTCCGCCAGCGCAAGCGCCCAGCATTCAGCCGTCTCGATCGCGTCGGCGGGACGGAAAACGCGCAAATTCGGAATGCAGCGAAGCGCCGCGAGATGTTCGACCGGCTGGTGCGTCGGCCCGTCTTCGCCAAGGCCGATTGAATCATGCGTCATCACGTAAATGACGCGAAGGCCCATGAGCGCCGCAAGACGTATCGAGGGGCGGCAATAATCCGTGAACACCATGAACGTGCCGCCATAGGGAATGACGCCGCCATGAAGCGCCATCCCGTTCATCGCTGCGGCCATGCCGTGCTCGCGCACGCCGTAATAGATATAGCGCCCGCCGTAATTTGCCGCTGTCAGCGGCTCTTGCGCTTTCGTCTTCGTATTGTTGGAGCCGGTGAGATCGGCGGAGCCGCCAAGCGTTTCAGCGATCGCGACATTGACGACTTCAAGCGCCATTTCCGACGCTTTGCGCGTCGCGACCTTCGGCGGATCGATACTGAGTTTCTTCTTGTAGTCATTGATCGCCGCGTTGACGATCGCCGCGACGTCGCCATTCATCGCTGCATCGAATGCTGCGCGGTCTGAGGACGCCGCGAGGCGGCTCGACCAGAGCGTGCGCGAATTGCGTCCGCGCGCGCCGGCGGTGCGCCAAGCTTTCAGAATATCCTCCGGAATTTCAAACGGCGCGTGCGGCCAGTCGAGCGCC
>JBGSLM010000205.1:0-2918 GCA_041740755.1 Parvularculaceae bacterium | reverse complement strand
AAAGGCGGCGGCGCCGGTTGCGGCGACAACGATCAAGGCCAGGGTCTGCATTGCGGTATCCTGGCCGGCGCCTTCGGGCAGGAGAAGGAAGGCGCCCGATCCAAAAGCGGCGCTGACAACGGTCAGGGTCGAAACGTAATAGGCCCGCCACCGAAACGGATGCGATGCGATGCTCTCGCCGCGGCGAAATTCCTTCCGGTACCGGCGGCAGAGATAGAGCGAGGCAAAAATCATCGACGCCCAGACCGCCGTGCGGATCGGCATATCACGCGCGGGCACGAGCGCGATGAAAATCGAAACGCCCGCGAGCAGCGCGAGGCCCGAGCCGCCCCAGCGCGACAGCTGGTCGATGAGGTGAAGGCGGGCGGCTCTGGAAAGCGGCGGCTTGACGCCCGGGCGTTCGGCCGTCAGCGCGGCTTGCGCCGCCATCTCCTGCAATTCCTGAACGGTTTTGCCGGCGAGGGGCGCATTGCGTGAAGTTGACCTGATATCAGATGTCGACATGGCGCGCAGCTTCGGTCCGGGACTGTTGAACGAACCCAATAGGCGCCCGAGGGCGTTAACGGGTCGTTAAGAATGCCGACCGTGCGGTGATTTGCGCCCGGCGTCTACGCGCTGCGCGCAAGCGCCGCCCGGCATTGTTCGAGTTCCTTGAAAAAAGGACCAAGGAACGGCTCGTAGCGCCGCCAACGCCCGACGCCTTCGGTGTTCACGGGACGGCGAACCTGCGCAGCGCTTGTCGTGAATACGGCGCGTTCGCCTTCATGGAAGGACAGGCATTCCGGCTCGAAACCAAGATTGCAGAAATCGAGAATCGTCCGGACGCCCGGCTCAAAGTTCGCAACAAGGTCTTCATGTCTGACCGTCAGAATTCGGTCTGCGAATATGCGGCGCCAGTGATCGGTCAAGAGTTCAAACACCGCCGTCATATGGGCGATGTCGGCGAGATCGTTCGTCCACGGCAGCGCCGCCATGAACTTGATCTTGAAAATTGAAAGCGCGACGTCTGCGGGATCGCGCAGGACGAGTACGAAGCGTGCGCCGGGACTGAGCGCTGAAATCAATCCGCAATGCTGAAAATTGAATAGGTTTTTGTCGACGACGACCGCTGCGTCGTCGGAAGCGGACCTGTAAGCGTCGCCGAACGCGCTTTGATGATCGGCAATCAATGAGGAATAGGGCGCGCCTTTCGACGCCTTGTTTGAAATAGCGCTCGCGAACCTTGGAACGATGATGCTTTCGCCCACCGAAGATACCGCGCTGTGACGCGACAAAATCTGGTCGATGAGCGTCGATCCGGATCTCGGCATTCCGATGATGAAGATGAGGCGCGGATCGCGAGCTTCCTCGCGCACCGGCGGGGCCTCAGGATAACGCGCAATTTCGGCGCGCGCCTGCGCTTCCTGCGCGGCGCGGTTATAGGAAATTCCAGACCGGACGAGCGAGAGGCGCGCAATTTCGTTCGATCTCGAAAAAGCTGCAAACGCGCCTTCAATGTCGCCGCGCTTTTCGCGAAACCGGCCAAGCGCCATTTCCCCAACGATGCGCTTGTCGGCTGGCGTCGCCTCGGTTGAAACGATCGATTGAAGATGCGCCTCCTGCGAGGGCTCGATCGCCGACGGGTCGGTTTCGGATAGGACCGCATAAGCGGCGATGCAGTTGCGATCCGCCGCTATCGCGCTCTTTGCCGCTTTGCCTGCGTTTTCGATATCGCCGCGCGTCAGATGCGCGCGGGCTGACAGCGCATCAACCCCCGCCTTGGGCGCGCCGGCGGCGGCGATCCTTTGAAGCGCCGCCAACGCTTCATCGAGGCGAAAGGCGTTCAATAGCAGATCGACATAATGGAACGCGGTGTCGATGTGATTTGGATGTTTGGCCGCAAAGACGCCGAACGCATCAGCCGCTTGCGGAAAATAATCCTTTTCTGAAAGGCGTGCGGACCAGAAGGACGCCATCGAACCGCCGGCGTGTAATTCGAGCCGCCGGACGAACTTGCCGCATTGATCGATCGCCGCTGCATCCCCCGTTGCATAGGCCGCGGGCGCCAGCACGTAGAAAACACGCGGATCGGCGGGCGCCAGCTCTTGCGCGCGCTTTGCGGCGGCAAGCGCCTTTGCGAATTCATTGGCGCCGAAAAAGGCGGCTGATCGCCCGCACCATGCGATCGGCGCGCGCGGCGCGTGTTGGGTCAGCTCCGAGAATTCTGCGACGGCGGCGATAAAGTCGCCGCGATCGAGCGAATTTTGGCCGGCCTCCAGCAGGATTTCCGCGCGGCTCATCTGAAACGCTCCGGCGACCAAATTGCCGGCGCCAATGCAAATCCGGCGTCTCGGCCGCCTTCCAGATGCGGGTTCACTTTCAGGCGGGCGATGATCTCAGCCGGAGAAGTCACGCGCTATTTCTTCTTCTCTTCCTCGCCGTCGCCATAGAAGGCTTCGATCTCGATGCCAGCCTGCTGAAGTTCGCCGCGAAGCGTCAGCGCTTCGATGTCATAGGGATTGAATGAAAGCGCCGCGACGACATCCTCCGCCGCCTCGACGCCTTTTCCAAGCGCGCGCCGCGCGCGCGCGCGGATCAGATAGGCTTCGCCCGTTTTCAGTCCTTTTCCTTCAGCCGCCGTGACAGCATCGGCCGCCGCCTGCCATTTTTCGGCGGCGGCGAAAACCTTGGCCGCGACGAAATCAAGTTCCGCAAGATCGGGCTTTAGCCGTTTGGCCGCCGCAATCGAACCTTCCGCCTGCTGATAATCCTTCGCGTCGAGCCACGCGAGCGCGGCTTCTGCAAGGAGGCGAGCCCTCGCGTTTGCGTCACCTGCGTCTGCGCGCTCTGAAATTTCGGTGAGCCGCACGGCGGCGAGCTTTGGATAACCGCCAGCAAGGTCGGATACGGCGAGACAATGGAGCGCGGGCGCGCCGCCG
>JBGSLM010000204.1:0-3485 GCA_041740755.1 Parvularculaceae bacterium | reverse complement strand
GCGACCGCCGACATCGGCGTCACGCACGAGCGTACCGCCGCGCCATTGATGTGAACGGTGCAGGCGCCGCACTGGGCGGCGCCGCAGCCGAATTTGACGCCCTTGGCGCCGGCCTCTTCGCGCAAGAACCAGAGCAAGGGCATTTCAGGATCGCCATCGAATTCGACGCGCCGGCCGTTAACCTTCAATTTCGGCATTCATTCTCTCCCCGTGACCGATGATTTCGCGCCGGGAGACTAACGGTGTCACGGGCAAAAACGCCAAACGGTCTGCCGTGCGAACAATTCGCTTCATCGAACAGCCGCGGAAATTTCGCCGCTCAAGAAAAGATTGGGGAATATTGGCTGTTCAATTAGCGCCTCGGGCGTTTAATTTGCGCCGCTTCGCACGTCGCGCCCCTGCTATCCTTCATCGGAGGGAGCAGCCCGCCCCAGCTCCACAATTTAGACGACGACATCCACCTGAGCGCCGTCGATCCGGCAGCAGAGCATCTAGCCTAAACACAATTGTCAGACGCGCGCGCCGGGGTCCGATTGACTCGTCATTCCGGATCGGTTCTGGTTTCGATCGTCATCCTTGTGCGACATGCGGAGGGCGAATCGTGGCGATAATGAAGGTTGGACCGATCGCGATCATTTCCGGCCTGGCGCTGGCGGGCATCGGCGCCGCCGCGACCTTGATGACGCGCGACGGGAAGCCGACGGTCACAACCGAATCCGCCGCCGTCGAAAGCTCGGCTCCGGCACGAGTCGCACAAAGCGATGAAAGCGCCGACGACGAACGCATAATTGTCGCCGAAACCCCGGATACAGGCGGCGAAGATGCGCCCGCCAGCATCGACTTTTCGATCGGGTCGATCGACGATCTGCGCCGGGACCAGCTTTCCACGCCGCT
Organism: Parvularculaceae bacterium; assembly: GCA_041740755.1. Taxonomy (GTDB): domain Bacteria; phylum Pseudomonadota; class Alphaproteobacteria; order Caulobacterales; family Parvularculaceae; genus Amphiplicatus. The sequence continues at coordinate 2,591 of JBGSLM010000204.1, read as the reverse complement.
TGAAAAAATCGAAAGCGTCGCCGGCATCGCCGCCGAAACCAAGGTCTGGGTCGCGACAGCCGACGTCGCCAGCGCGCCCGGCGTCGAGACGTTTTATCATCTCAAGGGTCCGCTCACCTGCGGGCGCATCGGATGCGATCTCATCCTCGTCAGCGCGTCGAAAGCGATACTCCTCGAAACGATCGCCGAAGGCGTCTCATCGCCGCAAATCGACACGCTGATTATCAATCAGGGAACCGACGCGGCTGTCACCTGGGTCTTCAACGGTTCGGAATTTCAGGAACGCCGTTAACGCCCGTTATTGGCGAAAACGCCGTCCGGACCCCGCGAACAGCGCAGTAAATCGCCGTCAGCGGCGCGCTCGCTCGCCTGGCGCGCATTGACTTGCAGCCAATGTTGCCCTTTCATTTCGCCTGTAACCGGCGAAGGGGAGGAGACGCATTCCATGAGCTCCGCAAGGTCATTCCGGAACAAGGGCGCTTCTTTCGCTGCTGCGGGGCTTTTCTCGCTGGCGGTCGCGCCGGCGTCGGCGCAAGTGGCGACGACCGACAAGGACACGGCGCAGTCGCGCGACCAAATCGTCAGCGCACGCACTGTCGGCGTCAAAGGCGCCTTGCGAAGCGTCGTCTGGTCGGACGCGTCGTTGGAGGACCTCACGAAATTGCGGCTTGAAAAAGCCGCGGCGACCCTGTCGAGGACGCCAGGCGCCCTGCGCCATACGAAAGTCTGGATTGCGCGCGCCGATGTTTGCAGCGAGGCGGGCGAGGAAACCCTGGTGCAAATCAGAAGTCCGCTGACATGCGGATCGCTCGGCTGTCAGATGATGATCCTCAGCGAGGCCGGCGTCGCGCCGCGCGTCATGATGCAGACAATCGGCGACACGATCGACGCGCCGGCGCTCGATGAGATCGTCATCAACAGCGGCGACGCGCGCCAGCGCGTCTGGCGCTATGACCGCGGGCTTTATCAAAAGTCGAAGCCGTAAACATTGCATACGGAGCGCGCTGTGTTTCAGCCATTACTTAAAACCGTCTCGATCGCCTGTTTTGCCGCTTTTCTCGGCGCCTGCGGCACAACGGCGCCGCCTCCGCCGCCGCCGCCGACCAATGCCGGCGACGTCGATGATTTTTATGATGCGTTGGCGCTGCGCGAATCGGGCGGCAACGCGGCGATTGTGAACACCTATGGATATCTCGGCCTCTATCAGATGGGCGAGCCTGCGATGATGGACGCGGCGTGGTATGACGAAACGCCGCCGACCGAGACTTCGCGCAATGACTGGATCGGCGCCTGGCTGACGAACGCGCAGGTGAACGGCGTCACGTCAAAGGCCACCTACCTCGCCAAGCCGCTGGCGCAGGACATTGCCGTGCGCCGCTATCACGACCGCGTCGCCGGATACATTAACTCGCTCGGCCTCCTCGCCTATGAAGGAAGTACGGTCAACGGCGTCCTCATCACGCGATCGGGACTCCTTGCGGCCTGTCATCTCCTCGGCTGCGGGACGGTCAGGGACTATCTCCAGTCGCCTGGCGGCGGAACGCCGGCGGACGCCTATGGCACGACGATCGAGGAATATTTGAGCCTCTTCGCCAATTACGAAACCGTGTTCTAGCCGGTGAGGCGTGTCCGTTTCCGAACGCGCCTTCCGTCGCCCAATGCATTGTCCAATCTACTTTGGCTGCGCCTTCGGACGCGAAACCGGCATTGATCCGAAGTTTTCTGAAATTCCCATGATATGCGCAACGGCTCGCCGCAAAGCCTCTAAAAGATTCGCGTCGCGCCGGTCGTAATAATCGCTTTCGGCCCCGATCTTCATGCTGTCCAATACCTCGAACGCCGCGAGAGGTCGTCGAGAGATTTCATCTCGACATCGGCGGCCATCACCCCCCAATTTTCTAGCGCGCTCGAAAAGCGGATCAGTGCGTACTTCTGGTCTCTCGCGAGGTAGTTCTGAGCGCCAATGAGATCGGCGGCGGCTCGTATCTCAATCAGCTTCTCCTTAGCTCCCGCATGGTTGTCGGCGTGGCCGAGGGGTCGATCGTCAGATTTAAGGGCATAAGCGTCCTTTCGGTGGTGGGCCTCGCTGTGGGACGGTGGAATTGCCTTGCGACCAATTTCGATATTGAAACAATTAGGTCGATTGATTTTCTGGCGGAGAGGAAGGGATTCGAACCCTCGATACCGTTTAACGGGTATACGCCCTTAGCAGGGGCGCGCCTTCGACCAGCTCGGCCACCTCTCCGGAGGCGCGGAAAATGTCCACATTCCGTCTGTGATGCAAGGCAAAAGACGCGTCCGGGGCCGGGATGTTGAGAAAATTCAGCGGCGCGGTCCGCGCAAAGGCCATTGACCGGCTTATTTGCAGCCTTCGCTGTCGCCCAAAAGCTCCGCAAGCGCGCCGGCGTTGAGGTCGTCGGCCGACGCTTCCTCCTTCGCGGTTTCCGCGATGAAGTCGCTATAGGTGATGCAGGCCTCGGTCGCGGGGACGGCAATATCGGTCACCGCCTCTGCGCCGCCCGCGCCCGCCGGTGTCGCGACCAGCGCTTCTTCCGCATAAGCGGGCTCGGCTTCGACCGCGATCTCGCTCG
>JBGSLM010000203.1:0-6427 GCA_041740755.1 Parvularculaceae bacterium | reverse complement strand
GCTTCGGCGATTGTCGCAAAGGGCGGCGCCGCAAGCTGCATCCGGACCGATGTTGCGATCGCCGACGACGTCAAGCGCATGGTCGCGCACGCCGTCGATACGTATGGACGGCTCGATATCGCGGTCAACAACGCCGGCACGGAAGGCGTTATCGCGCCGATCGTCGAAATTGCGGATAGCGACTGGGACCTCGCCATCGACACCAATCTGCGCGGATGTTTTTTGTGCATGAAGCATGAGGCGAAGGCGATGCTTGCGGCCGGCAATGGCGGCTCGATCGTCAATGTCGGTTCGGTGAATTCGTTCCTCGGGTTCGGCGGCGGCACTTCCTATTCGGCGTCAAAGCATGGTCAGATCGGCCTGACGACGTCAGCATCGGCGGAGCTCGCGCCGCAAGGCGTTCGCGTCAACATCGTATGTCCCGGCCTCATCAAGACGCCGATGCATTTCCGCGCACGCGCGGCGTTTGGAGATGAATTTTTCGACGCGGCGCTTGCGGGGCGGATTCACTTGCGGCGGGCAGGGGCGCCGGAAGAGATCGCACGAGTGATCGCGTTCCTTTGTTCGGATGAGGCGAGCTATGTGACGGGCGCGACGCTGGCGCCGGACGGCGGGCTCATGACGACGTTGTAGACTTCCTGCCGCCGCGATAGCGAGACCTTGCTTCATCAGCACACAGATAAAATAAAGAGTGTCCGCCATGATCCTTCGCCGCGTCATCGCGCATTTTCGAAAACAGGAGTGGACCGCGATCGCGATCGACTTCCTGATCGTCGTCGTCGGCGTCTTCGTCGGTCTTCAGGTCAACAACTGGAATGAAACGCGCCGCGAGCATACGCTGGAGACGATTTATCTCATCGGCCTTTCAAAAGATTTGCGCAGCGACGCCGCCGAGATGGACGAGATCGTCCGGGTTGCGGGCGTTCGCCTGTCCGCGCTCAACTACATTCTAGCCGAAGCGCAAGGGAAGGCGCCGCCAATGGGCTTTTTGTCCGCACGCGGTGTCATCGAGATAGAGCCGGCGCCGCCTTTCTCTGAAAGGGAATTCGGATCGGCCGGCATCGCGCTGTTCATTTTGACGACGCTAGAAGGCAACCGCCTCACCTATGAGACGATGATCAACACCGGCGGCGCCGGCCTCATCCGCGACAGCGCGCTGCTGCGCGACGTGCAGGGCTATTACGCAACGGCGGAGAGCATTCGCGATTTCGAGGCGGATGTGAAGGAAAGCCGCCGCTCGCTGGTCGCGGCGCAGCAGGCGGCGGGTCTTTCGCCGGTCGACGAAACGCCGGCCGCAGAGCTCGCCGCCGCGTTTGCTGCAAACCCTTCGCTTCTCGCCGCAGCGAAGAACTACTGGCTCTACACCAACCGGCAGCTGAAACTCATGACCGATCTTCGGGCGAAGGCGGAACGCCTGCTTGAAAAGATCGCAACAGAAAACCGCCCATGATCCTTCGCCGCGTCATCGCGCATTTTCGAAAGCAGGAATGGACGGCGATCGCGATCGACTTCCTGATCGTCGTCGTCGGGGTTTTTGTCGGCATTCAAGTCTCGAACTGGAACGCCGCGCGGGCCGACGCCCGTCTCGGCGCTGATTACGTCAAGCGGCTGATCCGCGATCTCGAAGAAGATCTCGTCGGGATACGGTCGCAAAGCGCCTATTATGCGCAGGTCCTTCAGAGCGTTCAGATTACGGATGATCTTCTTCGGGCGGACAATCCTGACCCCAGCGCGCTTGTCGTCAACGCCTATCGGGCGAGCGAAATCAGCTATACCGCGCCGGTGCGTGCGACCTGGGACCAGATCGTTTCATCCGGCCATCTCGGCCTGCTGCCCGACGGCGCGACGGAAAAGGGCCTCTCGCAATATTACGCATTCGACACGGGGCAAGACACCTACAGCATGGGCGTCAATTCCGGGTACAGGCAAGCCGTACGGAAAATCATTCCGATGCGCGTGCAGGCCGCCATGCGCGCCAACTGCAGCGACATTCGCGACGAATAGGGCGCGATCGCCGGCTTTGTCGAAGAATGCAAACTCGATGTCGATCCCGCCGCTCTTGAAGAGGCCGCCGCCCTGTTGCGGAGCGATCCGGCCGTCACGTCCGAATTGAGCTATCAATACACATTCGCGGTTTCAGCTGTGCTCAATTTTGATGGCTACATGAAGAGTGCGGAGGATGCGGTCGCCGCGTTAGGCGGCGATCCGCAAGCGAAAGGAAAGGCCGCGTCATGATCCTTCGCCGCGTCATCGCGCATTTTCGAAAACAGGAATGGACGACCATCGCGATCGAATTCCTGATCGTCGTCGTCGGCGTCTTCGTCGGTCTTCAGGTCAACAACTGGAACGAGGCGCGCGTCGAGCGGCGGGCGGAAATCGGCTATCTCGCAGCGATGGAGGAAGACGTTGCGTTCTCTATCAGGGAGCTTCAATCGCTGATCATTCAAATGGAGCGTCAGGAAGAAGCGCGCGCCGCGCTCTACGCCTACAGTATCGATCCCGGCGCGGCGATCGAGCCGCAGATTCTCGACCGCTATGTCTCGCACGGGCTTTTTCATCTCGCGACCATGAACATCAGGCAGGTCGCCTATGAAACATTGAAGGGATCAGGAAGACTTGGCGCGATCGGCAGTCCCGCGCTGATTTCCGAGCTTCAGTCGCTGAGCGCCGAAATAGCCGAAGTCGTGCGCCGCCAGGACGACGAAACGCAGATCATTTATCTCTTTTCCGACCCGCTGTTGATGAGCGGCGTCGAAATGTCAGGCGTATTCAGGCAACCGAATGTCAACGGCTCTCCGCCGCCGATCGGCTGGCTGAACGACGGCAGCCGCGAACCCGCACAGCTAGGCGCGCCGGAAGTAATGAAGAGCCTCGCCTTCAGAAACGCCATTCTCTACCGGTCTTACTTCACATCGGCGCGTCTTGGCGACGTGCGGCAAGTGCTCGATGGGCACCGGCGCATCGCCGGCCTGATCGACGCGCGGCAAGCCGAACTCGGGAAAGCGAAATGATCCTTCGCCGCGTCATCGCGCATTTTAAAAAACAGGAATGGACGGCGATCTTTCTCGACTTCGTCATCGTCGTCATCGGCGTCTTTGTCGGCATTCAGGTCTCGAACTGGAACGCGGCGCGCGACGATCGCGCAAGAACGCATTCCTTTCTCGAGCGCATCGGCGGCGATCTTGACGCGGACCTCGTCAATTACCGCGACAGGCTGGATTTTTGGGCGGCCGTTTCCGCTTACGGCGCAAAGGGCCTGGCCTATGCCGAAACAGGCGACGCGAAAGGCGCATCGCAATGGGAACTCCTGCTCGCGTATTTTCAGGCGAGCCAGGTCGCCGAGTTCTACACGACGAAGACGACATTTGAAGAGTTGAAAAGCGCGGGCGAGGTCGGCCTTATCGCCGACACGGGTCTTCGCGCCGCGCTCGCGAACCATTATGCGGTGAGCGACAATCCGGTTCTGTCGGAGCGCCCGCCTTACCGGGCGAAAGTGCGCGGCGTCGTTCCGCTCGCGGTGCAGACTTATATCTGGAGCGAATGCTACAAGTCCGACACGGCGGCGCGCCAGCAGCTGTTCAGCTGCGATGCGCCGATCGATGACGCGAGCGCCGGCGCGATCGTCCAGCTCATCGCAAAGGACGAGGCGCTGATGGCCGAACTTAGGTACTGGATGTCGACGATGCACGTCGCCGCGCTCATCGGCCGCGATCGCATGGAAAGCGCAAAAGAGCTGCGCGCGCGGGTCGACGAGGCGCTTGGCGCTCGCAAGAATTCCCTCCCTTGAAAAGGGAGGGAGGCGAGGACTTTCTTTCCGCACGAACCAACGCATTCGCCGCGCCCGAACCCTCCCCGGCCCTCCCTTTTCAAGGGAGGGAGAAGGAAGGGCAGCGCGCTCGGTCGAATTCCCTCCCTTGAAAAGGGAGGGTTAGGGAGGGTTTTCTCTCAACACGAACCGTCGCTAGAAATTAAACCGACACTCTTGCCGCGCTCAACCGTCCCCGCTCTCTCTTTTCAAGGGAGAGAGAAGAAAGATAGCCAAGGTTTCATATGCCTTATCTGAAGCGCTTTTCAGTTACGCGCGAGACCACTGAACGTGCGCAACGCCTACGCCGGGAATCGACGCCGGCCGAGCGAAAATTGTGGTTGCGTCTGAGGGGAGGACAAATCGACGGCCTGCAATTTCGCAGACGGAGGTAGGGGTGTGAGCCAGATTACAAATAGGTTTCGCAACTTGACATATGTGAAACTGATACGTAACTTGCGACAAGGAGAAGAACCATGCCCGCCATAGCAGAGGCGCCCCGCCAGACCGCCGTTTCCCGGCTGCTCGACGATTTGCGCCGGCGCGGCGGGCTGACCGGGCGCGATATCGCCAATATTCTCGGCGTGTCGCCGCCGACCGTGTCGCGCTGGGCGAGCGGGGAGAGCGGGCCGACGATCGAGAAGCAGCGGATCATATCCGAACTGCGCTGGGTCGCTGAGCGGCTTTCCGATTTCTATGAGCCGGACGAAGCGCGCCTTTGGCTCCAATCGGCGCATCCCCAGCTTTCCGGCGCGCGGCCCTATGATCTGATCGTCAGTGGACGGACGGCTGAAGTGCTCGAAGCGATTGAGCGGCTTGATACGGGCGTTTATCTTTGACCGTTCGCCGCGCGCATGACGATCGCCTTCTTGATGCGATCAGCAACATCGCGCCGGTCGAATACGACCGGACTGTGTGGCGCGTTGTGCGCGAAGGGCGCTCGCCGACCGACGGGCCGCGCGGGGCGGGACGCTGGAATCCGGCTGATTTACCGGTGCTTTACTGCTCGGAAGAGCGCGACGGCTCGCTCGCTGAAATCTATTTCCATCTAAGCCGCGGCCAGCCGGTCTTTCCATCGCGCATCCGTCATGTGCTGTGGAAGCTCGGCGTCGAACTCAATCGTTCGCTCACGCTTCTCGATTTCGACGCGCTGACAGCGCTTGGCGTCGAGGTGAGGCGGTATCGCGAAATTCTGTATGCGAATACGGCGGAGATCGGCGCCGCCGCCGCGTTTCTCGGCTATGACGGCCTTATCGCGCCGAGCGCGCGCCATGACTGCGCAAATCTCGTCATTTTCCTCGATAACGCCGCGCCGGAGACGATCCGTGAAATCGGGAGCGAGCCGGTCGACTGGCCAGGCTGGATCGGGTCGAAGAGATGATCGCGTCGCCCCGAAAATTAACCCTACTCTCTTCATTTTGCGGCAAGATTGCCTATCTATCTATCGGGGACCGCCCCTGATGGATGATGTTTTGCGGCCGAAAGGAGCCTCCTGACCCTTGGCTAGGAACCCTTATAGCGTACTCGGCGTCGCCCCGACGGCGACGGACGCCGAAATTCGCGCCGCTTTCAGGACGCTGGCCAAGAAATTTCACCCCGACCGCAACAAAGACGACGCCAAGGCCGAGGAGAAATTCAAGGAAGTCTCCGCCGCTTTCGACATCATTGGCGATGCGGACCGGCGCAAGAAATTCGACCGCGGCGAACTCGACGAACAGGGCCGCGACCGCCCGCAATACCGGCAATGGACGGGACCCGGAGCGCAAGGCGCAGGCGCTGCCGGCGGCGCTGGAGGCTATCAATCAGGATACGGGCCCGGCTATTCGGGCGGCTTCGCCAACAAGGGCGATTTCGACGATCTTGGCGACATTTTCGCGGATCTGTTCGGGCGCGGCCGCGCGGGCGCAGCCGGACCTGGACCTGGCGCAGCGCAACCCGGCGCAATGCGCGGTCGCGATGTCAAATATCGCCTCGACGTCGATTTCATCGATGCCGTCAAAGGCGCGAAAAAGCGCGTCACCATGCCGGACGGCCGTGCGCTCGACATCAATATTCCGGCGGGCGTTGAGGAAGGCCAGACCCTGCGGCTGCGCGGTCAGGGCGAGCCCGGCGTTTCCGGCGGACCGGCGGGCGATGTTTATGTCGATATCGCGGTGAAGCCGCATGCGCTGTTTGAGCGCGACGGCGACGACATTCACATCGAAGCGCCGATCTCGCTGAAAGAAGCGGTTCTCGGCGGCAAGATCACCGCGCCGACGATCGCCGGCGATGTCTCGATCACCGTGCCGAAAAATGCAAGTTCGGGCGCAGTCCTTCGCCTCAAGGGGCGCGGCGTCGCGCGAGAGGGCAAGGCGCCGGGCGATCAGTATGTGAAACTGAAGATCGTGCTTCCAGAAGGCGGCGACCCGGATCTTGAAGATTTCGTTCGCTCGTGGAGCGGCGGCGCCCTTCATGCGCCGCGCAAGCATTTTGCTGGCGTTTGATCTTTTGGCCTCGTAACGTCTCGATCATTCATGGACGTCAGCGACCATTCATTTTTCCCCGCGCCCCCCGGCGTTTCGCAGCGCAAATGGGCGCGGCTGTCGTCGTTTCTCGGCGCGCTGCCGCCGGCCGCCGCGACGC
>JBGSLM010000202.1:0-5959 GCA_041740755.1 Parvularculaceae bacterium | reverse complement strand
GAAGAGGATGTCGCCCGCTTTCACGGCGTCGCCTTCTTTCACCGCAAGCGCCTTTATGACGCCGGAATCCTGCGGGGCGAGATAAAGCGTTTCAGCTTCCACATAGCCGGTGAGGGCGGGCGCCTGGCTCTCGGCGCAGGCGGCAAGGGACAGTGCGATTATAAGCGCAATTTTTTTCTTCATCGCGTCACTAGCCCTTCAAACAGAAGATCGAGATGCGCTTCGGCGCGCGCCTGCGGCGCCGATTTGTCTTTGGCGCCAAGCACGTGCGTTCGCATCGCATGCATGAAGATCGGGCCCATCACGAGGCGCGCGACAGCGTCGGAATCCGTATCGCGAAATACGCCGGATTTGACACCCCGCCGGTGCAGCGCGGTGATGGCGCCGATCGCTTCGTCGATCACGCGCTTGCGATAAAACTCTGCGATCTCTTTGAATCGCGGCGCGACGGATAGTACGAGTTTCGGCGTTGCAAAGATGCGCGGCTCGTTCATCATGTGCGTCGCGGCGGCGACGACGATCCTCATCGTCGCTATAGGGTCCGCATCGCCCGTCTCCGCCAGCGAGCGAATGCGCTGCGCGATCGGCGCCACCTCGCGCTCGATAAGGCCGCGGAGCAGCGCTTCCTTGCTGTCGAAATAAAGATAGACCGCGCCCTTGGAGAGAGCCGCCGCCGCCGCAATGTCATCGACGCGGGCGGCTTCGAACCCTTTGCTCGTGAACACGGCGAGCGCCGCATCCAAAATCTCGTCAGGCCGCGCCTCGGCGCGACGGCGGAATTTCGGGGCGGCGGCCTTTTTTCTGGCGACGGCTGGCATATGAGGTATATAACTGACCGGTCAGTCACTTGCAAGAGGTGAACAGCCCTTGATATTCATCCCCTTTCTTCTCCCTTCCTTGAAATGGGAGGGCCGGGGAGGGTTCATTTGCAGCGAGGGTGACGGTTCGATTTCGAGCGTCGGTTCCTGCGGAAAGAAAACCCTCCCTAACCTTCCCTTTTCAAGGGAGGGAATCTTACCGAACGCGCTTCTCTTTCTTCTCCCTCCCTTGAAATAGGGAGGGCCGGGGAGGGTTCAGGCGCAGCATAGAAAAGGGCGAAGTCGATTTTCCCTTTGCGCGCGAAAACGTATGTGAAAATACAACAAAATCGATACTTGAATCCCCGACCGAAATTACAATTTCAGACGTTCTACGGATGAAGCGGCCACCTGATTACAGGGCGTGCGGCTTCATCGGCTCTTTGACAATCTGGTTTTGCGGCGTGTCGGTTCCATCGAACTGTCCGCCGCAGATCGAAACGGGAAGTGCGAAGGAATCCGTTTCGATGATAATATTGCGCCGCGCCGATGCGCGTGCGTAACGAAGCCGCCATGCGGAAATTATTCCGCCGCCTCGCGCCCGGCGGAGAATTGCAATTCTGCGAGCCGCGCATAAAGACCGCCTCGCGCCAGAAGTTCCGCATGCGTCCCCTGATCGACGATGCGGCCTTCATCCATCACGACGATGCGGTCGGCTTTGAGGACTGTCGCAAGCCGATGCGCGATAACAATCGATGTTCGGCCCTGTGATATTCGCTCAAACGCGATCTGGATGAGCCGTTCGCTTTCAGAATCGAGCGCGCTTGTCGCCTCGTCGAGAAGCACGATCGGCGCATTGCGCAAAATGGCGCGGGCGATAGCGAGACGCTGTCGCTGGCCCCCTGACAGGGTTGTTGCGCCTTGGCCGAGCGGCGTGTCGTAGCCTTGTGGAAGGGCCGAAATGAAATCATGCGCGTTGGCGGAGATAGCGGCGGCGCGCACGTCTTCATCCGAAGCGTCCGGTCTTCCAAAGCGGATGTTGTCGGCGGCGCTGCCTGCAAAGAGCGGCGCATTTTGCTGAACGATGGAAATCGAATTCCTGAGCGCCGCCGGGTCGAGATGGCGAATATCGACGCCGTCGATCTCGATCACGCCCGATTGCGGGTCGTAAAATCTGAGCAGCAACTGAAAGATCGTCGACTTGCCGGCGCCGGATGGCCCAACGAGCGCGGTTGTTTTTCCGCTAGAAAAATCGACGCTGACGCCTTTGAGTGCCTGCATGCCGGGGCGCGCCGGATACGCGAATGCGACGTCGCGAAAGGAAAGGTCGCCGCGGAGCGGTTGCGGCAGCGCGGCGACTGGCGCGATCGCCTTGATATCCGACTGGGCTGAAAGAAGCTCCATCAACCGTTCGGTGGCGCCGGCTGCGCGCATCACCTCCGCATAGGTCTCGGTCAGCATGCCGATCCCTGAGACTGCAACGAAGGCGTACATGACGAACTGCGTCATCGCGCCGGGTGTGATCGCGCCGGATTGCACTTGCGTTGCGCCGAACCAAAGCACCGAGATCAATCCGCCGAGAACGAAGGAAAAAATGATGCCCGTCATGACGGCGCGGACGGCGATGCGCTTTAGCGCGACATTGAACGTCGCCTCGACAGCGTTCTGGAAGCTCTGGTTTTCCTGCGCCTCGCGCGTGAAAGCCTGCACGGTTTCTATCGCGCCAAGGCTTTCTGACGCCCGGCCCGATGCGTTGGCAAGGCTGTCCTGACTGGCGCGCGACAGACGCTGCACACGCCGCCCGAAAAAGAATATCGGCCCCAGCATCAGCGGCCCGACAGCGAGCATCATCAGCGACAGTTTCCAGCTGACGAAAAACATCAGCACAAGAGCGCCGATCGTTGTCGCCGTCGTCCTCAGCGCAACCGAAATCGATGAACCGACAAGCGTTTCGATCAGCGTCGTGTCGGTAGTGAGGCGCGACAGCACTTCGCCGGTGCGCACATTGACGTAGAAAGAAGGGCTAAGGCCGAGAAGGTGGCCGTAAACCGCCTGGCGGATATCGGCGACGACACGCTCGCCTAGGCGGCTGATGAAATAATAGCGCATCGCGCTTGCAAGGCCGAGACCGACGGCGACTGCGAAACCGGCGAGAAAATAACCGGTCAGATCATCGCCGAATTCCATCTTCCGGCAGATTTCGGCGTCCGCCGCTCCGCCAAACCCGCAATCGACGACAAGCCGGAAGGCGGCCGGCAGCAGCAGGGTCAATGCCGACGCCAACACGAGAAAAAGCGTGAACGCGGCGAGCAGTCCCTTGTAGCGGAACACGAATGGGAAGAGCCGGGTGAGCGGCTTGATTGTCCGGGCCTTGGCGCGATGTTCCGCATCGCGCGACAATTCCGTCGCGAAGGATGAGCCGCGATCCTTGTCGGCGCGTAAGTCTGCCTGATCCGGATTTGTCATCGGCTACGCCTTTGGCGCGCCTTTCTCACGAGATCCCGGCGGCACAAATGTCATGACGGTCTGGAATGCGGCCGCAGCAGCGCCGCCGCCGGAGATGCAAAGGAGGAGGCCGCTGATCGTGTCGCCGAGGACGATCTGGGCGAATTTCGCAACGAACAGAAACAAGATCAACACGACCGCCGCGCGCGCATAGAACCGCACAAGATCAGAGAACGTGTCGCCGCCGTGGAAATGCGCAGCGAAGCGCGGCCAGGCGACATAGATGTAACTCCAGCATCCAAAGCCTGCGGCGACAACCGCCGGCGCGAGCGACCAGCCCCTGAACAATCCGGTCAAAATCGATCGCGCATCAGCGAAGCTGATCGCGGCGAGAGCGGCTCCGATGATTCCGTAAATTGCGGCGACGCCTAGCGTCATCAACGGCTTGGCGTTGCGGGCGCGGTTGAAATCGCCGTCCTTGGGCGAGATTCCCCAATTTCTAGTCACGCGCTTGCTCCAGGATGGGAGGCTCCGGAAAGACAGGCCCTGACCGCAACGAATACCTGCTCAAACATCTCTTCGGTCAACCGGCCGGTATTCGTGTTGTATCGCGAGCAGTGGTAGCTGTCGAATAGAGTAATGCCGTTCGGCAGAATATGCCGCGCGCAATGGCTGAAAGGGGCGTCTTTCGCCCTGACGCCAAGCGCGGCGAGCGTCGAATCATGGGCGATCCGGCCAAGGCAAATGATCGCCTTAAGATCGGGGAGGGCGGCGATCCGCGCTTCAAGGAACGGGCGGCAGGATTTTATTTCAACCGGGGTCGGCTTGTTTTCGGGAGGCGCGCAGCGGACCGCGTTTGAAATCATGGCGCCCGCGAGCGTGACGCCGTCGTCCGGGCTCGCGGCGTAAACGCCCTTCGAAAAGCCGAATTTTGCGAGCGTTCTGTAAAGAAGGTCGCCCGCGTAATCTCCGGTGAACGGTCGCCCGGTTCGGTTGGCGCCGTGCAATCCGGGAGCCAGCCCAACAACAAGGAGCCGCGCGGAAGACGGCCCGAAGGATGGCGCAGGTCCGTTGAAATAATCGGGATAGGAAATCGCATTCGCCTGTCTGTAGCTGACAAGCCGCGGACAAAGGGCGCAGTCCTTTGACGGCTCCGGCGACGGCGCCAGCGCCGGAGATGCAGCATCCGGGATCATTTTTCTGGCGGCGGAGCGCGTCACCGAAGCGCGCCGCGCCTAGTCGACATCTTCGAATTCATCTTCGAATTCATTTTCGAACTCGTCTTCAAGATCATCCGCCGGCGCCGGGCGGGGTTTGCGCGCCGCGCCGCCGGTTCTGCCGATTTCCTTTTCGAGTTCGGCCAGATCGAAGAAATGATCCGCCTGACGGCGCAACTCGTCCGACGCCATTGGCGGCTGCGACTTGATCGTGGAGACGACCGTGACGCGCACCCCCATCGACTGGACGGCTTCAATCGCGCGTTTGAAATCTCCGTTGCCGGTGAACAAAATGACGTGATCGAGCTTTGGCGCCAGCGTCAGCATTTCGACGACGAGTTCGATATCGGTCGCGCCTTTGAAGCGCTTCTTGCCCATGGCGTCGGTGAATTCGCGCGCCATTTTCGTGACCATCGTGTAGCCGTTATAGTCCAGCCAATCGACAAGCGGGCGAAGCGGGGAATAGTCTTGGTCTTTGTCTTCTTGAATGGCTGTAAAGTAATAGGCGCGCAGAAGTTTGCTCGACGACCTCGCTTTCGCCAGCAAGCTCTTGTAATCCATATCGAAACCAAGCGCTCTTGCGGCTTTGTATAAATTCGCGCCGTCAATGAAGAGAGCGGTTTTTTCGCTTTCGCGCATGCCAAGGAATGACGTCATTCTATCCTCTGTTCACTATGAATGGCCTGACGGAAATATCGCCGTGCCGCGTTATACGTATCGACTAAAGACATGATTCTTATCGCCTTAGGATCGAGCCTGCCATTCTGCGGCGCACCGCCGCAAGAGGTTCTCCGCCTCGCGATCCGGGCGATAGGGCGATTTGCGCGCGTTGAGGCGGTCTCAAGGTTTTACGCGTCGCCCGCCTGGCCAGATCCCACGGACCCGCCCTTTGTCAACGCGGCGATATCTGTCTCGACGGGGCTCCCGGCGGACGCCCTGCTTGAGGCGCTGCACGGGGTAGAAAATTCCTTCGGACGGCGGCGGGGCAGGAAAAATGCGCCAAGGACGCTCGATCTCGACCTTCTCGCCTATGGCCGCATAACCGGGCGCGGCCCAACGGGTCGGGGGCCGATCCTTCCTCACCCCCGGATCGCCGAGCGGGATTTCGTTCTGGCGCCTCTTTGCGACATTGCTCCCGATTGGGTCAGTCCGGCGACCGGACTCACCCCGCCGCAGATGCTCGCCGCGCTTCCCAGAGCGTTGGCCGCGCCAATCGCGCCTTAGAGGCGCTTTTTGGACCTGAAACAGTTGTATTCGGGGAAGAAGGGGGCTATCTGCGCACCCTCCGCCGGCCTGCCGACAGCAGGGCGGCCACGACTGTTTCAGGAGACTTGAATGGCCCGCGTCACCGTCGAAGATTGCGTTGAAAAGGTGCCGAACCGGTTCGACCTCGTCCTTCTCGCCGCCCACCGCGCGCGCGTGCTCACTTCCGGCGCGCCGCTGACGGTTGATCGCGACCGCGACAAGAACCCGGTCGTCGCGCTGCGCGAGATTGCCGAC
>JBGSLM010000201.1:0-27397 GCA_041740755.1 Parvularculaceae bacterium | reverse complement strand
GAGCGATTGCCGGAGCGCCGCCACTTCGCGGCGAAGCGCCGCCGTATCGGATGAAGCGGCCGGCGCCCGCTCGACGCGCATGGCCAATGCTTCGAGTGCGCCTGCGATCTCGCTTTTATGCTCGCTAAGCCGCAGCGAGATTTCATCGAGCAGCGCTCTGTCGGCGCCGCGTCCGCGACCATCGACGTCGGCTGTGCGCGCATCGCCGCGACGTTCGACCGATTGGGCGAGCGCATCTAGTCGCTCGCTGAAACGCCGGGCGAAGGAATCGAGAAGGCTTCGCGTTTCCGCCTGGATTGCTTCACGCTGAACATGCAAAGCCTCTTCGACTTCAGAGAGCGTGCGAACGATATCGTCATGTGTAGAGTGCCCGGGTGACGGCGCGCCGTAACGATGGGAATCGCTCGCGGCCGTATGGCGGTCAGTCGCATCACGTTCGGCTCGGCGGCGGTTTTCCTCCGCAAGCCGCAATTGGCGTTCTTCTTCAGCGGCGCGCCAGCGGGATTCGGTTTCAGATTCCTCGTCGTGTCGCCTGCGCTCCAGCGCGGCGCGTTCCGCGTCTTCATCTGCACGCCGTAGCGCCTCGCGTTCGATCGCGGCCCAATCAGTCGCCGGCGTCGTCCCGGCGTTCCAATCGACCGAAGCCGGTTCAATGTTCACAGCTGCAAAGTCGGATTCGCTATCGCTGGAATCAAGAAGTTCCGGTTCAGTCCTCGTCTCTTCGCGAACGGATTTTCCGCGCTTGGCGAAAAGCCCGGCGAAGGCGTCGGATTTCTTCTTTTTCGGTTCGGGCGCGGGATCCGCGAACGGAAATTCGCCGTCGAACGCCGACGCTGCGCGTTCGACGGCCGCGTCGTTCTCATCGAAAGTAATTTCGGCGCCTTCGCCCGCAGGCTGAAAGAAATCGTTAGTGCGCACCGCTTCGCGCGCCCGTCGGCCGGCGCGCCAGCGGCCAAGCAGAACAAAAAAGAGCACAGTGACGAAAATGACGGCGCCCGCGCCCGTCCACAGATAGAGCGCTTCGCCCGTGATCAGCGGCGCCGATTGTTCCACGCTGGCGACTACGCCCGCCGGCGCATCATCAGGCAGCAGCGGCGATCCTTGCATGCGAACTCCCGGAAAACCCAACAACACCCGATAATTAGCTTAAGGGAACTTCGCGCCGATGGCGAGGGATCAGAGATTGCGCCAGGCGCCTTGACGGCAGGGAAACCGGGCCATACCTGACCCCGCATGACGATAAGAGAGATTCTCACCGCGCCCGATCCTCGCCTGCGCCAGATGTCCGCACCCGTAGAGGTTGTCGATGACGATGTTCGGGCGCTGATGGATGACATGCTCGAGACGATGTACGAGGCGAAGGGCATCGGCCTTGCCGCAATTCAGGTGAATGTCCCAAAGCGGATTATCGTGATGGATCTCGCGGGCGAGGAAGAAGAGCCAAAGCCGCTCTTTCTGGTCAATCCGGAGATCCTCGATCCCTCCGAAGAAACAAGCCTTTATCAGGAAGGCTGCCTCTCAGTCCCTGAATTTTTCGAAGAAGTGGAGCGGCCGGCGCAATGTCGCGTCCGCTACCTTGATTATCACGGGAAAGAACAAAAGATCGAGGCGAATGGACTGTTTGCGACCTGCATTCAGCACGAGATGGATCACCTCAATGGCGTTCTGTTTATTGACCACATATCCCGTCTGAAGCGCGACAGAATCATCCGGAAGCTGAAAAAAGAGCAGCGCTTCGCCGAGACTGCCTGAAGCGCATTTTAACCAATCGGTGCTGCACCGAAGACACGCCGTTATTGGAGAATTCCGCCGATGCGACTCGCCTTTATGGGGACTCCGGCGTTTGCGGCGGCGAGCCTCGTCGAACTCATCGCGGCGGGACACGAAATCGCCGCTGTCTATACGCGCGAAGCAAGACCCGCCGGACGCGGCCACAAGCTTACGCCCTCGCCGGTGCAGGAGATCGCTGAGGCTGAGGGGATCGAAGTCAGAACGCCGAAGGGATTTAAGAAACAGGAAGTGCGCGACGCGTTCGCCGCGTTGGATGTCGATGCCGCGATCGTCGTCGCCTATGGCGTCATACTCCCCAAGGAAGCGCTCGATGCGCCGCGTCTTGGATGCTTCAATCTGCACGCGTCGCTATTGCCGCGGTGGCGCGGCGCGGCCCCAATTCAGCGCGCGATTATGGCGGGCGACAAAGTCTCGGGCGTTCAGGTAATGCGCATGGAGGAAGGTCTGGATACCGGTCCGATCCTTCTGTCCGAGACCGTTGAAATACGTGCTGACGATAATGCGGCGACGCTGCATGACCGCCTTTCGCTGGTCGGCGCGCAGCTCTTGCCCCGCTTTCTGGCGGCGCTTGAAAGGGGAGTTCTCGTTGAATCCCCGCAGAAGCCGGAGGGTGTCACCTACGCCGAGAAAATCTCTTCCGCAGAGGCAAGGATAGATTGGGCGCGCCCTGCGGGAGCTATCGACTGCCATATTCGCGGATTGTCGCCGTTTCCCGGCGCCTGGTTTGAGGCGAAAGGCGAGCGCATCAAGGTCTTGATGTCGCGGCGCGCCGATGGCGCTGGCGCGGCAGGAGAAATTCTCGTCGCGGGCGATCGTCTCGTCGTCGCATGCATCGACGGCGCCGTTGAATTGTTGAAAGTTCAGCGCGCTGGCAAGGCGCCGCAGGATGCTGCGACATTCCTGCGCGGGTTCGCGATGCGGCGTGGCGAGCTAATCTAAAGCGGCGGGTTATAATAGGGATTTGAAATGCCGCGCTACATGCTCATGCTGGAATTTGACGGGGGCCCATTCGTCGGTTGGCAGCGCCAGGAGAATGGCGTGTCGATTCAGGGCGTGCTTGAGGAGGCCGTCTTCCGGTTCTGCGGCGAAACCGTGATCGCTCATTCAGCAGGACGGACCGACGCCGGCGTGCACGCGCTCGCCATGCCCGCGCATTTCGACATCGAAAAAGAGACTGACGCGCATACCGTGCGTGAAGCGATCAATTATTATCTGAAGCCCGCGCCGATCGCAGCGGTGACCGCGGAGCGCGTCGCCGAAGAATTCCATACGCGTTTTTCCGCGACGCGTCGCCATTACCGCTATCGCCTCGTCAACCGGCGCGCGCCGTTGACGCTTGACGCCGGCCGAGCTTGGCGTCTTGCGCCGCCGCTTGACGCCGCCGCCATGCATGACGCAGCGCAGGTGCTGATCGGAAAGCATGATTTCACGACGTTTCGCGCATCGACCTGCCAGGCGACGACGCCGGTGAAGACCCTGTCATCGATTGCTGCGACCCGTTACGGCGACGACATTTACGTTGAAACGTCAGCGCGCTCATTTCTCCATCATCAGGTGCGCTCGATTGTTGGAAGCCTTGTCGAGGTTGGGCTCGGCCGGTGGAGCGCCGCTGATTTTGCTGACGCGTTCAGGGCCTGCGACCGCCGGCGTTGCGGTCAGGTCGCGCCGGCTGAAGGGCTCTATTTCCTCAAGGCGGATTATGATTAAGGCGTCGGGCGAAAAAGCGGAAACCGGATTTTCGCAGAGCCGACGCGACAAAACAAAGGACTAGATCTTCTTGCGATTCGCAAATGACAGCCGATGAACTAGGCTGCAAATAGGGCCCGCATCGCCGCAGACCCTAATATGTCGATGACGGCTCCGACGATGATGAGCATGGCGACAACTGCAGCTGAAGGCGCCGGCTGAGCGCCCAATCCCCGCCGGACTACGCCCCAGATCAAAAACAGCGTGAGGGCGAAGGCAGGGATGCCAAGGAGGCCGCCGGCGGCTGTGCTGGCGGTCGACGCCATCACCGAGATCGACGGCAATTGAGCTGCGGCGATGACCGGCTGAACCCAGTTGTAACCGACGATCAGGTCGGCAGCCTGCTTGCCTGCGCCGGTCGCGCGCGCCAGCATCACGAGTAAAAAAAGGCTCGCCGCCCAGTCGAGCGCGTAGATGAAAAGGTCGCCGATAATGAGCGGCGCAAGCGGCGCAGTCTGGTACAGCGTATCCGCGAAATCCGGAATCCGGTTTGCTGCACGTTTGGCCGAGATCGAGAACAACACGACAAACGGTATCGAATAGACGAATGCAGCAAACGACGCGAAAACGCCATCTACGGTGCGATCGAGCGACGCCTTCCAGTCTTCGGCGCCAAGCGCCATTTTCCAGGCGCCTGCGATCTGACGCGCCGCATTGTCAAAAGAAATCATTCGCGCACGCTGTATGCCGCGAAATAGCGCTCAAGGATCGCTTCATAAATATCGGCGAGCGCAAGAATGTCCGCAACGCTCGCATGTTCATCGATCTTGTGAATGGTCTTCCCGACAAGGCCGAATTCGCAGACGGGCGCCATATTCTTGATATACCGCGCGTCGGATGTTCCGCCAGACGTTGAATGGTCGGGATCGATGCCTGTTTTCTCTTTGATTGCCGTCGAAACGAGGCCGAGAAAGTCCTCATCCGTAGTCAGGAATGCGTCGCCGGAGCACACCGCCGAAAGCTCGTAGCGAACGCCCGCAGCTGCCGCCGCTTCATCAAGCCTGCCGCGCAAATAGGCTTCAAGACTCTCCCCGGTCCACTTCGGATTGAAGCGGACATTAAACCGCGCTGTCGCCTTTGCCGGAATGACATTGGACGCCGGATTGCCGACATGAATGTCAGTGATCTGAAGGCTCGACGGTTGAAAGCGCTCGTATCCGTCATCAAGCGGCGTTTCGCTCAAGGTCAACAGCTTTTTCAGCAGCGCCGGGATCGGATTTTGCGCACGTGACGGATAGGCGACATGGCCCTGCGCGCCGAAGACTGTCAGCCAGCAGTTGGTGCTGCCGCGCCGCCCGACTTTGATCATGTCGCCGAGCCTCTCGCTCGAGGAGGGTTCTCCGACGAGGCAGTGCGATATGCTTTCACCGGCGTCCCGCATCCAGCCGAGCACTTTTTTCGTGCCGTTGAGGGCGGGCCCTTCCTCATCTCCGGTGATCAGGAAGACGATCGAACCTTTCGGCTTTTTTGCTATCGCCCGTTCGGCGGCGGCGGCAAAAGCGGCGATCGATCCCTTCATGTCGGCGGCCCCGCGCCCGTAAATGGCGCCATTTTTCTCCACCGGCTCGAACGGCGGCGTGTCCCAGTCCTCGGGATCGCCGGCGGGAACGACGTCGGTGTGTCCGGCGAAGCAGAACGCCGGTTCTTCGGTTCCCCATCGCGCGTAGAGATTGTCGATAGGATCGGGTCCTGGTTCCTGAAAAATCATCCGCCGGCACTGAAAGCCGATCGACTTCAGCTTTTCTTCGAGCACATCGAGCGCGCCCTCGTCCTTCGGCGTCACCGAAGGGCGTCTGATGAGCGCGCGCGTCAACTCCAGGGGATCGATCTTCGCCATGCCGGTCTGGTAAACCACGGCCATTGTCCAAACAAGGAGGCGGCAATGCCGAAGATCGATCTCGACAAAGTTCCCGTGCTGACAGGCACCGGCTATCCGGCGCCTTTCGCTGGCGCGGTCGCTGGACGAAGCCGCATGCGCATTGGCGATGCCGGCGGACTAACTCAATATGGCGTCAACATCTGCGTGTTGAAGCCGGGCGCCGCCTCGGCGCATCGCCATTGGCACAAGCATGAGGATGAATTCATCTACGTCCTTTCAGGCGAGGCGGTGCTGATCGAGGATGCGGGCGAAAGCCAATTGAGTGCGGGCGAGGCCGCCGCGTTCCCTGCCGGCGCCTCAAACGGCCACCACCTCATTAACCGGTCGAACAAAGACGCGGTCTTCCTTGAGGTCGGAACCCGCGCCGCGATAGAGACTGTCGAATACACGGACCCCGCCGTCGATATGAAGGCGGTCAAATCAGAAGAAGGCTGGCGCTTCCTTCACAAGGATGGCCGGCCCTGGTGACGGTCAGAACTTATAGCGCAAGCGCAACGACGCGGCGAAAGCCGCCGATTCAAAATCCGCCGTTAGCGACCCGCGAAAGAGATTTTCCGGCGCGGCGCCGTCCAGATCGATCGGCCTGTCGCTGAAAAATGCGTAAGCAAGTCCAATGTCGGCGCTCAGCTTTTCACCAATGTTCTGAGTTAGCCCCGCAGCGAACCAATAGCGGTCGCCATCCGGAATGCGCGGGTTTGCAAACTGATCGTTTACCGGCGTCTCATCGAACATGAAGCCGGCGCGCAGCGTCGTCGCCTCGCTTGCGGCATATTCGCCGCCGATCGAAAGCAGCACGCTGTCTTTCCAATCCTGTGTGGCGACTTCCGGCGGCGTTGCGCCATCGTTGAATGTCAGCGTCACCACATCGAAACTTGACCAGAACATGACGCGGGCGGATGCAAGCAGCGTCAATCTTTCACTCGCGGCGTAACGCAACCCGAATGCTGCGGTTGCGGGAGTTGCAAAATCCGCCGTGAAACCGTCGGCGCTGAATAATCCGGCCGCGCCGTTCAAAATTTGCGCCGCCGGACTGGACGCAAGATCAAAACGCGCGTCGCCTTCAAGGTCGTGATCGATTTTTGATAGATAGGCGACGCCGGCGCGCAGCCTCGGCGTCAGTTCAGCATGCAGTCCAAATGTATAGCCGATCGCAATATCGTCGGCGTCGAACGACGCGGAAAGGTCGCTTCCGCCCGGAAGGAAGCCAGGAATGGAGTTCGCGGCTGCTATTCCGCCGGCGTCAATGGTCGACGTCAAAGACAGATCCATGTGCTGGATGCGCACCCCGGCGCCGACGCGCAGGGCAGGCGTCACTTCAAACGCGGCCATCGGCATCACCTCGAGAACGGTAAGTTCGCTGCGTTGCGCCTGATAGCGGACGATCGAGTCGGCGCCGAATTCGGTCTTGAGGCCGAACGGTGCGCTCGCCAGCAGTCCAATCGTCAGCCGGTCGGAGAGGGGGATCGCTACTGAAAAATTCGGAACGAAACTCTTTTCAATGAACCGTTCGCCCGAAGCGGTCCCCGAAACCGGCGCAACACCGAGCAGTGTCGCATCGGCGTTCGAATAATCGACCGAAGGAAAGATGGCGGTCATGCTGGCGTTTAATTCGCCGTGTCCGGTCCCCGCGATTGCTGCTGGATTGTAAGCGGCGAACCCGGCGTCCCCTTGCGTCGCTTCAGCGCCCGCAAACGCCGAACCCAACGCAGCGGCGTTATGGTGATCGAGGTTGAATCCTCCGGCCAGAGCCGGCGGCGACGCCAGAACGCAGCACGCAGCCGCCCCATTTCTTAAAAAGGCTGACTGACGCATTACGACCGCTCCCCAATATGAAAATCACAGTTCGCCATGATCGGCTGCATCACTTAAAATTGGTTAACGGGCGGCTCAAGGCTTCGCGGCATAAAGAGAAAGTGCTTTTCATCAGTTTGCATTCATAATTGTGTTGAAATTAACGATTTATTAAGAATAATCAAAGCTTCGGCCTATTCAGAAGTTAGCGGGCCTTAGTGAGTGCGAATTAGGCATGGTCAAATCTTACGAAGAACTGGTGGGCGCCGTCGGCCGGGAGCAGCAGTTCCGGCGTCGTCGGCATGATGCACTGGAATTCTTCGCCGGTGAACCTCCGGTCCTCTTTTTTGATGACCAGCCGTTTGAGCTGAAAAACATCAGCGGGTCCGGCACCGGGGCGGCGGGCGCCCTTCCTGAGACCGATGACGCCTTCGCCGAGATCAATCGCATCGGCGTCCTCAGGCTCGTCCAGAACGGCAGGGAAATCTTCAGCGGCGCCGCGCGCCTTGCCCGGTCGGAGGCGAGGGGCCGCAAGGTATTCTCGGGCTTTGCACTCGAACAATCGCAATTCGATTTGCCGGGGCTTCGAAAGCGCAATGCGGCGGCGGCGGCGAAATTCGCGCCAGCGTCCGCAGCCGGGATCGACCCTGTCTATAAGGCGTTCTGCGCGGATACGGTAAATTTCGTCGCCTCTTATCTCGAGCGGATCGAACGAATGGTGTCGCCGATTGAATCGTCGATGACGCCTGCAGAGAAGGACGAATTTGCGCGCGAACTTTGCCGCAGCGCGACCGCCGGATGGAACGATATTGTCCGGAAGGGAAACGACCTAGTCATACCGCACCAGCGCTCAAAGCATGAGAGGGTTGCGATAAAAGCGTATACGGAACGCGTCCTTACCCGCTTGCTGCTTGACGGCGAGGGATGGCGGCGCACATACGGCAAGCCGATGGGCTATCCCGGCGATTTCCGCATCATGAATTATATCTATGATGGTGTTCCCGTCGGGGACACCGTCAAGTCGAAGTTTTTGCACCTTCTAAGTCTTGTCGGCGCAGAGCCGGTGCGCACGAGAATGCGCCGGCTTGCGGAAATCATCGTCGATCAGACCAGCAAATCGCCAGTCAATGCGCCGCTTTCCGTACTTTCAATCGGCGCAGGCCCCGCGCGCGAAGCGGAAGAGTTGCTGCGCCTTTCCGATCCTGAGCGCTGCTGGCGATTCATTCTCCTCGATCAGGAAGAAGCCGCGCTCGAATATGCGACAGAGCACCTCAATGCGCTGAACGTCTCAGGCAGGGTGTCGGTCCGGGCGTTCAACGCGTCCTTCAAAGATATGCTCGATCCGACGCCGATGGCGCTTCAGGCTGAGGAATGCGACGTAATCTATTCTTCAGGTCTCGTTGACTATCTCAATCCGCTCGTCGCGCGCCGCTTTGTCAAACGCCTCTACGAGTTGTTGAAGCCGGGAGGCGCGATTATCATCGGCAACGTCAACGACAAAAATACCGGCATGATCTGGCCGAGCGAGTATGTTGTCGATTGGTCGCTCTTCTTCCGAAGCCGCGAGGAAATGCTCGACATGGCGTCGGGAACTCCTGGCGCTGAAGTCTCGGTCGAGATCGACGTCCTCGATGCGATCTATTTTCTGATCGTTCGCAAGCCGGCCTGATTTCCGGAATCGATCAGGCCGCGGCGACCGCATTGTCCGTTGAGGCGAACAGAATTCTTGCCGTCGTGCCGCTGCCCGGCGCCGATTGAAGCTTCAGCGTCGCGCCTTGATCGCCGAGTATTTTCCGGGCGAGCGTCAGGCCGAGGCCGATCCCTTCGATGGTGCGCGTACGGAAATGACCGACCTGCGAGAACGGCTCGAAAGCCTGTCGAATCTGAGCTTCAGACATGCCGACGCCGCTGTCGGCAATTCGCAATTCGTAGCAGTCGCCCTCGACCCGCGCGCCGCTGATTACGATCCGGCTGCGCGCCGGCGAAGCGTTGATCGCATTGTCAATGAGGCAGCCGATTGCGTAACTTGTGCTTGCCTGATCTATCAGGATCAGACCGTCGGCGACGGGGCCGACCTCAATGACGATATCGCGTTGGGCGGCGCGCGACGCGAATTGGTCGACGGACATCTCGACGATGTCCGCGACTAAATGGCGGTCGAGGTCATAAGAAATCTTGCCGGCCGTTGCGTCCGCATATCGTAGCATTTTAGCGATAGACGCGAGAAGGCGATGCGCGGATGAGTGTATTTCTGTCAGATATTCCGTCGATTTCTCTGGTTCGGCGCAGCCGCCGGGGGCGCGCAGAACCTCCGAAAAACCGATGATTTGATGGAGCGGCGTGCGCAGCTCGTGACTGAGGATCGACAGGAAGTTGATTTTCGACTGGTCCGATGCGGTCGCTTCAATCATCAGGTTCTGAATTTTGGCGGCGTCCGCCCGTCGCCGCTCGCCATTGATCCAAATCATCCGCAAGCGGATTTCCTGGACATAATTGGTCAGCACCGCAACGCCTGCGGACGAAATCATAAAAAAGTGGCCCGAGATGACGTCAATGCGCGTGAACTTGTCATTCGCGAGCAAGATGAACGAATAGCTGATCGTGGTAACGGCGAATGCTGTCGCCGCCGCTGGAAACGGCATTTGAACGTTGCATGAGGAGAAGATGAAAACGACAAGGATCCCGATGATGTAGGGGGGCGACCCTTGCGGCGGGAGAACGTAAATCATCCAAACGATGCTGGTAGCCGACAGAAAGACGCCGAACGAAAACAGCGAGCCTGCATGCGGCTTGAAGCGGTCAATGAATGTCAGCGCATAAATTCCAAGAGCGATCGGCGTCAACAAAAGCCATCGCACGGCGAGCACCGCCTCCCGCTGCTCGCCGATCGTCAGAATATCGAGCGCGCCGTACAGGAAGTAAACGAGCGACATCAAAAGCCAGATGCGGCGTTCGCGCGGCAACGCGTTAAGCGTCAGATGCTTTTGATAGGCCCGCTCAAGTTCAGGGTCGCGAAACGCGGCCCGAAGACGCCGGAACCCCGCGGCGGAAGAGAATTCAGCAACCGCATCCGGGATGTCGGCGCGACTGGCGCTCAACGCGGCTGAAAAGGAATCCTGATCTGGCATGGCGATTAAGTACCGGAAATTCGTTAACCCGCCTTTGCCAATCCGCAAGCCGGTGGGTAGCCGATGCTGCGGCGCACAATCGTGTTCGATCAAGGAGTTAATGGTGGGCGCACGTGGTTTCGAACCACGGGCCTCCACCGTGTCAAGGTGGCGCTCTACCCCTGAGCTATGCGCCCGAAAGACCGCGCGTCTATCCTCAAAAGGCGAATGACGCAAGGGCCAAAAATGCGAGCTTTGGGGATCAGGCCGCAACCATTCGTTCAACTTCCTGAACGAGGTCTTTGAGATGGAAGGGTTTGGAGAGAACCTTGGCCTCTTCCGGCGCGCGGTTCGCTGGGTTCAGCGCGACAGCGGCAAATCCCGTGATGAACATGATCTTCATTTCGGGGTCGATCTGGGCCGCCCGGCGGGCAAGTTCTATCCCATCCATCACAGGCATCACAATGTCGGTCAGGAGAAGGTCGAATTCCCTCAGCTGCAACTCGGTCAGCGCTTCGTCGCCCTGGGCGGCGTCGACGACCGAGTGACCGGCCTTCTCAAGCGCCTTCTTGAGAAACCGCCGCATGGATTCGTCGTCTTCTGCGAGGAGAATAGCCGCCATATTTGAACGCCTTTATCGACTGTGACCGCTCTAACCAATTCCGTGCGGGCAGGGAAGCCAAGAGGGCGTCCACTTTCGCAGCGGAGTGGGGGAGGTAAAGCAAGACGGGCGCCGCAGTTGAAACATCTTAACGAATGGCCGGTTATCGCTATACGATGAGTATCGGCCCTTTCCGGGTCGATCGTTGATGAGGCCTTATTTGTCGAGCGATTTTGAAATCCTGAACGGCGATCCGGCTAGGCCGCCGGCG
Organism: Parvularculaceae bacterium; assembly: GCA_041740755.1. Lineage (GTDB taxonomy): Bacteria > Pseudomonadota > Alphaproteobacteria > Caulobacterales > Parvularculaceae > Amphiplicatus. Next base: position 16,211 of record JBGSLM010000201.1, on the reverse strand, counting down.
GTCGAGGTTTCGGCGCCGGTTCAGCTGTCGACCCCATTCATTTTCGCGTCGCCCCATTCTGGACGCCGCTATCCGCCTGAACTGCTTCGAATGAGCCGCCTTGACCGGCACTCGCTTCGCCAGTCCGAAGATAGCTACGTCGATCTGCTGTTCGACGCTGCGCCTTCGTTCGGCGCGCCGCTTTTGCGGGCCCTCTTTCCGCGCGCCTGGGTTGACGTCAATCGCAGCAGAGACGAGCTCGACCAACGCATGTTCGCCGATCCCTTGCCGGCGAGCGCCGACACGCGCTCGAACCGTGTCCGGGCGGGTCTTGGCGTCATTCCGCGTATTGTTGCGGATGGACAGGACATCTATGACCGAAAGCTTAAGTTTTTCGAAGCGCGCCGGCGCCTCGCCGAATGTTACGATCCCTACCACGAAGCGCTTGGCAAATTGATCGGCGCCGCACAGGCGCGCTTCGGCTGCGCTATCGTGATCGATTGCCATTCGATGCCTTCAGCTGGCGGGGCGCCATTCCGGGACGGCGATCGCGCCATTGATTTCGTTCTTGGCGATCGCTTTGGAGCTTCGTGCGCGCCGGGCGTTCCGGCGATTGTCGAACAGGTCCTTGGGGCCAGCGGCTACCTTGTCTCGAGAAATGCGCCTTATGCCGGCGGCCATGTCGCTTCCGCCTATGGGCGGCCAAGCGATGGCGTTCACGTCCTCCAGATCGAGATCAATAGAGCGCTTTACCTAGATGAACGGCGGATTGCACGAACATCCGGCTTCGAACGCCTCAGGCGCGATCTCCATAAGCTTGCCGCCGAGTTATCGCGGATATCGCCGTCGGCGTTGCGGCCAGCCCAGGCCGCCGAATAATCTCGCGTCGAAAAATGGTGCGCCGCGATTAAAAAAGGCCGCAGGATTGACCCTGCGGCCAAGTCGATTGGGAGGAAACGCCCGTTAGGGCAACAGCGCCGCAAGGCGCTGCGTCGGAAAGCTGACATGGATTCTGTTGCAGTGCAATATTATTTTGCGCCGCAATATATCAGTGCGCTGCAACGAGATTTGAGATTGGGGATGCGTCCCTCAGCCGTTTCGATCGCGTTGCGGACCTTGGCATGTCGGGCTACGCCTTTGCGCTCCCCCCGCTGAAGGAGCCCGATTTTGACGTCTAGCGAACACCCGACCGGAGATGACGTAGGCGCCAAGCGCAAGGGCGCGTTCAAGCGGTTTCAGTCGGGGGTCGGCCGGCTGACGCGGCCGAAGCAGCGCTTCACCATGCCGAACACGCAGTCGGGCCTGAAGATCGTCATAGCGACCGACGCCTGGAAGCCGCAACTTAATGGCGTTGTCAGAACGCTGGAAACGCTCGGCGATATTTTAACCAGCTTCGGAAATGAAGTCTGCTACATTACGCCGAACGAATTCAAATCCGTTCCGCTGCCGTCCTACCCGGAAATTCGCCTGTCGCTGCTGCCGAACCGGCGCGTCGCCAAGATCATCAACGATTTCAAGCCGGACGCCGTCCATATCGCAACCGAGGGTCCGATCGGCCGAGCGGTCCGCCGCTTCTGCAAACGCCGCGACTATCCTTTCACGACGAGTTTTCACACGCGCTTTCCCGAATACGCGAACGAACGCTGGGCGGTCCCGATTTCGTGGGGCTATGCCGTGCTGAAGGATTTTCACAAGGACGGCGAGACCATGATGGTGGCGACGCCCGGCCTGATGGATGAATTGAGGGAGCGCGGCTTCGTTGATATGAAGTTGTGGGCGCGCGGTGTCGATCTGAAGCAGTTCACTCCGGGCGACCGCTCATTTCTCGACCAGTATCCAAGGCCGATTTACCTTTATGTCGGACGCATCGCGGTCGAGAAAAGCATTGAGGATTTTCTGAAACTCGATCTTCCGGGCACGAAGCTTGTCGTTGGCGACGGTCCGCAGCGCGAAGAACTTGAAGAGCGTTTCAAGAACGCCGTCTTTGTCGGCCCGAAGTTCGGCGAGGAGCTCACGAAGTACTATCAGGGCTCCGATGTGTTTGTATTTCCGTCCCGGACCGACACATTCGGTCTTGTTAACGTTGAAGCGCTCGCCTGCGGCGTTCCGGTCGCCGCCTACCCGGTCAGGGGCCCCCTCGAAATTCTCGACGGAGCGCCCGAGGGCTGCGGGGCGATGAGCGAAGATCTGCGCAAGGCCTGTCTCGACGCCTGGGAACGGCGCGATCCCATAGCCTGTCGCAAATGGGCCGAACGCTTTTCCTGGGACGCGGCATCGCGTCAGTTCATCGCCAATCTGGAAATGCCGGGCTTCGACGAGGATTTCTGGCTACGCTCGGCGAAGATGATCGATTAACGCTTAATTGGCCCATTCCTCATTGGGACGGCCGCGCAATTTCTCCTAAACGGCACGGAGCTTGCCTCTTTCTCCCGCATAAGGGGCGCAAGGCGTCGGGCCGCGCGCGTATCATGGGAGAATTGGCCGATGGCCCATCCGATCGATCTGCATGTGGGAAATCGCGTTCGCCAGCGCCGCCGGTTGCTTGGCATGACGCAGCAGCGCCTAGCAGACGCCGTACGCATTCGTTTCCAGCAGATCCAGAAATACGAAAGCGGTGCGAACCGCATTTCGGCTTCGCGCCTTTGGACGCTGGCGAAGGCGCTCGACGTTCCGATCGCCTATTTCTTCGAGGGGGTTGAAGAAGGCGCTCATATAAACGGCGCCGGCGACCTGTCGGCATTGACGCCGCTCGACGCCTTTCAGAACAAGGACACGATTGCGCTCGTACGCGCATTCTACACAATGAATGATGAGCCGCGACGCCGGCTGCTCGATCTAGCCAAAGCGATGTCCGGCGACGAATAAGCGCCGGCTTCTCCGTACTTGAAATTCTGCGCCGGCGGGATCATGGAAGTGGTCCATGACCGCCGACGCATCGATTCTTTCCGAATTCCCGGTATTTGCGGGACGCCTCGCAGACGCCGCCCGCATCGAAACGCTGCCGCGGTTTCGCGCCGGTTCAGTCGTCACCAACAAAGCCGGGGTTCTGTTCGATCCGGTGACCGACGCTGATCGCGAGGCGGAGCGTGCGCTCCGCGGCATGATCTCCGCAGTTTATCCAATGCACGGCATCATCGGCGAGGAATTCGGCTCTGAACGCGTCGATGCGGAGTTCCGCTGGGTGATCGATCCCGTAGACGGCACACGCGCCTTCATGTGCGGAGTTTCCACTTGGGCGACGCTGATCGGACTTGAAAAAGGCGGCAAGCCTGCCCTCGGCGTCATCGATCAGCCGTTTACGGACGAACGCTGGATCGGTTTTTCAGGACGCGCACATTTCCGGCGCGGCGGTGCGGAGAGAATTTGCAAGACAAGCGGCGTGACGGCGCTGAGCCGTGCGCGCCTCTCGACGACGGACCCGCGGCGCGAAGCGTACTTCACGAACGACGAAGCAGACGCCTTCACAGCGATTGCAGGCAGGGCGCAGGTCGCGCGTTTCAGCCTCGACGCCTACGCCTATGGGCTCCTTGCGCTCGGCGAACTCGACCTCGTTGTTGAATCGAGCCTCAAGCATCATGATTACTGCGCGCTTGTCTGCGTCGTTGAGGGCGCGGGCGGGGTTATTTCAGGCTGGAAAGGCGAGCCGCTCGGCGAATGCGCGCGCGGCCGCATCGTCGCCTCGGCGACGGCGGAACTTCATCAGGCCGCGATCGAGTTGCTGCGCGACGTCTTATAGTCCCGGAGACGGCGTGAGACGCGGCATGCGCGAGCTTTTCTCATCGCGCACCGCAAGGAAGGCGCAGCCGCTTGCGATTGCCGCGAAGAAACACCAGACCGATGGGCCTGCATGCATATAAAAAAGCTCCGTAACGATCGCGCCTGCGAGCACGGCGACGCCAAACGCCAGGACATAGCGTTCGCGTGCGATCAAAAGCGGCGCGACTGTGGTCATCAGATAGAGCCCCGGCAAATTGTGCGCGAAAGGCTCTTCCGGCCGGTAGAAGAGATTGCCCCTGACGACGTCGACAACAAGATCCCTCTGCACAAGGAGCGTCAGAAAATATCCAGATACTATGACCCCTGTAATCAATAGGGCGACAAGGCCCTGTTGGCGCCGCCGGCCGCGCGTCAGCGCCAACACCGCAAGCGGCGTGAAAGTCGGCCAGAAGACTTCCGCGATAAAGACCCAGGTTTTTATGAGCGCTTGCGACGCTCCGCCATCGTGGACGCCGAGCCATATCGCACCCTCGATCGCCTGATGAAAGGCGAAGAGTAGCGGCGTCGCCGCCAGCAAACTCATCCGCGGGGAGGGGCGCGCCGCCAGCGTCGCAGCGCCGATCAGGGCAAGTCCCCCGGCGGCGGCAAAGCTCGCTGTCGCTGAAAAGCACATGTGTGCAGCCTATGCTTGTTGGATCATCCTGCGCAATGCGACGAACAGGGCATCGTCGCGCGATCGATTTTGCGCTATAAGATGCGCCGATCCGACGAGGCGCTGCATGATCGACGAAACCGCCGGGGTAGCGATCGCCCTTTTGATCGCCGTTATTTTCGCCGCTGCGGTGGCCTTCGGCCGCCGCCGCAATCCGTGTGCTGTGAGGCCGCGGATCTACTCTTGATCAGCCGAGTTTAAGCGCGTCCTCGATAAGTTTCGCTGTTGCAACGGCGCCATAGATTTTCGTGAATGGTCCCATGCGGGGACCCTCGGACTGGCCGAACGCGACCTCATAGATAGCGGCGAACCAGTCGCGGAGATTCTTCTCATAGCCGTTTGCTTTACCGGCGTCGAAGGTCGCCGTGTGATAGGCGTTCTCATCTGCGCCGTCGCCGATTTCGCGAAGCCGCGACGCGAGCATCGAAAGGGCCGCTCGTTCCTGTTCCGTCGGCTGACGGTATTGCTTTTTCGGTTCGACGAAATCCTTGTAATAATTCGCGGCATAGACGGTGAGCGCATCCGCTGCGGCGAGTTCCTGCGCCGAAGCGTTTGGGCGGTATTTGCGAACGAAGCCTTTGAGAACCTTGGGCTCGCCGCCGACCGCATTCACCAGTGTCAGCAGCATGGCGAAAGAAACTGGCGTTGCAGCTGTCGGCGGATTTCCCTGGTGAATGTGCCAGGCGGGGTTGTCGAGCGCTTTCGCGCCTTCCTGCGACGGATATTTTTCGACGTGCTGCCAGTATTCGTCGAGCGTTTTCGGGATCACGTCGAAATAAAGTTTCTTCGCCGCTTTCGGATTCTGGAACATGAATAGCGAAAGGCTTTCAGGGCTGGCATAGGTCAGCCATTGCTCGATCGAAATGCCGTTGCCTTTCGTCTTCGAGATTTTCTTGCCCTCTTCGTCAACGAAAAGCTGATAGTTGAATCCGGCGGGCGGCTCGCCGCCGAGGGCTTTGACAATGCGGTTTGAAAGTCTGACCGATTCGGTCAGATCCTCGCCCGCCATTTCATAGTCGATTTGAAGCGCAAGCCAGCGCCCCGCCCAATCGGCTTTCCATTGCAGCTTTGCATTGCCGCCGGTGACCGACATGCGGATTTTCTCGCCGCCTTCATCCTCAAACACGATTTCGCCTTTTGCCGCGTCGCGCTCAAGGAGCGGCACATAAAGGACGCGGCCTGTTTTCGGCGAAATAGGCAGGATCGGCGAATAGGTCTCCTTCCTCTCATCGCCGAGCGAAGGGAGCATGATTTCCATCAGCGCGTCGTACCGTTCAAGGACGCGTACCAGCGTAGCATCGAACTTCCCGGATTTGTAACACGCCGTCGCCGACATGAATTCGTAGTCGAAACCAAACTGGTCGAGGAAGGCGCACAGTTTTGCGTTATTGTGATGCGCGAAGCTTTGGTGCGAGCCCCAGGGATCGGGCACAGTCGTCAGCGGCTTTTGCAGATATTGCGACAGCATCTCCTGATTTGGCAGATGCGGCGGCACTTTCCTTAAGCCGTCCATATCGTCCGAGAAAGAGATTAGGCGCGTCTTCCTGCCCGTCATCAATTCGAAAGCGCGTCGCACCATCGTCGTGCGCGCGACCTCGCCGAATGTTCCGATATGCGGCGGGCCGGATGGTCCGTAACCGGTCTCGAAAATGACGACGCCGTTATGCCCGATCCGCTTCAGCCGCGCGTCCAGCTTTTTCGCTTCTTCGAAAGGCCAGGCTTTGGCGGCAGCGATGTCGTCGGCGGAAAAGGTTCGGGCGCTCATGATTTCCAGCTTCATTCCGGGAATGAAAGAACCCTCTAATGCATTTTTCGCCGAAGGGAACTGTCCGGATGCGAATTCGGCGCACCCTGCGGCGGTTGCGGCGTCGGCGACCTCCCGCTAGGTTGCGGCGTCGCCGCCGACCTTACCGGCCGCCTGAAGGAACAAATTGATGGCCGACGCCGCCCCAAGACTGACGCCGCAGGAAGCCGTCATCTACCTCATGGTGATGGCGTCAGCCTCTGACGGGCGCATGTCCGAGCGCGAATTGCGCTCGATTGGACGCGTCGTGCGTTCCTATCCACTGTTTTCGAAGGAAGACGAATTGGGCCTCGTCGATATGGCGGAAGCGTGCGGCGCACTGATGTCATCGGAAGGCGGCCTGCAGAAAGTGCTCACCTCCGCAGGGTCGTCGCTGCCCGCTCATCTCGGGGAGACTGCCTACGCCGCCGTCATTGACGTCATCACGGCGGACGAAAATCTCGACATGACGGAAATCCGCGTCCTGGAACTTATCCGCAACACGTTGAACGTCGATGACGAAGGCGCCGCAGCGATCGAACGCGCCGCTAAGGCGCGCCACATGACGGTTGACGCGGCCTAGGCGCGCCTCCGGATCAGCGGAAACAACGCGAAGGCCAATTGACCGGAAAGTCCGAGCACTCCTGCGCGCGTCCTCCACGCGGCGGCGATTTCGTTTGGCGTTTCTCCAAACAGCGCTGCAAGCGCAAACTCGGCGGCGATCAGCAAGCTGAAAGCGACGCCGCCCATGACGGCCCGCGCGGATGAGGCGTTTGAGACCAGAAACCGCCGGAGCGCCCAGCCGCAGGCGACCCATGATGCGGCGAGGATGAAGGGGAGCTCGATCAGGACGGCGGCGAACTCGCCGTACGTCGGTTCAAGTGCGAGCGATCTAATAGTTCCGAGTGCGAATCCGGCGCCGAAGGCGACCGCGAAATACATGGCGCCCGCGATCAATGCTTTCTTCATATTGATGCCCCCTTCCGGCGAACCTAGCGGAAAGCGAAATAGCAAACGCTCGCGATAACGACAGCAAGCATCAGGTTGAGCGCGATCCCTTCGCGGGCCATTTCGCCGACAGTTACGCGCCCGGTGCCATAGGCGATCGCATTCGGCGCCGTCGAAACGGGAAGCATGAAGCCGGACGATGCGGCCATCGCAGCCGGAACCATCAAGACCGTCGCCGCCAATCCCGTGCCCTCGGCCGCCGCAGCAAGCACAGGAAGGACGAGCGTTGCGACCGCTGTGTTCGACGTCAACTCGCTCATGAACGTGACAACCAGGCAGATGAGCAGCATCAGGACGAAGGGCGGCAAAGCTTTTGCGTCCGAGAGCGCTGAGCCTATCAGCGTCGACAGGCCCGATCTCTCAAAGCCGATGGCGATACAGATGCCGCCGGCGAAAAGAAGGAGCATGCCCCAGGGAATTTCCGACGCCCATTTCCAGTCGAGGAGCGCGCCGCCCTTGCGGTCGGGGATCAAAAACATCGCGGCGACCGCCAGCAGCGCGACGGTTGAATCGCCGGCGCTTTCTATGCCGAGCCAGGACGACCAGCCGCCAAAGGGCTCACTGCGCGTGATCCAAAGAACGACGGTCGCGCCGAAGACAATCAGGGTGCGGACTTCTGCGGCGGTCCAGGCGCCGGGGACTGGGATAGCGACATGCTCGTTGAATTTGATCCGCCGCGTCAACCACAGAATGGACAGTGCGATCGAGATTGCGACAACAGGAACTCCGGTCTTCATCCATTCGACGAAGCCGTATTCGGCGCCAGTCGTGCGTTCATAAATTCCAGCGAAAATCACGTTGGGCGGCGTGCCGATGAGCGTTCCCAATCCGCCGATCGATGCGGCGTAAGCGACCCCGAGTACGACCGGAACGTCAAGAGAGCGATCTTCGGCGCGCGCCAGAATAGCGATAGCGATCGGCATAAGCATCAAAACGGTCGCCGTATTCGACACCCACATCGACACCATGGCGGACGCGATCATGAACCCGGCAACAAGCCTTTTTCCTGAAGAGCCGACCAGGCGGATCATGTAAAGCGCAAGGCGCTCATGCGCGCCGGATTTCTCAAGGCCCTTCGACAGCATGAACGCCGCCATCAGGAGAACAATCACATGGTCGCCAAGCGCGGACGCCGCCTCGCGATGATCGACAACTCCCGCCATCGGCAATGCCGCAAAGGGAATGAGCGACGTTGCGGGGATGGGGATCGCTTCGGTCACCCACCATGCAGCGGTCAATGCGGTAATCGCGATCGTCCACGCGACCGGCTCTGAAAGCCCGCCAAAATACGCGGCCGCGCCGCTCGCGGCGGCGAGGATGAGGCCGCCAGTGATCCGCGCCCATTTCATAAGGCCGGATTAAGGGGCGATTGGCATGCGCTGTCCAGATTGCGCGCGAAAAGCGCGACGCTTCTGCTATGGTCTTCTGAATGTGACGCTGGAGTATCCGATGAAAGCCTTGTTCGCCGCCGCCCTTGTTCTCGCGTCGGCGCCGGGCGCTGCATCTGCCGCCGCGGCGGACGCTGCTTATTCCGCCTATGCGGCTGGCGACTATGAGAAATCGGTTGACCTCGCAAGGCGCGCCGGATCCGCTGAAGATTACGCGCTTGCCGCGCGCGCCATGAACGCCGTCGCGTATTTTGAAGATGGGCGGAGATCGGCGCGGCGGACGGCGGGTGACGCGTTTGAACTCGCCGAAAAGGCGATTGAACTCAATCCGGCGCTTTCTGAAGCGCATCTGCAAGCGGCGATCAGTCTCGCGCTCAAAGGCGCGCGTATGTCGCCGGTGCGTGCGTTTCTTTCAGGTCTTGCATCAAAGGCGCGCGACCGGATTGACGCCGCGCTGGCGCTCGATCCGGAAAATCCTTGGGCCTTATCGACATCCGCCGCCTGGCGCATCGAAGTCGCAAGGCGCGGCGGCGGTGCGCTATACGGCGCCGACCCGGTCGCCGGACACGACGAATTCATGCGCGCAAGAGCGCTCGCGCCGGACAACATCGCGATTTCCTATGAATGCGCATTGCGGATTCTCGCGGACGGGCGTGCTGAGTGGCGCCATGACGGACTTTCGTCGCTTGAGGCGGCGATCGCCGCAACGCCTGCAACGAAGTTCGAGGCGGACGTGCAGGCGCGTGCGCGCGCATTAGATGCGGCGGTCGCGGACGGCCGCGAGGCTGAAGTCGCCTTCATCGAGGCGCAGCCCTGAGGCGTCTTGTTGTTTGCGGCCTAAAGTTATAGGCGGATGCGATGGAGCTGATCTACAAGATCATGGGCGTCGGGGATTGGGCGGAGGCGCGCCGAAGCGGCGTCGTTCCGCCGGCGGCGATCGACAGCAAGGACGGCTATATCCATCTGTCCACGGAGGGTCAGGTTCTCGAAACCGCGCGGCTCCATTTCGTTGGACGCGACGATCTCGTCGCGGTCGCCTACAACGCGGCGGATTTCGGCGAGACGCTGAAATGGGAAGCCTCGCGCGGCGGCGCGCTATTCCCACACCTATACGCCAGCCTTCCTGCGGCGAAGGCGGACAGCGTCCGGCCGCTGCTGCGGCTCGCTGACGGTCGCTATGAATTCGGCGATGAGCTTTCCTGAGGGTTGCGGTCGGGCGCGTGCTGAAACGCAAGCGGCGACTTGCAGGATCGGCTAACGCGCCTTAGCAACGTGCTAACCGGCGGGCCTGCATTCGCTCTGCGCGGATTTCACGGTGCACACCATGACCATGCGTTTTACCGCTTCGCTCGGCGCCAAAGCCGTGCAGCTGCTCGATCCTGAAACAGCTCACCGCGCGACGATCAAGATGATGGCGTCGCCCTTCGCGCCGCACCTACATGTCCGCAGCGACCCGATGCTGGCGACGACCGTCGCCGGGATAGATTTCAGGAATCCGCTCGGGCTGGCCGCAGGGTTTGACAAGAACGCCGAAGTCCCAGACCCAATGCTTCGTCTCGGGTTCGGTTTTGTCGAAGTCGGCGCTGTGACGCCGCGACCGCAACCAGGCAATGATCGCCCACGCGTCTTTCGCCTGCGCGAAGACGAGGCCGTGATCAATCGCTACGGCTTCAATAATGAAGGGCTTGAGAAAATCGCAGTGCGCCTCGCGCGCCGCAAACGGACCGGCGTCGTCGGCGTAAATCTCGGCGCCAACAAAGACAGCGAAGACAGGATTGAGGATTTCGTTGCGGGTGTCCGCCGCCTTGCGGGCCTTGTAGATTTTTACACCGTGAATATATCCTCGCCAAATACGCCGGGCCTTCGAGCCCTCCAGGACAAGGCTGCGCTTGCCGGGCTTTTGTCGCGGGTGATCGCCGCGCGCAATTCGCTGGCGGTGCGTGCGCCGGTATTTCTAAAGGTCGCTCCGGATCTTGCAGACGCTGACAAGGCGGATATCGCGAGCGCTGTCACCGAACAGGGAATAGACGCGCTCATCGTTTCCAATACGACGATTGCGCGGCCCGCAAGCCTAAAAAGTCCGTATGCATCCGAAAAAGGAGGCCTGTCGGGAAAGCCTTTGTTTGAGCCGTCGACTGCGCTCCTGAAGGAATTTCATCGCGTGCTGAAGGGCCGCGTTCCGCTCATCGGCGTCGGCGGCGTTTCTTCGCTTGACGACGCTTATTTGAAAATCCGCGCCGGCGCCTCGCTCGTCCAGCTCTACACAGCGATGATCTACAAAGGCCCCGCATTGGTTGCAGAGATCGTCGAGGGACTCCCAAGAAGGCTCAAAGCGGATGGATTTTCTTTTGTCGCTGACGCCGTCGGCGCGCATTGACTGGCAATGCTTCCCGCACACAGACGTGAGGTGGCTTAGGTGATGCGCCCCTGGTCCACCATATTCTTCCACGCCGCCAATGCTTTTCCCTTGCTCGCTGGCGCTCTTCCAAAGCGAGCATTGTGGCCCCCAGAATGGGTCTTTGTCTGATGAAAACCAGCACCGCCCCATGTCGTGGAATATGATAGGATTGCGGGCGCGCCGTTGGTTTCGATCAAAAGCGTCAGGCATTGTTGGTCCCGGCGACGAGCGTCAAGCACCTGTTTTTCGAGATGCTTTCGGGCTCCTATGTGTCGGGAGTTGGAACATCCGGCATTTCGACCCATAATCCGTTCGATTTGCCAGCGGCGAAATCGGCGCGCGCCGGCGCTAAGGAGAAATGAGGCGTGTGAGCGAGACAGGTGGGACCCATAGCTGGCGTCAATGGAAATCGCCGCCGGGCGGAACGGGGAACGAATTTGACGCTGCGGAAATCGGCGCGCTCGCGCATCTATATCGCGGCGAGGTCTATCGCTCGACGATCTGGCGCACACGTCTTGATGCAACGACGAACTGGTCGGTGGTGACGCTTGGCCTTGCATTATCGATCAGCTACGCAGACCCGGCCGCCTCAGCGGTGCCGCTGCTGCTTGTCGGCTGGCTCATTGCGGTGTTTCTCGTTTTTGAGGCGCGGCGCTATCGCTATTTCAATGTCTGGCGCGCGCGCTGCCGTTGGATCGAGACGAATTTCTACGCGCCGCTGCTGCTGCGCTCGCACAGGCCCGATCCCGGCGCCTGGCAGGATGTCCTTGCTCAGGATTATCTGACGCCGCAATACCATATCAGTTTCTGGCGGGCGCTCGGCCGCCGTATCCGCCGCAATTACGGCTATATTTTCGCATTTCAGGCTTTCGCATATCTCGGCAAAGTGTTCATTCACCCGGCGCCAATTGGAAGCGTCGAAGAATTCCTGCTGCGGACTGCAATCGGGCCGGTTCCGGGTGTCGTCAATCTCGCTGTCGGCGCGCTCTTTCACGCCGCATGGATATCGCTCGCATTTTGGTCGCGCCGCGCGGATCGTGCAAAGCACGGAGCCAAGGACGGCGTCACTGGAATGGGATAGAAGGCATTTCAATGAGCCAAGATGCGAAAGGCGCGTGTCTTGTCGTCGGCGCAGGTGACGACACCGGCGCTGCGATCGCGCGCGCCTTCGCACGTGAGGGACTGACCGCTTGCGTCGTGCGCCGCCCGCGCCATACGGAAGCGCTTGAAGCGCTCGCGCACTCGATCAGGAGCGAAGGATTGAAGGCGGTCGCGCTTCCGGCCGATGCGCGCGACGAAGAGGCGGTGATTTCGTTATTCGACAAGGTCGAAACCGAAATCGCGCCCATCGAGGCGGCCGTCTTCAACATCGGCGCGAACGTCAATTTTTCAATCGCCGAGACGACTGCGCAGGTCTACCGGAAGGTTTGGGAAATGGCGGCATTCGCCGGGTTTTTAACTGGCCGCGAAGCCGCCAAGCGAATGGTTCCGCGCGGGCGAGGCACGATCATCTTCACCGGCGCAACGGCGAGCATTCGGGGCGCCGCCGGATTTTCGGCCTTCGCGGGGGCAAAGCACGCCCTTCGCGCGCTCGCGCAGTCGATGGCGCGCGAACTCGGCCCGAAGAATATCCATGTAGCGCACGTCATCATCGACGGCGCAATCGACACGAATTTCATTCGCGGACTATTGGCCGATGTCGATGTAAAGCGCGCCGATGACGCGATACTATCGCCTGACGCAATTGCTGAAAACTACGTCTGGCTGCACCGCCAGCCGCGCTCAGCCTGGACCCATGAGCTTGATCTTCGTCCATGGAAGGAAAAGTTCTAGCCTTTGGTTGGGAGAGAAACGTTCTTCCAGCCGCATACCGGAAAGAGGTGCGGCGGCTCGTCGCCCCGCCCAACGAATGAAGGCGTTGCAGACCGCCATGGCGCCCTACGGCGGGCGCCCGGCCGGCCTTTCGTTCGCGCTGGAGGGCGCATGAGAGAGATCGCGGCTCAGGAATGACGATCATCGATTCTGCGCAGGGTCTTGCGAGCCGTCCCGCCGCCCCTTAGCACAAGAGCGATGTTGCAGCTTCATGACAGCCTCACGCGCGAGAAGCGCCTATTCGTTCCGGCCGATCCGGCGCGCGTGACGATGTATGTCTGCGGGCCGACGGTTTACAGCCACGCCCATATCGGCAATTTCCGCGCGGCTGTCGCCTTCGACCTTTTATTCCGCCTGCTTCGGCGCCGTTATGGCGAACGCCAAGTCATCTATGCGCGCAATTTCACCGACATCGACGACAAGATCATCAAGGCGTCGAAAGAATCCGGCGCGCCGATCGCCGAGATAACAGAGAAATTTGCGGCAATTTATGATGAGGAGCTGGCAGCCTTCAATTGCCTCCCGCCAACGCTGAAACCGAAGGCGACCGGCCATATCGGCGAGATGATCTCCCTGACTGAGCGCCTCGTCGGACAGGGTTTTGCTTATGTCGCGGACGGGCACGTGCTTTTTTCCGTAGGCAAATTCGCGGACTACGGCCGGATATCAGGCGCCGACGCTGACGAGAGGCTCGCCGGCGCGCGGGTCGAGATCGCGCCGTACAAAGAAAATGCGGCGGATTTCGTTCTTTGGAAACCGTCGAGGGCTGATGAACCCGGCTGGGAAAGTCCGTGGGGAAGAGGGCGGCCTGGCTGGCACCTTGAATGCTCGGCGATGATTGAGAAAGTTCTTGGGACGACGATCGACATTCACGGCGGCGGCCAGGATCTTAAGTTTCCGCACCATGAAAACGAGATCGCGCAATCATCCTGCGCGCACGGCGGGGCCCCGCTCGCGCATTACTGGCTCCATAACGGATTTCTGAAAATGGGCGACGACAAAATGTCGAAGTCGCTCGGAAATGTCGCTCTTCCGCGCGATCTTTTGAAACGGCATCACGGCGAAACGCTGCGTTTTGCGCTGCTCTCCGCGCAATACCGCCAGCCGCTCGAATGGACGGATGATTTGATCGAACAGTCGAAGAAACAACTCGATCGCTTTTACCGCCTCCTCGCGGAAGCGCCCCCTTCCGAAACTGTCGATGCGCCGGAAAGCATTGTGATTGCGCTCGAAGACGACATGAACACGCCAGAGGCGATCGCCGGCCTGCATGAATTGCGCGACATCGCAATGCAGCTGACCGGCGAGCCGAAGCGCCGCGCGGCCGCGCGCCTCAAAGCGGCGGGCCGCTTGATGGGTTTTTTCGAAAGTGAACCCGAGAAATGGTTCAAATGGACGCCTGCAGGGCACGGATTGTCCGCCGGGGCGATCGAAAACCTGCTTGCCGAGCGGGCCGCCGCGCGCAAGGCGAAGGACTTCACAAAGTCGGACCGCATCCGCGACGAGTTGGCGGCGCAAGGCATTGTCATCGAGGACAGTCCAGGCGGCGCAACATGGAGGAGAAGCTAGGTCTTGGCGCAGCTTCCAACCTTTCGCTTACCCGACGACACGCGCGTGACGCCGCAGATGCGCGCGGCGTTCGAGGAGTTCGGCGTCGTCATTCTCAAGGGCTTTGCGAGCGCCGAAGAATGTGAAGCGTTGAAACGCCGGGCGTTCGAGCTGATCGACGATTTCGACATTGACGCGCATCGCACTATCTTTTCGACGACGACGCAGGCTCATGCGGAGGACGACTATTTTCTGAACTCCGGCGGCGGCGTCAACTTTTTTCTTGAAGAAGAAGCTTACGGCGCCGATGGCCGGCTGAAGCGGACAAAACGCGAGTCGATCAACAAAATCGGTCACGCAATGCACGATCTCGATGCGGTCTATTCGGCGTTTTCACGCTCGAAGAAGATGGAAGCGGCGGCGCGCGGGATCGGCTTTCAAAACCCGTTGCTTCTGCAATCCATGGTGATCATGAAGCCGCCCGGCATCGGCGGAGAAGTCACGTGCCATCAGGATTCGACTTTCTTGTTGACCGAACCGGAAACCTGCGTCGGCTTTTGGCTCGCGATCGACGCGGCGACGCTCGAAAACGGGTGCATGGAGTTCATTCCGCGTGAGCATAAGGGGCCTTTGCGCCGGCTCTTTCGTCGCAAGAGTGACGGCACAGAAATGGTCAAGCTCTCGGACGCTCCGTATCCTGAGGAACACCGCATCGCTGCGCCCGCGGCAGCCGGCGATCTCGTCATTTTCTCCGGACGCGCACCGCATATGAGCCGGGCCAATCGCTCCGCAAGGCCCCGCATGGCGTATACGCTGCACATGATCGAGGCGTCGGCGCATTATCCGGCTGACAACTGGTTGCAGCGGCCGGCAGGAATGCCGCTTAGAGGCTTCTGAACTCAACCTCAGGGCGTCGCCGCGTGGCGAGCTCGCCCATCGCTGCAAAATTTGATCTGCACAACGCTGTCATTTTGCTAAATTTGCGGCGGGGCGGGTAGGGGCGGTTATGCTCAATGTCCAGAATGGAATTGTGGTTGCGGCGGCTCCCAAGGGCCGCTTTACGATCGGCCTTGGCGGGTTCCTCCTCCTGGCGTTTATTTTGTCCTGGGCGGGTGCGGCGCCCATGGTGCTCGGAAGCTGGGTCGACGCCGACGCCTCTGGACGTCTGCGCGAGATCGTTCGGGCGCTTGCGCCATTTCAGCTTTTGATGACATTCGGCACGCTAGTCGCGGCGCTTGTCGTTGCGCTGATTAATTATGGATTTCGCGGGATCAGGGATCTCGTTGGCGCATTGTTTCGATTTCGCGTCTCTCCGTTATGGTATCTCTTTGCGCTCGCTGGTCCCGCGGCCGTTTTTATTGGCGGATCGATCCTGTCGCGGCGCTTTGACGGCGCGTTGCCGGCATTTTCGTTTGATGCAGCAATGCTCGCTGCGAGCGCGCAAATTTTCGCTCTTTATCTCGTCATCAATACGGAAGAAATCGCCTGGCGCGGATATGCGCTGCCGCAATTCCAGCGTTCGATGGCGCCGTTGACTGCAAACCTTGCGCTCAGCCTGATTTAGGGCGTCTTTCATGCGCCGCTTTTTCTGATGAAGGGCGGGCATCCGGCGGGATTTTCGATCGTGCTGTTCGCGGTCATGGTGATTTCGATCGGCCTTGTCGCCGGCTGGGCGTTCAACGCAACGCGCGGCAGCGTTCTCAACACGCATCTGCTCCATCAGGCGATCAATGCCTGGAGCGAGGGCGTGCGCGTTTTTCCGGTGATGAATGACGGCTCGCCCTGGCCGATGCGCGCCAGCGTAGC
>JBGSLM010000200.1:0-7247 GCA_041740755.1 Parvularculaceae bacterium | reverse complement strand
ACGCCGCCCTGCGGGTCGCGGACCGCCCATTGTTCGATCGATAACGTAGGCGCCGACAGAACCAGCGTAATCTCGCCTTCGGTTTCCTCTCCGGCCGACGCATAGGTGACCGCGACGGAGTCAGCGCCCCGCTCGACGGATTTCAAAGCCGCATCGCCGATGTCGATCTTTTTGCTTAGCAAAAACCGCAACGGCGTCTTTTTCAGCGGATAGGAATCCGTTGTCTCAAGCTCTTTGTTCTCGACATAAACCATCCCGCCGGTCGCAACGATCGTGATCGGCGAGGGGTCGTCATAATCAAAGCGGATCTGCCCCGGACGGCGCATAAAAACCTTGCCGGTGACGACAGCGCCCGACGGCGCCGTTTGCACGAAATCGCCCGCAAGCGTCGTCAGGCCTTCGATGTGGCCAAGGACTTGCGCTGCGACAGCTTCGTCGCTGACGCCCGCAAATACTTTTGCCGGTTCATTCGCCGGAACCGCTGCCGCAAGTTTTGCCTGCTTTTCAGCGCCCTTCGGCGCAGACGCGACCATGGGCCGGGCCGTGCTGGCGGCCTCTATCGCGACAGGCGCAGCGCCGAGGCTGAGCGCCGTTTCAGCGGCAAGAACCGCAACGGTCGAAAAAAAAGCGCCGAGCATCGTATTGTCTCCATCGTTTGCGGGACGCGATCTGGCCGTCCAGCGCGCCTATCGCTTTAAAGCTGCACGAAAATCGCGACGGATATCGGCCCCAATTATGGCGCCTGTCAAAAGCAGATCACATCCGCGCGATCCAGATGAGCAAATAGTCCCAAGGATCAGGAAAGCGCGTTGGCCTCTTCGTCGGTTAGGTCGCGCGCTTCGCTGACCAGCATAATCGGTATTCCGTCGCGCACCGGATAGGCAAGGCGCGCCCGGCGGCTCAGCAGCTCGCCTGCTTCCTTGCGATAGACAAGCCGGTCCTTTGTCGCCGGGCAGACAAGCATTTCAAGAAGCTTTGGATCGACTTCTTTTTTCTGCGCCTCTGATTCCGTCATCGCGCCCTCTTGCCGTTATTGCACAATCTGTCCGTCGCCGCCGCCGTCGCCGCCCATCCGCATCAATGCGACGAGGCAATCTGTGCGATCTGCAAGCGTCGGCGCTTCAAGGAGCGCCTGTTTCTCATTCGGCGCAAATGGACATCCCATCGCGAGCGAATTCACCAACGCCTCGGTCGGCGCTTCAGACGCCGCTTCCCAATCCGTACTCAGATTTTCGGTGTCGAGATAAAGGCGCATCGCTTCGAAAAGGCGTTCGCGATCAATTGCGCTTTCCGTTACGTCCGAGTCCGCGTCTGAGACAAACGCGGCGTAATCGACTTCTGCGTTGCGATAGGGGGTTCCGCTTTCAATTTCAGCAGCAACGCGAAATCGAAGCAGCCCGGTCAGCGTGATCAAATAGCGCCCGTCTCCGGTTTCTGAAAACGCGGTGATCCGTCCTGCGCACCCGACGTCAAACAGCGGCGGCGGGCCGCTGACGGAGTCGCGCGGCTGAATCATGCCGATCGTGCGCGCGCCCGCGAGCGCATCGTCGATCATGCGAAGATAGCGGGGCTCGAAAATATTCAGCGGAAGCTGGCCCTTGGGCAGCAGGATGCAGCCTGAAAGCGGGAAAAGCGGAATTATGGCTGGTTGCTCGCGCCCGTGGACGCGGATTGATTTTTTATGTGCGCCCGGCGGCGCCATCAGGAGAACATCAACGAGGAAAGACGCCGGCGTCCGCTCAACGTCTGGGGATGCTTAGGGCCGAGCGCGTCAAAGATGGTCAGGAGTTTCTTGCGCGCCGCCTCCTCGTTCCAGGCTCTGTCTGCGGCGAACATCGACAGGAGCTCGTCGATCGCCGCTTCCATGTCGCCGCCTGCCGCCAGCGCTTCTGCAAGCTCTAGCCGGAGCGCGAAATCTTTCGGCGCCGCCGCGGCGCGGCGCTTCAGATCGCCAAGATCGCCGCCCTGCTTCTCGGCGAGCTCGATCTGTGCGCGGACGGAATTCAGCGCCGGGTCGCCGCGTTTCGCCTCTGGAATGATCGCGAGAACTTCGCGCGCGCCAGCGACGTCACCGGTCGCAAGACGGCATCTGGCGAGACCCGCAACCGCGCGCGCGAAAGCGTCATGACCGCTTTCTTCCGCCGCCTGTGCGACGTCCGCATTGGCTTGCGCCGCAGCGGCCGCGTCGCCATCCGCAAGCGCGGCGTCAGCCGCGTCAAGAACGGCGAGGAGATCGACCTCGCCGCCGGAGGGAGCGGCAAGGCCCGTCAGGCGGCCAATGAAGGCCTTGATCTGACTTTCCGGGACGGCGCCCTGAAATCCATCGACCGGCCGCCCCTGAAAGAACGCATAGACGGTCGGCACCGACTGGATGCGCATCTGGGAGGCGAGCATCTTGTTCTTGTCGATGTCGATCTTGACGAGCGTGACTGCGCCCTTGGCTTCCTTCACGGCCTTTTCAAGCGCCGGCGTCAGCTGGCGGCAGGGCCCGCACCATTCAGCCCAGAAATCGACGATGACCGGCGCGGACATTGAGGCGTCGAGGACGTCGCGCTCAAAAGTCTCGATCGTTGCATTCTTGATCAGGTCGCCTGCGGCGGCTTTTTGCGTTCCGGCTTTGAGTTCCATGCAATTCCAGTCCCTTTTTCGAACCTCTAAATGAGGTCGCGCGCGGGCGAACGCAACGGCGAAAGCTCATTTTCAGCGCTTAACTTCCGGCGAGGCAAGATTGATAATCCGGGGTTCAAAACCGCACGCCCGGATGAACTTCAGGAGACCTTCCGGAGAGACCGCCGTGGAGGCGTTGTTTTCGAGCGGATGGAACCAGACCGTCGGCCAGCGCAACAGCGCCTCATCGACCGCGATTTCGGTTATGGCGCGCGCCGTTTGGTTCACCAGTGCGAACGGCGTCACCGCCCCCGGAATGACGCCCATTGTCGCCGTCATCAGATCCGGCTTGCCGAAGGAAAGGCGCCCCTTCGACCCAGCCGTCCGCCCGTACCCGACGATATCGACCGCCGTATCGCAGTGCGCGACAGCCAGAAAAAGCCGGTCCTTCTTGTCTTTGAGGAACAGGTTTTTCGAATGGCCGCCAGGCATCGACACTTTAAACTCCCGCCCCTCCTCCACCGTGAAAATCGGCTTGTGCTCGACCGTGCGATGCTCGATCCCAAGCCCGTCAAGAAATTCAAATAAATCCCGGCGGGTTTTAACCATGGTCGTCATCCTGGGCGCTGCGCTCGAACGGCCTGTTCGCAGAGGCGGCGGACGAGCGCAAGAAGCGTCGAAATCACCGCTGGAACCGCCTTGCCAATAAGGGGGCCCTCGTGCATATACCGGTCCCCGCCGCCGGGGCTAAACCCATGCGGCACGCCAGTGAGCGGGCGTAGCTCAGGGGTAGAGCATCACCTTGCCAAGGTGAGGGTCGGGCGTTCGAATCGCCTCGCCCGCTCCATTTTTCAGTCGAATGACTTTTATTTGATCCGCGCCCGGAACTGGACGCTGAAGGACGGGTCAGGGTCGCCCGCCAGCATTTTTCCCTTGGGGTTAAGGCATAGATGCGTGACGTTCGGGTCATAGCCGGAGACCGGAACGTAGGTGCAGGAGCCATATGACGCCGGCTTGGTAGCAGAGTTTGAATAGGCGACGTCGGTTGCAAGGCTGAGCGTCAGGCCCGCGCCGCTTTGCGTAAAATAGACGGCGCCCGTCGCGGGGCCCGCACCGTCGATATCGGCATTATAGAATTCGACCTCCGCCGGAAGCGGGTCCGCAAGGAATAACGTATCGGAATCGACCGTGCCGTCACCCGAATTCGTGACCGTCAGGGTGTAGTAGACGTCGCTTCCCGGGATGGCGAACTGCGCTGTTCCGCTCGTTCCGGCGATCGAGACGGTTTTCAGCGCCGACAAAAGCGGCATCACCTTGTCATAGGTGACGTCGCTGACGCCGAGTTGCTGGCCGCTCGGATTGTAACCGCCGCCGCCGGCGTCGTCTCCCGAGAAATAGACGATTTGAACGGCGACGATCCGGAGCGTTCCGAAATCAACGGCGATATTGCCGTTGCTTGTCGTCGATGCGGACGAACCCGTTCCTTCCCATCCTTCCCCGAAGGTTTCATTGTCCGGAGCAACGACGGTACCGAGCGTGACGTAGGACCCCGCCTTGGCGTTCACATAGCCTGACCCTGTATCGTAATAGATCTCGACAAAATCGTCCCAGCCTGATTGGTCGACGTCGGTCAGCGTGAATTGAAGATCGGTGACCGCCTCGGAGAACGCGAGCGTCACCGTGATCTTGTCATCGGCGTCCTGACGTGCGTTGTCGAAGCCAACCTGGGCGTAACCGGTAAATCCGCCTTGAGTGTTGCTTTCATAACTGACAAAGCTCGCGCCCTCATAGGGGATGAAGGAACCGCCGTCGGTCACGCTTGACCAAGTGACCGTCGTCGTGACGCCTGCCGAGGTCGATGTCGTGCCGGACGTGAGCGTCGCCTCATCCGCAAAGCCGAGCGTCGACCAGTCGAGTATGCCCGATACCTGCGCCGCGGCGGGCGTTGCGGCGGTTGCGGCAAACCAAACCGCCGCAATCCCGAAAAAGAGCGCGCGCATCTTCATTGGCGGCTCTCCGGCGAGATGGCGTCGAGAAGACCCTGCGCTGTCGATTGGTCGAACTTGATGCGGAGCTTCAAATACGGCCCGACGCGCGAATATTCCGCCGCCGCGAAATCTTCATCGACGAAACCGTCGAAATTCCATCCGAACGAAAGCCAGACATTGTCGGCGGGGGTGAAGCCGATCGTGGGCCCATAGGAATAATCGAGCGTTTTCGCATTGAACGAGTAGAGCGCCTCGCCGTGGACGCCGATATCGATACGATCGGTGAGGTCGTACCGCGCTTCAATGCCGAGTAATTCGGTGACGCCGTCATGGGTGAGGCCGTCAGCGGTCAGCACAGAATATTTGAAGCCGTGATTGAGCGCGAGCTGCAATCTGTCCGTCGCCATCGCATTCAGTGTCAGATTGTGCACGGCCTTCCAGCTTTCGCTATCTTGATCGATCTCCCGCTGTTTGAGGTCAAAACGGTTAAAAATGATCAACCCTTCGCCGTTCGACCGCCAGGAGGAGCCGACACGAAGATCAAACCGGCGCTCGTCCGGCGCGAGGTCGTTGTTATCCGCCTGGAGCCGTCCAGCGGCGGCGAACGAAAGCTGTTCTGAAAGTTCGCGCGCTGCGCCGGCGGCGATCATGTAGCGCTGGCCGGTCCCGGACTTCTTCATTTCGAAACGGCTTGAGCCGGACGTCGCATCACCGCGATATCCGGCCCCAATGTACAGTGATGTGTAGGCGCCGCCCGTCAATTCGAACGGCGACGCCGGTATGTCCGGAACAATGTCGTCTGGCGTATCGACGGCGCCGCGTTCTTTGAGGTCTTCGCGCCTCGCAACGCCTAAGGATCCGGTCCAGTTTTTTGACAGTCTTACCTGCTGGTCGATGCCGAATGTCGCGCCGATCCGCTCGCCGGAATCCTGCGTGATCCTGTCTCCCGCGATGGTGACCTTTCCGCCATCCCAGGGTTCTGCGACCAGCCCTACTGTTGTGTTCGATTGCGAAATGGCGTCGCCGTCGAGGATCTCGTGGGTAGCGCTCAGCGTGAATCCGTCAAAAAGTTTCTGATCGAAGCCGACGCTGGTGCGTGTCGGGAATAGCGAAGACGCGTCGTCGCCGGTGATCGGGCGCTCATGCGACGCACGCAGCGATAAGCCAATCCTTTCAAATCTCTGCTTAAGCGCAGTGATCGCGAAAAGCCCTTCGCGCTTTGGTCCAGCCTGCGGTTCTTCACGCACCGCGCGCAGCCCTACCGCACCGGAAGTCGCGTTCGATTCCTGGCGTAGTGCGACCTCGGCAAGATCCCGGCTTGCGCCAGTGTTAAGGTTTTCTTCGCGGTATGCCTTGGCGTCGACAAAGCGAGAGCCGCGGCGGGCTCCATGCTTATTTTCGAACTCGTCGATCTTAAGGCTCGCTTCGGCGCCATATCGCAGGACGCCGACCGTTGCGGAGGTTTGCTGGGCGAGACCGAAATTCGGTTCGATGCGGCTGTAGTATGCCTTCGCCGAAAGGCGATCGGCGGTATGGCTTGCCTCCGCAAGAATTGCGTCAGCCCGATCGTCGATCGAAGGCCCGTCGCGAAGGCTCGTTGCATATTCAAGGCGGAGCTGGTCCTTGTCCGATAGGTCAAGCCTTACGTCAGCCCCTGCAAGGTTGGTCCGCTCACCCGACGCGCCGGGCGCTTCTTCATGAATGTAGGTCGCGCCAAGCTCGCCGCGCCCGCCCATGAATCGCACGGCTCCGCGACCGCCCGCCGTCAGATTTCGATCGACCGGCGAAGAAGTCTCGTAGTCGACGACAATGACGTTCGGATTGAAAGCGGAGTCCGCTGCAGGGACCGGAAGCCTAAAGATGATTTCGCCTGTTTCGAAGTCGATATCATAGTCGGCATAACGGATGAGCGTCGCACTGCCGATCACCACATCGGGCCGGAAGCGGTCGCGTGTTTCGACAAGAATGGATTCTGAATTGCGCACGAGCGGCGGCGCCGAAAGCGTAAATGGTCCCGATGTGCCGTCAGCAGCGAGCTCGTCCTTAACGAACGCCTGATTGGTCTCGGCCGCAAAGCCGGTGAACGCGAAGCGCTCGCTTTCGTAAACTGTCTGCAAACCAGACAGCCTGCGGCTATACCGGGCGAGTTTGGCTTCGGCCATACCAGTGTCGTAGTCGCCGAACTGGGTTTTGAAGCCGTTCTTTTCGGCCTTGAGATAAACCGGGTAGCGGCTTTGCGCCTCAAACCGCTGGTTGGAGCGATCGCCATACATCGGATAGCGGTCATCCGGATTGATGACGTCGAAGAGTTCATCATCCGCCGAACCGCGTTCGTTTTTGCTGTCGCCGGCGATCGTGACAAGCCAGCCGCCCTTTACTGTTCCCTTGGCGAAGCCCGCAATCCGGCCGTCGCCGATCAGCTGCGACCCTTTTGGATCTTTCAGCGTGCCGCCGTTCTTTTGAAGGCCGCCCTCCGCTTCGGCAAGGCCGACGACGATCCAGTCGCGAAGCGCGGGTTTCACATAGGCGGTAAACGACTTTTCCGAACCGTCATCGAGTTTGATTTTAATGCGGGCGAGTCCCGTCTCAACCGTCGGCTCAAGTTCGATACGCGCAACGCCGCCCTGTCCGACCGGCACGCCCGCGCTTGCC
>JBGSLM010000199.1:0-3428 GCA_041740755.1 Parvularculaceae bacterium | reverse complement strand
CTCTTCCGATCTGCGCCATCACGCTTCAGCCGGGCGAGCGCGTCGTGTTCGAGCCGGGCGGCAAGCACGCGATGCTGATGAGCCTGCCCGCGCCGGTCGCAAGCGGCGCAAAGTCAGTATTCACGCTTGAGTTCGCAGACGGGTCGAGCATTTCGGTCGAGGCGGTCGCGAAATCAGCAGTCGAAGCCGCGTCAGAGCCGACAGGCGAACACGAAGGTCATTGACGATGGCGTTTCGCGCTGAAAATCAGGGCGGCGGCGCCGGCGCCCAGAAGAACGTGCTTGGCGGCCCGCTCGCGCTGTGCAGCGACAATCCTGTCACCGGATTTTTCAGAACGGGCTGCTGCCATACGGGTCCGCAAGACGCCGGCGTTCACACGGTCTGCGTGGTGATGACCGGCGAATTTCTCGAATTCTCGAAAGCGGCCGGCAATGATCTTTCAACGCCGCGCAAGGAATTCGGCTTTCCCGGCCTGAAAGCCGGCGACCGCTGGTGCCTTTGCGCCGCGCGCTGGAAAGAAGCCTATGACGCCGGCAAAGCGCCCAAACTCGTGCTTGCCGCGACGCATGAACGAACGCTCCTGATCGCGCCGCTTGATGTCCTCAAGAAATACGCCGTCGATCTCAATTAAGGCCCAATGCGCCTCGACAATGCCGGAACGCTGTCGCGGGAGCGCCCCGGCGCGGCCATTCTTTGAAGCAAAGAATGGTCACGCAAAATCCTGAGGGGGCCCATGCGCGTCAAATTCATCCTGCCAGCGCTGACGGAGGCCAAAAGTCCGCTTTTCCGGCCAATCAAATATTCGCTGTTTCCGCCGCTCGGCCTCGCGACGCTGGCAGCATTTCTCTCATCGAATGACGAAGCGGAAATCATCGATGACCATGTCGAAGCCTGGTCCGAAGACGACGCACCCGATCTTGTCGTCATTCAAGTCTATATCACCAATGCCTATCGAGCTTACGCAATCGCCGACCGATATCGCGCGAAAGGCTCCCATGTCGCGCTTGGCGGGCTTCACGTGACATCTCTCCCCGACGAGGCGGCGGTCCATGCAGACACGATTTTTCTTGGGCCCGGAGAGCAGACATTTCCAGAATTTCTGGCGGACTTTCGGGATGGCGCGCCGAAGCCGCGTTACGCATCAACATCGGGACGCACACTTGAGACAATTCCTCCGATCCGACGCGATCTCATCAAGCGCGACCGCTATCTCGTTCCAAATTCGATCGTGGTGACGCGCGGCTGCCCGCAACATTGTGACTTCTGTTACAAGGATGCCTTCTTCGAGGCCGGTCGGGGATTTTATACGCAACGCGTCGATGCGGCGCTCGCCGAAGTCGAACGGTTGCCCGGCCGCCACCTTTATTTTCTCGATGACCACCTTTTCGGCGACCGGCGTTTCGCCGAAGCGCTCTTCACCGGCATGCGCGGGATGGGCCGACTCTTTCAGGGCGCGGCGACGGTCGATTCGGTCCTGCGCGGCGATCTCGTCGAGCGCGCAGCTGAAGCCGGCCTCCGATCCCTATTTGTCGGGTTTGAAACCCTCAGCGCGAAGAATCTCGCGGCCAGCAACAAGAAGCAGAATCTCGCGCGCGATTACTCAGCGGTGACCCGGCGCCTTTCAAGCCTTGGAATTATGATCAACGGCTCTTTCGTCTTCGGTATGGATGACGACGATGAGACAGTCTTTGAACGGACAGTCGACTGGGCGGTTAAGAACGGGATTGCGACCGCAACCTTTCACATTCAGACGCCCTATCCCGGCACGCGACTGCACGCGCGCATGGCGGCGGAGGGGCGCATTCTTCACTCAAATTGGGACCTCTATGACACGCGGCATACGGTTTTTCGCCCTGCTCGCCTGTCTGCGGACGCGCTTGAAAACGGATATTGGCGCGCCTATCGCGATTTTTACTCCTGGGCGAATATAGCGGCGGGGGCTCTCAGTCACGAGACAGCGAAGCACCGCGCCAAGCATTTCTTTTACGCCGCAGGCTGGAAGAAATTCGAACCTATTTGGGATTTCGTCATCAAGACGCGGCGTCTCGATCTGATGACGCCGCTGCTGGAAGGGGTTCTTTCGCGAGTTACCGGCGCCAAAGAACGCAAGATCCTCGCAGCTTGCAGATCTGCTTGAGCGTCGCAGCGAAGCGAAAGGAGAGACACGATGAATTCCGCCCCCGCAATCGCCAGTTCGTTCACAATCAAACGCCGTTTTGACGCGCCGCCTTGGGAGGCGTTCAACACCTTCGCCGATCCGAATTTGAAAGCGGCATGGTTTTCAGGTCCGCCCGACCAGTGGACGGTTCTTGATCACCGGATCGATTTCCGCGAAGGCGGCGATGAACGCGTGCGCGGCTGGTTCAAAGGCTCTTACACGTCAGATTTTAGCGCGCGCTATCACGTCATCAGGCGGCCTTCGCTGATCGTTTACGTATACGACATGTATCTCGATGACCGTCTGCTGTCGACATCGCTGTCGTCTTTCGATTTCGTCACGAAAGGCGATGCGACCGACATGGTCTATGTCGAGCAGGGCGTCTATTTCGACGGCGAAGACGGAACCGCCTCCCGCAAGGAAGGGACATTGGGGCTGTTCGACCGCATCGACGCTACTCCGAAACGCAGTCGCAGTTGAGAAGTCACCGCGCCGGGAACATCCATTCGAGCGCGCGCAGCCACGCGACAGGAAACGCCGTCGCGTGATTGACGCCGCCAGATAGCACTTCGTCGCGCAGAACCAGACTGTCGTAGCCGCGCGAGCGCAGCTTTGCGGCGAAGGCGATCTGATCGTTTACGAGGTCGAGCGATTTCAGGCCGCCCTTTGGTCCTTCCAGGTCGCCGACCGCCATATAAACGCGCGCTTTGAGATCATCATGCATTCCGGCATAGCGCGTTTCAAAACCGGCAATCGCGTGCCCGGCATACCAGAGCGCCGGACTGACCAGAATGTAATTGGCGAAGAGATCAGGCTCGTTCAGCAGCACATAGGCGCCGAATGTCGCGCCGAATGAGTGTCCGGCAAGGGTGCGGCGGCTTGGATCGGTCCGGTATGCCGTCTCGACGCGCGGAATGATCGTCGATCTGATCGCCTCAAGATACGTATCTGCGCCGCCCGTATCATCGCCGACAGTCTTGTCGCGAACGGGCGTCAGGTCGCGCTGACGGCTTGCTATCGGGTTTTCGCCGACGGCGTAGGAAATTCCAACGACGATCGTCCCTTCAAGAATGCTATTGTAATAGGCAAGCAGCGGTTCGCCCGCCGCCGCGATAAAGAACAGATCGCCGTCGTTTAGATAGATGACCGGATAGCGTCGTTCCGCATTCTCCGGGGCGCCGTAGCCAGGCGGCGTCGAGACATAGAGATTGTAGGCGCGCTCACCTGATTTCACTTCAAGAACGGCGCTGCGCGGAACCGCATAGGCGGG
>JBGSLM010000198.1:0-13505 GCA_041740755.1 Parvularculaceae bacterium | reverse complement strand
GCGGTCGGGCCGGACGGCGCCGCCGAGTTCGCACGCGGCCCATTCAGGCCAGACCTTGATGTCATGATATCCGGCGAGCGCGCCCCGATCGTCGAAATCGAAGATCAGCATTCCGTCGCCGCGCGCTTGTTCTTCTATGTGGCGGACAATGAAATCGTGCGCCGCCTCGACCGTTGGCGGCTTTGGCAGAGTGTAGATCGGATCCGATACGCGCGGGTCGGCGATCAAAGCGTAGAACGACGGCGCGTCATCGGCGCGGGCAAGGCGCCGGATTCCGGCTGTTGGAAGGAAGACGCTGCGGACGCTGTTGCGGATTGCAGCGGCTTTTTCCGGCGAAGCGTTGATGCGTGTCAGCGGTATTGCAGTCATCGGCGGACATTATGCGCCCAGCCGATCGTCTGTCAGCAATTGTGGTCAGTAGTAATAGCGCCGGTCGATATCGTGCCGGACGACGGAGCGCCCGACCGGCCAGAGCGCAAAGCCTGCAAGCTTCACATGCGCCCACGCGAACGGCAGACCGACGATGGTGATGCCGAACGCGAGCGCGGCAAAGAAATGGCCGATCGCAAGCCACCAGCCGGCGAATAGGAACCATATGATGTTGGCGAGAAAGCCGAGGGGACCGGTGCCGATATCCTCGCCGTAAAGCCGGTCCCGCGCGACAGCGCGCACGCCGAACGGCCAGAGCGTGTAAACGCCATTGTCAAACGCCGCTCTCGCGAACGGAATGCCGATGATCGTGACGATCATGACGATTGACGCGAAGAACCAGCCGACCGCTGCAACAGCGCCGCCGAGGACAAGCCATAAAATATTGAGGATGAACGACAGGGGATCCATCGCATCGTTTTCGGCAATCGGATGGTCGCGGAACATCGGCAAATCTCCTTTGGGCACAATATAGGAAGTCCCGCGCCGAATTCACGCGCTTCGTCGCAGCGCAACATCCGGTCATCGCCAAATTGCCGCCCAAAACCCGCCGCAGTCGTGCATCAGTCTCCGCTGTCATGAAAAACGCTCTCACTTTCCTTCTTGCGCTTGCGGTGATGGCGACGCCCGCGGGCGCCGGAACCGCCGATTTCGGCCAGCGCCTTTCGGCGGCCGCACTTGACCGCACGAAGTCGCGCGTCGTCTACGATCCCTCCTATCGCCGCATCGCCTATCCGATGGGCGATGTTGCGGCTGACCGGGGCGTTTGCGCTGATGAACTTGTCCGTGCGCTTCGCGCGCTAGAGATCGATCTTCAGGCGCTGGTCCACGAGGACATGAAGAGCAGCTTTGCGGCCTATCCTCAATTCTGGGGCCTGTCGTCGCCCGATCCGAATATCGATCACCGCCGCGTTCCAAATCTCGAAACCTACATGACGCGCAAGGGCTGGCGTCTGTCGCCGAGCCTCGACGCCGCCGAATACAAGCCCGGCGATGTCGTGGCCTGGAACCTTCGCGGCGACGCTGGCTTCCTGCCGCATATCGGAATTGTCACTGACAGGATCGGCGCGTCCGGCTGGCCGATGATCGTCCACAATATCGGCGCAGGTCCAAAGCTTGAGGATGTGCTGTTTTCATGGCCGATGACCGGCCGCTATCGCATCGCGTTGACGCCATCGCCAGCGCCGTAATCTCGTAGCTTCCGCAACGGCGTCTAATCGGCAAAGCCGAGCCCGCGCCGAACTTCGTCCGCGCTGACGCCGCTTTCGCGAATGGCGCGTAATGTCGCGGATTGGTCGCGCTTGGCGAGGCGTTTTCCTGCACTGTCGGTGATGAGCTTGTGGTGGCGGTATATCGGTCGCGGCAGGCCGAGCAACGCCTGCAACAATGCATGAAGATGCGCCGCCGCCCTCAGGTCTTCGCCGCGAATGACGTGCGTGACACGCTGCAGCGCATCGTCATGCACCGAGGCGAGGTGATAGCTTGTGCCGGCGTCCTTGCGGGCGATGACGGCATCGCCGAAAATTTCCGGCGTTGCGCGTACCGCGCGCAAATCTCCGCCATCTAGATCCTGCTCGGTGAATGTCAGCGCATCGAACAAGGGGCCAAGAGCGTCGCGCGCGGCGGCGATTGAAAGCCGCCAGGCAAAGGGCGCGCCTTCGGCGATCAGCGTGCGCTCCTCATCGGCGGCAAGCGGCGCGCCGATCAGAACAGGACCCTCAGGGCCATCGGCGGAAAGATGCGGCGCGCGCGCGATCTCGTCGATGATTTCCTTGCGTGTTCTAAAACAGCGATAGACAATCCTTCTGTCGATCAGTTTTTGAAGCGCTGCTTGATAGTCCGGGAAATGATCCGATTGCCTGCGGACCGGTTCCTCCCATTCAATCCCGAGCCAGCGCAGATCTTCGAGTATCGCTGTCTCAAATTCCGGCCGGCAGCGACCGACATCGATATCCTCAATGCGAACAACCAACCGCCCGCCCGCCTTCCTGGCTGCGGCGAAAGCCGTCAGCGCGGAGAAGGCGTGACCGAGGTGCAGAAAACCGGTCGGCGACGGCGCAAAGCGGGTGACGAAATCTGACATGGCTCAGGGCGCGCTCTATCATGACGGGCGCAAAGCCTCCACCTCCGTTTGCCGTCCCGATACGGGTTGCTGTATGCTGACTGCGGCGGAGGGCGACGGCATGGCGAGCGATACGCCGGACATCGATCCGGGCGACGATGGGGGACTGGATGTTCCAATCGAGGCGGTTGTTGCGGGAGCGGCCGCAGCGGGCGCGGCGATCGCCTGCCTTTCGTGCGGCGCGAAGATCGTCGGGCCCTACTGCGCTTCCTGCGGCCAGAAGAACGACGACATGCGCCGCTCGCTTTTCCGTCTCTTCGTCGATTTCATCGAGGATACGTTCGCATTCGACTCGCGCATGTGGCGAACGCTCGGCGTGATGGCGGCGGCGCCGGGCCGCGTCCCGACGAATTACAGCCATGGGCAGCGGTCGCGATACACGCCCCCAGTCCGCCTGTTCCTTGTCGTCAGCTTTCTCTTTTTTCTGATCCTCAGTTTGACGCACACAATGTTTGTAGCGGTCGAGGTGCGGGGAAAGACGCCTGAAGAAATCGCAGCCGACAAGGCTGAATTCGAAAAGGCGATCGCCGAAGCGGGGCCGGCGGCGAGCGATGCGATTAAGGCGGCAAGGGCCGGACAGGTGGCGCAAGGCGCGATCGTTTTCGACGAAACGCCGGTCGATTGCGACATAAAGGTGACGACCCGCTTCTTTGTGCGGCCAAATGATTTGATCGTCGATGAAGAAAAGTGGCGCGCCTGCTCGACGAGCATTTCCGAAGCGGCGAAGGTCGAAATTGAAAATGAGGGTCCGGCGGCAGAAGGAGCGATCGCCGGGAGACCGGTCTCAACCGATGACGTTCAGGCCGGGTTCAAGCGCGTGCTATCGGGCGTCGACCTGCTCGTCGCCAATCCGGCGCAATTCAACGAACAGATGAATGTCTGGCTGCCGCGCGTCATGTTTTTCATGGCGCCGATCCTCGCGCTGATTCTCGGATTGTTTATTCGAGGCCGCGACGCGTTGCTGTTCGACCACCTTGTTCTCTCGCTTTACAGTCATGCGACCGCATTTGCGATCTTCGGCGCGGCGATTTTGCTCGGCCAGTTCGGCGCGCCGAATGTCTTTCCCATTGCGATGGCGGCGCTCGGCCTTTATTTCACGATCGCGCTGAGGCGCGCATATAGGCGCGGCTGGGTGAAGACCGTGTATTCGACTGCGTTCGCGAGCCTGATATACCTCATCATTCTCGTTTCTGTCGTTGGTTCGATCATAGCCAATCAAATCTGGCGGGCGGCTGCGTAAAATATGGAAACCGTTGAGCTGGTGGGCTCGGTCGCAGCCGCGCTGTCGATGTTCACTTTTCTGCCGCAGGCGATCAGGGTCATCAGGACCGGCGATACGGCGGCTATTTCGCTGACGACCTACGTGATCGTCGTCATTTCGACGGCCATGTGGTGTGTTTATGGCGTGATGATCGCCAGCATTCCGGTTGTCGCCGCCAATGTCGTCAATGGATCCTTCGGACTTTTCGTCATGTTTCGGAAACTTGCCTCTATGCGCGCCGGGCCTTAGCCGATCCGCATCAGCGCAACACCGGCGAGAATCAACGCCGCCGAAGCGATGCGCCAGGGCGATGCGCGCTCGCGCAGGAACAGGATCGAAATCGCCAGCGCGAAAAGTATGCTAGATTCGCGCAGCGCCGCGACCTCGCCGATCGGCGCTTTTGTCATCGCCCAGATGATAAGCCAGTAGGCGCCAAGCGACAAAATTGCGGTCACGATTCCAAAGGGCAACTCCTTCGTGATTGCGACAACGCGGCCCCGCCGGACAGCGCCATAGACGAGTGCGATCGCCAGTCCGTCGAAGACAAACATCCAGACAATATAGGTGACGGCCGACGCCGCGCCGCGCGCGCCGATCGCATCGACGACAGTGTAGCCAGTGATGAAAAGCGATGTTCCAAGCGCCCACAGCACCGCCTTTGCGTTAAGCGAGCCGACGGATCCGCCCTTGAACGACATCAGGGCGATTCCGCCGCACAAGGTGACGACGCCGGCCCAAATGAACGGCCCAAGCGTCTCCTGAAGGAAAAAGAGTGCGATGAGCGACGACAATAACGGCGCCGATCCGCGGGCGAGCGGATAGATCTGTCCAAGATCGCCCGCGGTATAGGCGCGAATGAGAAACAGCTTGTAGCCGGTGTGGAGCAAAGCGGACGCGAATATCCAGACCCAGGTCTTGCCTTCCGGCGCACCGACGAACGGAAGGATTGCAAGACAGATCAATCCTTGTGCGACGCCAAGCGTCGAAATCGAGAAAAACCGGTCGCCCCGGTCTTTAATGATGGCGTTCCACGCCGCGTGCATGAAGGCGGCGAGGAGAACGACGAAGAAGACCGTGTTTGACAAACGCCGCCTATGATGTCTCGCCGGGTGCGATGGCTTTTCTTTGCGCTTTGGCGCTGCGGATCATCAATTCCGCAAGGTCGATGGATGCATAAGGCGTCTCGCCGCAAAGCCATAGCCGGATGAAACCTAACTGCATGTCGGCAAGATGGAGTGCGGTCTTGTTTGCGCTGACGGTGTCGCCGCACTTTTCAACAATGAGGGCGGCAAGCGTTCTGACAACGCGCGGACCCAAGGGCCCGGTCAGAAGTTCGACAGCGCCGCGGCGGTTTTCCCGAAGGTGATCGAGGATTCGCGCAAGATCTGTCGCATCGCCCGGACCTGCGGCGGCCGCGGCGACGACGCCAAGAGGGCCGCGCACCGCTGTCAGAAGAAGCGAATCGCGGCCGTCGAAATGTTCGTAAAAGGTAGACCGCGCGACGCCCGCCTCCTCAAGAACGTCAGCGACGCGCGGCCTTAATTTTCGGCGCGAGAGGATGAGGCGATTGAACGCCGAGATAATGCTTGCGCGCGCGCCTTTGGGTTCAGGCGTCATGGTTGAAATGGCTCCGCGCCGGATCGCTGTCACCGGACTTTTTCGACGAGAAGTCCGTACCTCGCCCGCCGCACTCAATCTAGCCTACCGCACAGCAATGTCAGGCGAAGTAGAGGAGACGTATGATGGAGGTCGGAGAAATGAAATCTGGATTGCAGGTCCGTGAATCAGGCGGGGTGCTGGCGGCGGTCTCAATCCTCTCGGTGCTGGTGATGGCGCATCATCCGACCGGCGCAGATAACGCGCCTTTGGCGCGATCTGTTCACGGCGCGATGATGATACTCGTCCTCATGATGGCGACCGGCTACGCGCAGTTTGCGGCAAAGCGCGATCTCGCGCGGCTGCCGGTTATGGCCGGTATGGTCTTTTACGGCGCTGGCGCAATCGGGAATTTGCTCGCCGCGACGATCAACGGCTTTGCGGTTCCAGCTTTAATCGAGCGCGGCGCGATGCAGGACATTCTAGACTTCGCATGGGAACTCAATCAGGCGCTGGCCTTTGAAGCCGTGTTCGCGATTTCGGCAGCCTTCGCCTTGTGGGGCGCCGACCTTTTCAGGCGAAACGCGCCCGTCACCGGCATCGCAGGGATTGCGGCTGGGCTCGTACCGGCGGCGCTTTTGGCGTCAGGCGCATTGGACATGCATGTCGCCGGCGCATTCGTCATCTACGGAATTCAAGCTGCGTTCGGCGCAATCGTCGGCGTTCAGATGATACGGAGGAAAATCTAAACCCGGTCCGCGCAACCCTGCGGCGCCTCATAAAAGGAATTCATTAACCAATTTTACACGACGCCCCGGCAGTTTGCAGCAGACGCAACGCCGGAAAAAAATGACGGTCGAACCGGTTTCGAACATCGTGCGCGGATCACGCTTTGACAGGACTGGCCTGATGTCGATCGGGTCATCCGTCGCTGTTTGCGTGATCGCAATTGCCGGCGTCATTATCGACAATCCGGGCGAAGTCGCGCCGATTGAAATTCTGCGTCCGGGCGTCGTCCTGCTTGCATTCGCGACGTTTGCGCCTGCAGCACTCGTCTTTGCTGGCGGCCTTTGCAGGACCGTCGCAATCGCTCTTCCGATCATGCTTTTCGCCCTATTCAAATTTGTGGGATTTTATGGCGTCGGCGAGTTTTTGGGACTGGACGAAGATGGATCGCTTTTTGCCGGCGTCTTCGGTCTCGCCGCAGTCTGTGCAGTCTGCGTCTACGTCGTCAGCAGGCGTAAGGCCGAACCGCTTGCGGGATTTCTTTTCTTCACGACGGCTTCGGTCGCGTTAGGCCTTAGCGTCCTTGCGGCGATGGACGTCTCGCGGGGCGGGGGGAGTGCGGACGCCGCGGCGGAGGAGCTCATCGCCGCCGCGCCAAGACCTGTTTTCAGCGATGCCGATCTTCCCGACATCATTTACATCGTGCCGGACAGGTATGGCGATGCGGAAACGCTGCGTCGCGTTTTTGACCACGACAATTCCGGATTTGAGGCGGCGCTCGAATCGCGCGGCTTTCATATCGAGCGCCGCGCAAGGTCGAATCACGCAAAGACGGTTTCCTCGCTCGCCTCTTCGATGAACATGTCCGCTCTTGACGCCGTCGCCGCTGCGGCGACGCCTTCGTCTTTTGACCGCGCGCCGCTGCGGCGCATGATCGCCGACAACGCGGCGCAGGAAATTCTGCGCGGAGCCGGCTATCGCTACGAACATCTTGGCGCCTGGTGGCAGGAGACGCGGCATAATCCAAACGCCGAGTTTGAGTATTACGGCGCCAAAACGCTCTGGTCGTCTCTCAATGAATTCGAACATGCGCTCCTGCGCACGACTCCCTTTGCGTGGTTCGCGACGCGCGGCGGATTCGTCGAGCGCAATGAGTGCGAACGGCTGAAAAACCAGCTCGATTATCTGGAGCGCGCGAGGGAGGCGTCAGACCGGCCTTTGTACGTGTTTGCGCATCTGACTTTGCCGCATGATCCGGTTACGATGGACAGGTCCGGCGCCTGCATCGAACATGTTTATTACCCAGGCTACGGCACACGCTGGGATGACTATCGCGCCGCCTATGCGGGTTATGTCGAATTTCTCAATCAGCGTCTCATTGAAATTTTTGACCGCAACATTGCGATGAAAAAAGACCGGGGCCTGATCTTCGTCGTACAAGCCGACGAGGGGCCGTATCCAAGGCGCCTGCATGAAGACCCGGAAATCGACATGCATTCATTCACGGACGACGAGGTCCGCGAGAAATTCGGCATCCTGAATGCGATCTACTGGGATCCTCAGAAATTTGGGCCGCCCTATTTGACGAGAACGCCTGAAAACAACTGGCGAATCATTCTCGCGGCGATTAGCGGAACGGAAATTCCCCTGATCGCGGATGAACGATCCTGGCTCATGCAGTCGGATAAATACGTCTATGATCTGAAAGACGTAACCGCGATTATCGAAGCTGACGCTGCAGATTAAGCGCCGGCGCCGCCAACGGTCAGCCGGTCGATCTTGATCGTCGGCTGGCCGACGCCGACGGGTACACCTTGGCCCGCCTTGCCGCAAACGCCAATGCCGGGGTCAAGCGCAAAATCGTTTCCGATCATTGAGACGCGCGTCAGCACGCTCGGTCCGTCGCCGATCAGCGCGGCGTTTTTCAGCGGCGCGCCAATCTTGCCGTTCTTCACGCGATAGGCCTCGGTGCAGTTGAAGACGAATTTTCCCGACGTGATGTCGACCTGTCCGCCGGAAAAGTTGACGGCGTATATGCCGTCTTTCACCGTACGGATGATTTCCTCAGGCGTCTTGTCGCCGGCAAGCATGAACGTATTGGTCATGCGCGGCATCGGCTGGTGGGCGAAACTCTCGCGCCGTCCATTGCCTGTGACGGGCACGCCCATCAGCCGTGCGTTAAGCCTGTCTTGCATGTAGCCCTTGAGGATGCCGTCTTCGATAAGGACGGTGCGCGAGGTCGGCGTCCCTTCATCGTCAACCGAGAGCGATCCGCGCCGCCCGTCGATTGTTCCGTCGTCAACGACAGTGACGCCCGGGGCGGCGACCCGTTCGCCGAGGCGGCCGGCAAAAGCGGAGGTCTTCTTTCGGTTGAAATCGCCCTCAAGCCCGTGGCCTACAGCTTCATGGAGGAGGACGCCGGTCCAGCCGGACCCAAGCACGACTTCCATTTCGCCGGCGGGCGCAGGCTCCGCCTCAAGATTGACGAGCGCCTGGCGGAGCGCCTCATCGACATAGCCGCGCCAGGCGCCGGGCGCGATGAAACGGGCATAGCCCTCGCGGCCGCCGGCGCCGTAAGTTCCAGATTCCTGGCGATCTCCGTCGCCCGCCGTCACCGACACGTTGAGCCGGACCAGCGGACGGATGTCGCGGATGATTTCGCCGCCGGGACGAACGATCTCGATCGCCGACCATTCCCCGGAGAGCGACGCCGAAACCTGCCGCACGCGGCCGTCTTTCGACCGGGCGTAGTCGTTGATATCGGCAAGCAGCTTAGCCTTCGCCTCAAAGGGAAGCGCATCCAGCGGATTGTCGTCCGGATAAAGCTTGATGTTGGTCCGGGCCGGGCCCGCCGCGAGCAACCCGCCACGGCCGGTCTTCACCGCCTGAACCGCCGACGCTGCGCGTTTCAACGCCGCTTCGGAAAGATCGGACGCATGGGCGTAACCGGTCGATTCGCCGCAGACGGCCCGCAGGCCGAAGCCCTGATCGACGCTATAGCTTGCAGTTTTCAGACGGTTGTCATCGAAGACGAATGCTTCGGACTGCGAGTATTCAAGAAACAGCTCGCCATCGTCCGCGTCCTTCAGCGCATCGTCAACGATCGATTGCGTGCGCGCCTTATCAAGGCCGGACTGTTTGAAAAAGAGAGATTGGGTCATGGGCAAGACCTAAGCGCGGCCAAGCGCTTAGGCAATGGCGCGCGGCGCTCGTGCTGCGACCTTTTTTCTCTTCCCGGCTTGGGTGACGCGCAGCGCCGGAAGCGCCTATAAGCCTTCCCCAACCATTGACCTTTCCGGCCGGCGGCGCCAAGCCCTGCCGACCGGAGCGGCGGGCGGCGCGCGGCCGTTCGACTGATGATTTTTGAGGGCCTCATGACGAAATTGATTGCGGGATTTGCGGCGGCGATTGCGGCCCACGGGGTCGCTGCGGCGCAGACGGAATATTCGCCGGTCGACGGCGAGATCGGGATGCTGCCGGCGGCGTCGAAGCTTGCGGAAGAAGTCCACTTTTTCCACAACATCATCCTGATGCCGATAATCTCGATCGTCAGCCTGGTTGTGCTGGCGCTGCTTCTTTACGTGATGGCGCGCTACAACTCGAAGGCGAACCCGACGCCCAGGAAATTCAGCCACAACACGCTGGTCGAAATTATCTGGACCGGCATTCCGATTTTGATCCTCCTTGCCATCGCGCTTCCTTCATTCGACCTGTTGTACAAGGAAGACGTCATCCCGGACGGAAAGCAGATCGTTGCGGACGCTGACGGATCGACCACTGTGTTCACTGTCGATAACGACTTTCCGGCCAGCCGTATGGCGGCGGCGGATCGTCACGTGCAGGTGTTTCTCGGCAACGCCTCGGGCGCTGCCGGCCTGACGCCCGGAAAGGATTATACGCTCGACGGCCTCGGGTCGCCGAAGATTGCGATCGAGATGAAAGAGCCGCCGAAGGCGGGCGACCGCCTGGTGATTCGCCTCGGCCGCAGCCTTGTCGGCGCCGGCGCCGACAAGGAGATCGCGCTTGCGCCGTCGATGACGTTGAAGGCGATAGGCTTCCAGTGGGGCTGGACCTATTCCTATCCTGATTTCGGCGACTTCGAATTTTCCGCCAACATGCTGCCGAAGGAAAAAACGACGCCGGAACTCTATCGTTTTGAAGTCGATAACCGCGTCGTCGTTCCGGTCGGCGAAACGATCAGAGTCGTCACGACCGCGCGCGATGTCATTCACGCCTGGGCGCTTCCAAATATGGCCATCAAGGTCGATGCGGTCCCGGGCCGCCTCAATGAAACGTGGTTCAAGGCGGACAAGGAAGGCGTCTATTACGGCCAGTGCTCCGAGATCTGCGGCGTGCGCCACTCGGCGATGCCGATCGCTGTCGAGGTCGTATCGCGCCCGGCCTTTGAAGCATGGGTCAATGCAAAGCGCGTCGAAGCGGGGATGGAGCCGATGTTCGGCGCAGTCGCTTCGCTTGATGATCAGTCTCGTGTCGCCGCCGTCTCCGACGGCGCGGCGTCGCAATAATTCAGGGCAAGGACGAAGGTTTACCCATGGCTCATGAACATTCACACGCCGGTCACGATCATGCCCCCGGCGCCGCGCACGGGCACGCACACGATCATTCGCATGATCACACGCCCAAAGGCCTCGTCCGCTGGCTCTTTTCGACCAACCACAAGGACATCGGCACGCTCTATCTGATCTTTGCGATCTGCGCCGGCATTTTCGGCGGCGCGCTTTCGGGCCTCATGCGCGCAGAACTTGCGCATCCGGGAATTCAAATTCTTACTGCGTTTGTCGCCTCGGGCAGCGAAGCGGAAGCTGAAAACTTCTATAACGTCCTCATCACTTACCATGGCCTCATCATGATCTTCTTCATGGTGATGCCCGCGCTGATCGGCGGCTTCGGCAACTGGTTCGTCCCGATCATGATCGGCGCGCCGGACATGGCCTTTCCGCGAATGAACAACATCTCATTCTGGCTCTATGTGGCGGCGGGCATTCTCGCCACGATGTCGATGTTTGCGCCGGGCTACGGCCAATATCTCGGTTTTGCGGGCGGGTGGGTGCTGTATCCGCCGCTATCCTCGAACACCGGCCATCCGGGGCCGGCGATGGACCTTTTGATCCTGTCGCTGCACCTTGCGGGCGCGTCCTCGATTCTCGGCGCGATCAACTTCATCACGACAATCTTCAATATGCGCGCGCCCGGCATGACGTTGCACAAAATGCCGCTGTTCGCATGGTCGGTGCTTGTGACGGCTTTCCTGCTCGTCCTCTCGTTGCCTGTCCTCGCCGGCGCGATCACGATGCTGCTGACGGATCGCAATTTCAACACGGCGTTCTTTAATCCGGCGGATGGCGGCGACCCGCTTTTGTTCCAGCATCTGTTCTGGTTCTTCGGCCATCCGGAAGTCTACATTCTCATCCTTCCGGGCTTCGGCGTTATCTCGCACATCGTTTCGACGTTCTCGAAAAAGCCCATCTTCGGTTACCTCGGCATGGCTTACGCGATGGTTGCAATCGGCTTCGTCGGGTTCATCGTGTGGGCGCACCACATGTATACGGTCGGCCTCACCGTGAATATGAAAGCCTATTTCATCGCCGCGACGATGGTCATCGCGGTTCCGACCGGCATCAAGATTTTCTCCTGGATCGCGACAATGTGGGGCGGGTCGATCGAATTCCGCACCCCGATGATCTGGGCGATCGGTTTTATTTTCCTGTTCACGGTCGGCGGCGTCACGGGCGTTGTTCTAGCGAACGCCGGCGTCGACCATTTCCTCCACGACACTTATTACGTCGTCGCGCACTTCCATTACACAATGTCGCTTGGCGCAGTGTGGTCGATCTTCGCCGCCTGGTATTACTGGTTCCCGAAAATGACGGGCAAAATGTATCGGGAATCGCTAGGCAATTTGCACTTCCTGTTCATGTTCGTCGGCGTCAATCTTGTCTTCTTCCCGCAGCACTTCCTTGGCCTTCAGGGCATGCCGCGCCGCTACATCGACTATCCTGAGGCCTATGCGCACTGGAACCTGATTTCGACCTACGGCTATTATGTGATGCTCGCCGGCATGGGTGTTTTCGTGATCAAGCTCATCGACGCCTTCTTCATCTACAACAAGAAGGCGCCCGCCAATCCGTGGGGCGAAGGCGCAACGACGCTCGAATGGACGCTGCCGTCGCCGCCGCCTTTCCACCAGTTCAATGAGCTGCCGCGCTTCGACAAGGGCGACGCGCACGCCTTCCATTAGGCGCAGATAGAGCGGATTTCGATCAGCAACCCCGGCGGGCGACCGCCGGGGTTTTTCGTGTTGCGCTGCGGCAAGGATTGCTTCTGGCGGCGATGGTCAAATAGCGTTAACTTTGCGCGCGAGGCGGTCGGGGGTCGGCCGCATTTCGGACTGAGCAAAAACGGAGGGGCCGCATGCTCGAAACCATCCTCAGCGACGTAATCAGCGTATTCAAATCGACATTTATCGGCGGAGATCTGATCGGCATGGTGATCGCGGTCGGATCCGTGATTGTCGCCGCCTTCGTCATGCAGCGCGGGACCCAGATCGGGTCGATGACGCTGATGGCGCTTGTCCTGTTCGCGTTGGGCGGATTTTTGCGCGGCGTCATGAAGGGACCAGTCGCAGCGGACGGCGGGTCGGTCGCGAGCCAGACAGGCGGCCGCGCGGTCAATCAGATCAACGCCAGCATCGCGCAATTCTATGAATTGTCGGCCGGCAATCTGCTCGCCTACTTCATAGCGTTCATGCTTTTGATCTTCCTGGTTTTCGGCGTGAAAGCCGCCATGAACCGCGGTTAGGCTAACCTAATAGCTGACAGGAGCGGCCGCCGGGCGACCTGCGGCCGCTTTGCATTTGAAAGGGGCAGGGCGTTCGGGCATAAGCGCGGCCATGACCGACATGCCCACACGTTCCGCCTTCGCCGGGCCGAAGGATTACTTCGCGCTTTTGAAGCCGCGCGTCATGTCGCTGGTGATTTTCACGGCGCTGGTCGGCATGATCGCCGCCGTCGCAGGCGGCGCAGCGATTCATCCCGGTCTTGCTTTTGCATCCCTTCTTGCGATCGCGGTCGGCGCCGGCGCGTCTGGCGCGCTCAATATGTGGTGGGACGCAGATATCGACGCGGTGATGGCGCGAACAATCAGCCGGCCTATTCCGCAGGGGCTGGTGCCGAAATCGGAAGCCGCCGGATTCGGCCTGCTGCTTAGCGCGCTGTCGGTCGCATTGCTTGCGCTGGCGTCAAACTATGTTGCGGCGGGCCTTCTCGCATTCACGATATTCTTTTACGTCGTTGTCTATTCGATGTGGCTGAAGCGCTCGACGCCGCAGAACATCGTCATCGGCGGCGCCGC